>MFWN01000020.1:21018-22717 GCA_001786395.1 Candidatus Pacearchaeota archaeon RBG_13_36_9
TCTCATGAGGAATTAGTAGAAGAAGTTAGAAGAAGAGTAAAAAGTTATTTCCTAGGAGCTAGCTAGAATATGAACAGAGAAAGATATGCTAACCATTATGGAATCCCTGGATGGAAACAAGAAAAATTGCAAAATGCTTATGTTTCAATAGTTGGAGGAGCATCTGCTCCTGCTTTAATGTCTTTTCTTGCAGGGGGCTCGGCTGCTTTAGGAATAGAAAAAATTCTTTTGACGGGGGGTATCATTGGAGATGCGAGGATTTTTGGATTTAAGGGAGATATTGAAAATTACATTGCTCACTTAAATGATAATGTAAGAGTATACTCTCATAACGCAAGAATCTCCAATAAGGATATAGCTAATGAAGTATTCTCAGAAACTACCTCTCGTAAACCCCAGGTCATAGTAGATGTTTCTAATAGCTCAGAATCACAGTATTTTTGCCTAGAATATGGAAAAAGAAACAATATCCCAGTTTTTGTTGGTTTTTCTAGGGTGAATGGATTATCTTTTTTCAGAAATAGTGGCAGAGAACCTGATAAATTAGGGGAAATTGTCTTTAAAACTTCAGAATTTGATAATGAAAATGAAGGTAAGCTGAACAGCTCTATTTTAGCATCTATAATTTTAGATGAGATGAGAAAAGTATTGATGCCTCTAAAGGGAGATGTTGAATCAGAAAATCTTGAGTATAATAATTCAGATGTTCCAATTTATCTAGATAAAAATGTTTTAATGGTTGGCGCAGGCGGAATCGGGACTTTTGCAGGAATTGGACTAGCCCTAAATGGGGTAAGAAATCTGTTTATAGCTGATTTTGATGCTGTTGAAGACAGAAACCTGACTCGGCAGATTTTATATTACGACTATGATAAACTGGCTAACAGGAAAAAATCTTCAATATTATGCTTTAGACTAAGAGATATATCAGATAACTTTGGAACTGAAAAAAGCAATTTTATAAGTTTAGAAGGAAGAATAACTCCAGAATCTTTGGGTTTTTTAGAAAAACATAAAATTGATGTTCTTTTAGGGTGTGTAGATAATCTTTATACCAGAGCAGTCTTGAATATGCTGGCTTTTAAGAGAGGAATCCCTTATATAGACGGGCGAACTGGCAAATTTACCTCCCGTGTTTTTACATATGTTCCTGGGAAAACAGCATGTTTAGATTGCCAATTTCTTGGTTCTCTTAAGGGTGATGCTATAAAAGAACTACAAGCAAAAAAAGAGGGGAAGAAGAAACAAAGAGAGCATGATTGTATTATTGACCCAAGTTTGCTTCCGCCCAATCAAATTGCAGGAACTTTAATGGTCCAGAGGCTAAGGAGGTTAGAAAAACCTCCTTTAACTATGAGTTTTCTTTCAGGAGATGGGATAAGGCCCAGAAGAACAGAGGATAGGTGTAGAGGAGGATGTAATCCTTATCTAACCCTTAATGAAATAGAAAATGGAGATAAGTAAAGATATAGAAGAAACAAGGATTAATCTAGAGAGAATAACATCAGAGAATAGAACTTTAGATGGAACACCCTTAAAATCTCCCTTATGGAGAAGGTTAGACCCAAAATATGAGATGCTGACAAAATCTTTCTTAAGGGAAATTGATGAGGAGATAGTTGCCAGAGTAATAGAGCAGTCCAAGGCTAGCGACCCGATAGGGGATTTATTAGGAATACAGTTCTTTTTTAAAAAAATA
>MFWN01000020.1:22786-30028 GCA_001786395.1 Candidatus Pacearchaeota archaeon RBG_13_36_9
GATTTGGCAGGAATTAATTTTTTTATGAAAACTCTCTCAGAAAGAGAAATAGCAACTGTTATTAGAAAGTTAGATAGGGGAGACCCTGTTGAAGAAGATATTAGTTTTAAGAAAAAAGAAGTCGCTGTAAAACCGGAAGAAAGAGTAGTTCCACCTAAGCAAAAACCTGTTAGGCCTGCTCCGCCAGGAGATAACTACGTGCCACCACTCGAATTTAATGCTAGAAGAGGGTATGCAAGGCCTCGCGAAAGAAGGTTAGAACATATATTTCATAAAAAAGCTATAGCAGCTTTAATTACTATTGGACTGGGAATTAGTGCAATTTATCTAGTTTCAACTAAACTAAACTCCAATGAGGCAAATGGATATAAGAAGCAATATCAAGAAAATGTCCAACTAATCCTAAATGGAGACTATGAAAAAGCATATAGTTCAATCTTAGAATCCCTAAAATAAAATTTTAAAATGGAAAAGAGAACACTAAAACAGATTTTAGGAACAGCGATAGTCAGCACAGGGCTTTTATTTAATTCTGGATGCGGGCATGTTTTGGGTGTTTGGGTAATTGATAAGATGCTTATTGAGCCTACCACTGGTTTTAGCGTCACAGATGCTGTATTGAAAGAACTACAAAAAGACTCAAGAAGCATTCAGGCGTCTGCTTCGTATCTAACTTCTCCTCCATCTTCATCTGAAAGAACCTACCCGCAACCAGCTCCATCAAGAATAGTTACAGCGCAGTACGAAAGAGTAGAGCCAGCTGGAAATTATCCTCTTAAGGTCATACCTGAAGAGCAGATTGAATCAAAAACATCTCTTCTTCCAAGGTATACACCCCAACAAGAAACTGCAGCATACCAAAGAGAAGAAGAAAAACAAAGAAATTACAGCTTAGTAAAAAGCTTAGAGTCTCGGTTCAGGCAATCAGAAATGAATTTTAGGAGTATAGAAAAAGAAAAAACTCATCTGTTGGAACAAGAAAGTAAGAGTATTATGACTAGAATTTCAGATAAAAAGAAACTCGATGATGAACATAAAAAATTGTTAAGTGAAACCCTGGTCCCAATTTTAGAAGCAGAGAGAAAATATGAGCAAGACAAAAGAGCATATGAAAATGCAAAATCTGATTACGAAGGAAGATATGGGAAATAAAAAATTTAAACATTTAATTATTGAATAATGGTATGTATAGATAATCTTACATTTTTTAGAATTGCTGATAAACTCGTTAGAGAGAGCATGCAAAAAGTTGAAACCGAGATAATTCCTTTTGCAGAGCAGGCACTTAAAGAAACAGGACTAAAATTACAAGAGCATCCGATAGAAGGGTATTATGGTGCAACAAAAGAATTAGCCCATTATTTTAACATTCTTAAAACATTACAATTAAATCATAGTGATAGGGCTGGTAAAGGAGTTGAAAAACTGCATAAGTTCTATACCAACAAAGTATTTGGATTTGGGCAAGCTGTTAGAACAGCGCTGAACTCAGAAGGAGTATGGTATCCTGAGGAGCCTCCTGCTGTAATCTCCCCCATGGTTGATCCATTAACGTGCGCAGTTTTAAGAGTTGGAAGCAATCCAGTAACAGCCCATCAGGATTTAACAATAGAAAATATTGCAAAGATTCTTGAAAATATGGAATTGGGAAGAGGTTTAGTAGGATTTGGCTCATTAGTAGACAAAGTTGAAAGAGGAACAGGAAGATATAACCCAATAGCAACAACTTTATCAAGAGAAACAACTGTTCTTAGTGCCTATGTTCCTTCAATAGGATGTGCACTGCAAAATTTGTATAGCGTATCCCCCAAAGTTGAAGAGCAAGGAAATATTGTTGTTGAATCCTATAACTCTCTTTTTAGAGAAGCAGGTTCTAATGTAAGAATAACAAATATAACAGAAAAAAATGCATTTTGTTTAAATGATAACCTTTCTGATATGGACAGGTGTGTTAGAATTTTTAATCTAATAGGGCGGGAGCAGGAATTTTATCATTGGGCTATATGCGGGAGAGAAGTTATTGATTTCTGGAGAAAAGAAGTAGTAACAACAAATATGTTTAAAGAAAATCCTGCACAATATAGAAACAATAGAAATTCTTAAGAATAGACTAATTTAATCAACATGCCCAGGGCATAAAATTTTATATTTAATTTTATTTAGTTTTTCAATTGAGTTTAAGATTTCTTTTTCGCTTCCTCCTGGCAAGTCTGTCCTGCCCCTTCCTCCATTATGAAAGATTGTATCTCCTGAAAACAAAATATCCTGATAGAGGAAACACCGGCTGTCTTTAGTATGTCCGGGAGTCTTAATAACCTTAATTTTTTCTAACGTTAGTTTATCTATATTGTTTGCATCATAAATTTCTGCATTTTTAAAAACAGGCAGGTTGCCTGTATGGTCCCAGTGAGTATGTGTTAAAAGTATAATGTTAACTTCTTCTGGTTTAATATCTAATTCTTGTAAGTCTTTTAAAAGCTCTTCTTTATTTTCTTTTGAGGAAGTATCAACTAACACCCTAAGGCCATTCAATAAGAGCAGATAGACGCAGCTTCCAAACTCTTTGAAATAGAGCTGAAAAACATTGTTTTTTATTTTATTTATCATATTAAACTTTATGCTCAAATAAATGCATAATTACATCTGCTATTGTCTTGAGGACCAAAAAGAAGACTAATCCAGCTGCTGATTTCACAAGGAAAAATCCGAACACTATTGTAAGATGCATTGGGATTATCCTAGCGTAGGGAAAAAACGTAATTGTACCAATGTTTTTTACTTTTTGAGAATCCTGTTCTCTGTGATAAAGGAAGGAAAACAGGTGATTTACAAAAAATATTCCTATTGAAGCCAGCACAGTTAAGATTATAAGAATTGATATCTGTTTCTGGGAGATAATCAAAGATAAGAGGAAGATTAGGTATCCAAAATGAAACATCCCATAATGGAACAAAAAGAAAAATGCAGTAATATATTTAGTGCTATTGGTGGGTTCTACTTGGCGGTTGTTTATGCGGAAATTTTCTGTTGAGAAATTTTTTAATGTAAGGATTTTTATAAATGTAAATACTCCTATTATAACACTTTGCGCCCAATAGATGAACATTAGGGTTGCCAGGCTCCAACCTTCATAAACTGCAAAAAATATTGTTATAATATTTGAGAATATTAAGAAAATTGCAGACTTGTCAAATCTGGCTTCTTTTATCTCTTCTTTCAATCCATTGTTCTGGCTAATGTTTCCTAATTGAATTTTCATATTTTAAAACAATTTTTTTTGCTTGCTTTTTTCTTTTATGAATGCGGCTGCTTTTTCAAGCATCTTTTTTTCATTTTCAATTCTCATTAAATTCAGAGCTTCCTCCAGCCTCACGAACCTGAAAGATTTATGCTCGAAGCTCACTCTTACGTTTTTGGCAGCTTCTTCTGTTATCTCTGCAAGAAGATAGGTTGCAAATTTTCTCCTAAGCGCCCCTTTAAGCTTGTAAAACCACTGCTGGATTTCTTTGAACCCCTCTACTATCTTTATATTTGAGAGATTCGCCTCTTCTTTTGTTTCTCTTATTATAGTCTCTTCTATTGTCTCATTTTTTTCCATCTGCCCGCGGACAAATCCCCAGTAGGTTTCATATTCCAGCATGAGGAATAAGGGCTCATCATCTTTGATGTAGAAGATAATTACTCCTGCAGCTTTCTCTATTTCCATTTTACTTAAGGGTAAGATAAGTTTAAATAAATTGCCTTTTATTTATAGGTATGATTATCGAGATAAGAGCTAAGCCTGGAGCTAAGAAAGAAGAATTAGAGAAAGTTTCCGAGGGCAAGTATACTGCAAGCCTGAAAGAAAAGGCAGAAGACAACAAAGCAAACTTTGAACTTTTAAGACTATTGAAGAAGCATTTTGGCAAAGAAATTAAAATGGTTAAAGGCCTGAAATCAAGGAATAAAATTGCGAGGGTAGGATGACCGTTATTGGTTATTATTATTTTGATTCTAAGGACAGAGAGATACTCCATGTTCCAATGGTTTTTGTATTAATCGAACCTCCTATCGATCAGACCGAGGTGATATTAGAGCCTAAAAGACTAAAATCGCGTTTTAGAGGATTGCAGAGAGTGATAGCAAACGAGATAAGAGATGTTCAAGAATTGGAGATTCATGAAAACGATGTTCAAAGAGTAATTCGACTTTGTTCTTCAAATAAAAAAGCCAAAGCCAAAAAATATTGTGAAAAAATTTTTGATTGGGTATTAGACCAATTAGCCGAGAGATACCAAGGAGATTACGATCCAAAACTCGGTTTTGACACAGATGGATATGACCCTAGATTCAGGAGCAGTTTATTTTAAGATGCCAATAAAATATGAAGGTGCAGAGGATATCATGGCAAGGTTAGTAGATATAGCCACGGCTATAAACATGGTACATGTCAGGTTTTCCGGAGTTTATGCATTTAGAAGCAGGGGAAGCGGCTCCAGAGGGACAATAGCAAGATGCCACGCCTTGTCAAAAATCTGGCAGAAAGCCCTTGGCATTAAGGCAGTTTATATCATCGAAGTCATCTCAGAGAGATTTGACAGGATGTCCAGAGAAGAGCAGGATAAGGTCCTGATACACGAACTTATGCACATCCCAAAATCTTTTGGCGGAGGGTTTATACACCACAACTTAGTTAATGAAAGAAATGTAAATAAACTTTATACCCTGTATAAGCAAAACCAAAAAATGAAAAGTATTTAAATAAGAAATCTTTTAATCAGGAATAAAATGCAAACCAAAAAATGTGGCAGGATAGCAATTTATTCATTTTTATTGTATAGTGGGCTTTTAATAACTGGAACAGTTGGTAACTGGTGGAGCAATAATTATGAAAAGAGAGGATTAAATAATCATTGCCGAGGAAATTCTGTTTGGCTGTTAGATTCTGAACATGCAAGCAAAGAGAAAGAGGATGATGGTATTCACAGGCATTTTGTATTTAGAGATGGTAGGATTTTTTCTTTAAGATCTTATATAGATTGCGCAAGGGAAAATCTCCCTCTTGATGCTAAAGTAGACCAGATTAGAATCTCTAATCTATTTGGAGCATCCTTCCTTGACAGGAATGTTGATTATGCTTCTAATAAGCCTGATTTTGATAAAGGTGATGCTATTCTTACAAGAAGGGAATCAAAGTATAGTGATGTTATTGGTAATTGAACTTGTAAAATGAAAAAATTTAGGAAAATAAAAGTTGGGGGGGAAGTTATTGAGGCAGAGGTATGCGATACTGCTTTTAAAAGAGCGAGGGGATTAATGTTCAGAAAAAACCCTCCACCGCTTTTTTTTATCTTCAAAGAACCTACGCGGCAGCCAATTCACTCTTTTTTCTGCAAGCAGTTTAAAGCAATCTGGCTGAGTGACGGAAAAATTATCGACGAGAAAATTGTAAAGCCTTTTAAAATTTCGATTGTTTCCAAGGGAAAATTTACAGAGCTTATTGAAATCCCTTTATAAACTATCGCAAAACTTGATTAAAACGGAGGGATTATTATCCCCTTCTGAATTATTTCTTTCCTTTAAGTTTTTCTCTTTTTTTAGGTAAATCCCATCGGGCGCTCTTGCATTTGGGGCAAATAAGCGGCTTCTCTTTTTGAGAGCGAGGCACCCATTCATCTCCACAATTATTGCACCTATAGCCCTTGACACGAATTTCAATTTCTGGCATATTCTATATAGGAAATCGTATTTTATAAATATTACTAATAGTAGTAATACTTTATAAACGTAAGGTTTAAATAGTAAGTTTTACTATATCTAGTATGACTAATAAAAGTAAAACTATAAAAAAGAAAACACCTATTTTGCAGAAGCGTGAATATGTCCAAGAAGCACAAAAAAACTCTTAAGTTGGCATTCGTTTATAGATCCGAATGCAAAGACTGCAAAAAACTTTCTTTTATACACTCATTACATGCATCTTTACATATGTGGATTGTAAATTATATAATGGTTGTATGGTTGTTTATATAGGAATTAAATATCCCTAATAAGTGGTTAATGGGGATTCGTTGCAAACAAAAGTATTTAAAAATGTCAGAACTTAGTATTAATAAGAAAAAAGAAAGAAAATTCAGAAAAGGAGGAAAAAAGAAATGGGAAAAAAATGTCCTAAATGTGGCGAACATGTTAGCTGCAGACAATGGATGTATTGTTCTAAGATGTGTCGTAGATGTGACTGGAAGTATAGAGGCAAAAAACTGTACAAAAAAAGGAAAGCCGGAGCAAATAAAAATAAATAAGATTATTAAACAAAATGGGCATAAAGATTAATGAAATATATACAGGTGACTGTTTAAAATTAATGGGAGAGATAAGGGATAACTTTGTAGATCTGACTATAACTTCTCCCCCATATGATGATTTAAGAAATTATAATGGTTACTCTTTTGAATTTGAAAGAATTGCTAAAGAATTGTTCAGGATAACAAAAGATAGGGGTATTGTCGTATGGGTTGTAGGAGACAGGATTAACGGAGGTTATAGTATGACTAGTTTTAAACAGGCCTTGTTCTTTAAGCAGATAGGTTTTCAGGCACATGATGTAATGATCTATAAAAAGAAAAACACCCCTTTTATGAGGAAGGGGGCTTATACAAATTGTTATGAATTCATGTTTGTTTTATCTAAAGGAAAACCAAAGACGTTTAATGCTCTAAAAGAAAAGACCGTGAGATCTGGTTACGAGCTTATGCCTTATAACAAGAGGGCAGATGGAATTAATAAAAAGCAGTTAGGCAAGCTGAACAAAGAGAAAGTAAAAACGAACGTATGGGAATATGCGGTTGGTTTAGGGGGCACTACAAGGGATAAAATCGCTTTTAAACACCCGGCTGTTTTTCCAGAGAAACTTGCAGAGGACCATATCTTGAGTTGGAGTAACGAGGGGGATTTAGTTTTTGACCCTATGTGTGGTAGCGGGACGACATGCAAAATGGCTGTGTTGCACAGGAGAAATTATATTGGCTGTGATATAAGTGAGGAATATTGTAATATTGCACGAGAGCGTATAAAATTAGTAAGAAGTCAGCAGAAATTAACTGATCGAAAAATTTAGAGTCAGGGATATTTTTTTAGGTATTCAATCACTTTTTGAAGAAATTTTATATCATCTTTAAATCTGCCTAATCCAGTGTTGCAGCTATCGCAAATCCACGCCCGTGCTTTTCCAGTAGTATGGTCATGGTCTCTAACTAAATTAGC
>MFWN01000021.1:0-2356 GCA_001786395.1 Candidatus Pacearchaeota archaeon RBG_13_36_9
CAAGTGATTTAGTGTTTTTAGATGAAAATGGCAATGAAATTAAAGTTGAGTCAATTGAAAAAGCTCCTTACACTGGAAAAATCTATGATGTTGATGTTCCAAGTGATATAATTTTAGTTGAGAGAAATGGTTTAGTTGTTTGGAGTGGTAATTCAAATAGTGTTAGTGATTATATGGGAAGAAATAATGGGACTGCTGTTAATGCTGTGCAGACTTCGGCTGGGAAGTTGGGAAAGGGAGAGAGTTTTGATGGGAATGGGGATTATGTTACAACCCCTTATAATCCAAATTTTTCTCAACCTTTTACTTTTTCTGCTTGGATAAAAAAGTTCGAGGATGGTAGAAATCAGGCAATTATTGATGCGGGGGTAAATACCCAATTTAATATTCTTAATGATAATAAACTTGTTTATAACACTAATAGTGACAACACTGCTTCTACTGCTACGATTTTAATTTCAAATGGATGGACTAATGTAGTATCTGTGTATAATGGAACAGATATTAAATTATATATTAATGGTATAAATGACGGCTCAGAGACAAAGTCTGCTTATGATAGTAATAATGTTGTTTTGATTGGCGTTTATAATACTGATGGAACAAACGAGTTCAACGGCACAATCGACGATGTAATGATTTTCAACAGGAGCTTGTCAAGTGATGAAATAGCCTCTTTGTATAATGCAACTAAATATCAGCATACTCAAACAGGAATGGCAGATGGCTCTCATACTTTCAAAGCTTATACACAGGATTTAGCTGGGAATATGAATGCAAGTGATTTAATTAGATTTACTACTGATACTGGCTATCCTTCACTTATACTTTTGATTCCCTTAAATAATTCAGGAGATAATGATGGAAATGTAAGTTTTGTTTTTAATGCAAGTGATAATAATGGAATTGCTAATTGCTCCTTGATTATTAATAATGCTGTTAATGCGACTAATGCAAGTGTTGTTAATGGAGCTAATACTAGTTTTGTTGTTAATGGGTTGGATGCTGGAAGCTATAGCTGGAGTATTAATTGCTCTGATAATACTGGAAATGTTAATGCTAGTGCTGTTTGGGAATTAGCTGTTGTTTCTGCATCGGAGTTTTCAGGAGAAACAACTGATTTGTCAAGTGTCAACATAAGCAATATTACAAACTTGATTTTGGAAAGCCCGGACTACGGGAAAATTAATTTCAATGAGAGTATTGACTTGAGTTCTGAAGGAGATATTGACAGTTATGTAAATATAAGCTTTAACAGGATTGAAGTTAATGTTAGTGGGATAATTGAACTTAACAAAAGTGCAAGACTTTATTTGTATAATTTAACTTATTCTAATCCAAGAGTTTTGAAAGATGGAGCAGTATGCTCTGATTGTGTTGAAGTTAGTTATTCTAGTGGAACTTTTGTTTTTGATGTTACTGGCTTTTCTGTTTATTCTGCTGAAGAGACTCTTGTTGGGGGAGGGGGAGGAACTAAGCTGATTGATGATTTTTCAGTAGATTCCAAGGAAATAAAAATCATGGCTGTTTTAAATGAAGTAGTAGAAAAAGAAGTTAAGTTTAAAAACACAGGGCAGAAAAACATTACAGTTAAGGCCCGGCTTGAAGGGGAACTTGATAAACTGATTGTTTTTGAGGAAAAAGAGCTGTTTTTAGGAACTGGAGAAGAAAAATCTTTTAGGTTCAATATTACCGTGAGGGAGCCGGGCATTTATACTGGAAAGATTATTTTGTCAAGCAGGGAAAAGACAAGAGAGATTTCAGTTATAATATCTGCCCAAAGCAAGGAAACTTTGTTTGATGTTTCTCTTGAAATTTTGGAGGACGCAATTAATAAAGAAGATAAATTAAAGGCGCAGGTAAATCTAACTCCTTTTGGAGAGAGAGGAGGAGATGTCACATTAAAGTACCTAATAAAAGACTTTAATGGAAAAATTTATTATGAAGAAAGCGGGACTTTTTATGTTGATAAGGAGATGTCTTTTTTCAAGGAATTCAGCACTGATAAACTTAAGATCGGAGATTATGTTTTAGGGGTAGAAATGACTTATACAGGAGGGTTTGCTTCTGCATCTTCTATTTTCTCTGTTTCTGAGGCAGAGGAAGAAATTGCGAGCCAGCCTGCTGAGAATTTTAAGGGCTATTGGATTATTGCTGTAATTTTAATTCTCCTGGCTGTTGTTTTATTGCTGTGGAAAATCAAAAAACCCAAAAAATCAGAAATTAATCTTAAACAAGAAAAAATAAATTCCCTAAAAAAGAGAAAGCAGGAAATACTTTTCTCTGAAACATATTTTCTAGTGTAAGCATGTTTTTAAAGGAATAAATCTTAGCTATATTTTAATGAAAGATTTAT
>MFWN01000021.1:2396-17060 GCA_001786395.1 Candidatus Pacearchaeota archaeon RBG_13_36_9
AACTTTTAAAGATGGTTGTGTTCCTAAGAGAGTTATTGTTGCCATTTCTTTGGATAGAGAGAGAGAAAATCCCCTCTCTAAAAAATATAGGGATTCTGCTGAAATTTTAAGCCATACTGAAAACCGTTTTTTGAACCAGCAATTCATTTCCCACCATAGAATTAAAATTGAAAAGATTCCCCAATATCGGGAAGAAAGAGACTTCAAAGAAGGAGACTATAGAGTTTATGTGATGGACTGGCTGGATTCTAATTATCCAATAGCCATTTAAAATAAGTTGTTTTTGCATTCAATATTTCCATGAGGGCAGGTTCGTCTGCATTTGCTATGTTCTTTAGAGTTTTGAATTTTTCTAAAAGCTTTTTTGCTTTTACAGGCCCTACTCCTGGAAAACTCTCCAGGATGAATTGTTTCTGCTCGTTAAAAGAGAGATTTTTCTTTTTTGCATTAAGAGAGATTTCTTTTGGAGATTTTTCCTGCCTTTTTTTTATTAAATGAAGGAACTTGGCGGTGTCTGCATAGTCTTTTGTGAAAATCATCGGGCATTTGGCTTCCAGAGAGATAGAAAGAAGCATTCCTCTTATGGCATTTCCATTAATGCCGCCTGGCTCGTCATTATAAAGTTCCTGCTCTTCAATTCCTTCTATAATAAGAAGGCGCTTTTCGTACTGCTTCATCTCTTCCAGCTGTGTAGGGAGATGTTTGCTGAGCATCGAGGAAATAAAATCAGAAACTGTTTTTCTCTCAATAACTACTTCTCCAATTATAAAATCTCCAACTTTCAGCTCCTGAAATTCAACGTTTGAGCCCAAAGAAACCAGCTCAGAGCATACCAGGCTGTTTTTCTCGCGGTAGTCTGCCAGGATTATCATGTTCTGCTAAAATTTTTTATAAAAAATGCAATTAATAATATTATTCCTGAAAAGGCAATTGCTGAAGGAAGAGTAGAGAAATAAACATTTTTATTGCCAAAACCCCCAGCAACATACAAAAACTCATCAGTTATTAACCCAATAGATATTGCTGAAAGCAAAAAATAAATATTAAAGTTCTTTTTTCCAAATAACATTAGGAGATTGGAAATTATTAGCAATATTATTCCATAATAAAAATGGTGCAACTCGTAACCTTTTATTATTAAATTAGGATCTTTAACCAATACAATAATTCTGGTGATTATTATTGTTAAAAATATCACTAAAATAAAAAGTATTATTTTATGCTTTATTTCAAATTCCTCTATTTTTTTACTAATGCCCCTTTTCATTATCAGTGGATACAAGTTAATCTTTAAATACTTATTTCTTTATTAAGATATAATAAAAATGAGGATAGCTTTTTATAACCAGATGTTTGGATTAGACGGGAGGCACTTTTGGTCAAATATAATCGGGCATTATTATGTTCATTTCCACTCAAACCCAGAAAAAGTGCGGGAGAGAGTTGATTTTGGGGAGACTATTAAAACTGTCAGGAAAGTTAATGCAGATATCTTAGGAATTATTGAAATTTTAGAAGGGCAGGAGAAAAGTATGGTTAAAAGATTGAGAAAATTAGGGTATAGCTATTTTTATTTTGGCAACGGGCATAAAATGAAATATTCTGGATTGCACGTAATTGAATTAGTCGCCTCAAAAATTAGGGGAAGACAGTTAAACTTTAAAGAATGGCCTGTTGAAAATCATCTTGGAGGCGGAGGCGGAATGGTTGTTTGTTATTTTCCTAAGCTAAAACTAAATGTTGTTCAAATTCATCTGGGTTTGCCGACAAAAAGATTCTTTTTTCAGCAGATAAAGCACACTCAGAAGGTTTTAGGGGAATTAAATGGAAAGATTATTCTTATGGGGGATTTTAATGAGTGCTATGATAGTGTTAAGCACCATTTTCCTGAGTTAAAGCTTATTACAGGAAAAATAAAAACATGTTCTTGCACTCCTATTTTTAAATGGTTTTTATATAAAGATATGGACCATATGCTAGTTAGAGGGTTAAAAAAGAAAGATGTTGGTTTTTTGGAAGGCAGATCAGACCATAAATTAGTCTATGCAGACTTAGACTAATTTTTTCTTATTCTTAACCCTGTAGGTTTATATACCGCTGTTTTTTTAATGTTAATGAGAGTTGCTTTTTATAACCAGATGTTTGCGCTTAATGGAAGGTCGCTGCGCAAGAGCCTTGCAGGGCACTGGAGAGTTCATAGAAGAAAGGACCCCCAGAAAATGTATGAAGTGGCCAGGCTGAAGAATACTTGTGATATAATAGATAGTTCCAACCCGGATATTGTCGGATTATGCGAGGTATTGGAAGGGCAGGAGAAAATACTGGCGGACCTGCTTGCTAGAAGAGGATATAACTGTTTTTTCGGGCAGGGGCATCAGACAAAGGGAAATCGTTTGCATCTTGGAGTAATGCTTGCTTCTAAATTTGAATTAGAGAGGGTGGATAGCCAGACTTTTCCTGTTAAAAACAAGATGGGTGGTGGAGGGGGATTTGTTCATTGCAAGGCTACTGATATGGATTTGGATGTTTTGGGAGTTCATCTATCTAATGGGAAAAATCCTAAAAAAAGGGGGGATTTATGCTCGGCAGATGGGATTTTTAAGAGATTATGTTAGTTCTCTTGGTGGAAAAGTCATCCTTGTTGGAGACTTTAATGGGAATTTCGAGGATATTAAGCATTATTTTCCAAGCCTCAAATTAGCTTCGGATCAAATGAAAACCTGCACCCTTACTCCGCCGTTTAAGTTCTTTTTTAGCCAGGATATAGACCATATTTTTACCAGGGGATTTAATTTAGGGGGGAGCGGAAGTTTGGAGGGATATTCTGACCATCGGCTCATATGGGCTGATTTAAATTAATTTATATCCAGCATTTTTTTATTTCTCCTTTTTTGAATGTTCCCAAATAAAATTGAAATAGTGCTTGAATGATTCTGCAGTATTTTTGTTTTGTATTAAAACTACGAAAGGCTTTGCAGCCTTGCCATTTACCACAACTTTATCTCCATAGATAATTACCGGAACTGTAGGATTAAAACCTTTTGGCAAAAATCTATGATCCTCTTTTCCACCAATCAAATTCTTTAATTTTTTTGTTTTTAATTCAGAACTCCAAATAACCCTAAAATCTCCTTTTCTTAATAATCTTAACGCCTTTGCTTTTTTTACTGCATGTATAAAATAAGAAGCAAAAAATTCCCAAGAGTCTCCTGTAGGACCTAAAAATAAAGCTTCTTTCGCTTTTCCGGATACAGCAGATTCAATTATATCTTCTACAATAACTTTCATTCCATTAACACCATCATACTGCTCAACTAAAACCTCTTCTTTAGGCTTTTGGAAAGTCAGATTAAGGTCCTCAACTACCTTTTTTGTTTCATCTTCTTTTTCTTTAATTAATTCTAAAAGTCTGTTTGGAGAAGAGGCCCTGTATATCCTTTTACTTTCTTTTTTAATATAACTAACAAGCCCTTTTTCAATTAACTTGGTCAGTATATCATAAACAAGAGTTCTAAATAACCCACATTTTTCAGATATTTTTGTTGCTCCAGCTTCTTTTAAATTTAAAAGAGTGATGTAAACCAATGATTCATTTACAGTTAAACCAGGTATTTCTTTATTCATTCTTTTTCTAGTAACTCTGAATTTATAAATGTGTCGTTAAGTTTACGACATAAATTAAAATAAGGATTAGTATAAACATGTTAATTAAACTTAAGGTAGGGAGAATAGTTTTAATTGAGGATGGGAAAATATAAACAATTAGAATTTAAATTTATGGAAAAAGAAAAAAGAACAAATTTGGATATTGCCATAGATGTTTTAGGGTGTCTTATGGGCGCTTCAGCTGGTTTTGCTGGGGGTGGTGTGGGTGCTTATTTTTATGCTTATTGCCGTGGATGGGAAGGAGCACCTTATACCCTTTGCAGTATGGAAACTCCTCCGGCCCTTGCTCTCTCTATGTCTTTAGGAACAATTGGGGGAATCTTTGCTGTTAGCTATTGTGTTGTTAAACTAAAAAGATATCTTAGAGAACATAAATCCTAATAATAAAAATAGAAATAAATTTTTTATTGATCCTTTAAAATAATTTTTTTTGCTCGGATTTAGTTTCTTCCTCTTCTTCATTTTCTTCTTCATCTTTTTCATCATCGTCTTCTTTTTCCAGCTTTCCTTTTTTTTCAAGTTCTTCTTTTATGCTGTCTAAAGTTTGATACATCTTTTTTTCCTTGTGGAAAGCAGCCCAGTAATAGGCTTCGTCACGTGTTTTTTTTATCATTAAAACTATCAGCTTTCCTGGCTTGAGACGGGCGGTTCTCCCCCGCCTTTGAATAGAACGAATTGCGCTCGGAATTGGCTCGTAAAAAATAACTGCTGAAACTTCTGGAATATCAAGGCCTTCTTCGCCTATTGAGCTAGCGCATAAAACATTTATTTTTCCTATGGAAAAGCCATTAATCATCTCTTTTTGCTCTTTTTGGCTCAGGCCTGTTGCCCCTTCTCCTTCTCCTCTTTTTGCCTGCCCTACAAAAACGCGCGCATTTACCCCAGGAATTTCGTTCAGAGTTTTGCATATTTTGACCAGCGTGTCACGAAACTGGGCAAAAACAATTATTCTTTTTATTTTGCTTTTCATCTCTTCTTCAACTACTTCTTTTAGCTTGGGCAATTTTGGGTTTTCAATTTTTCTGGCAATAAGCTCTGTTACTTTTATGTAGGCCTGGTTGAAATTAACCTGCTTTACCAGATGCTTGACTGCTTTGGATTTATTTTGGTTTGCCTGGGAAAAAAGCTCCTGCATATATTTATGCACGGAGTCAAGGGTCTGGGTTTCTAAAAGCTCCAGGAGATGCTGAAGCTTTATTGCCTGGGCGCAGGCAGAAGCCCCCAATAGGATGTTAAAATTCCGGTTTCCTGTTGAGATCATTGTCATTATTTTCCTCTGCAGCTCTAGAATATTCTTTTTTGTCGGGGGGGCAAATAGAAGCTTCCTGTTTTGCAGCTCTTCTATTTTTTTGTTGCAGAGCTCTTTTATAAGGTCTCCAACTTTCTTGAACTCTTCTGGATAATCCAGCTTTATTGTGTCATACTTTAATTCCTGCAGGTATGTTGAAACGTCTTCGCTTTCTCTTGTGCGTATTTCAATTGCCTCTATTCCAAGATTTTCTGATATTTTTTTTATTTTGGATTTTTCAACTCCGGGGCTTGCTGTCAAACCAAGAATTCTTTGATGCTCTGCATTTTTCTTATAGTTCTCTGCTATATAAGTATAGTCATAACTTTTTAAACATCTGTGGCATTCGTCTTCAATGAGCAGAGAAACATCTTTTAAATCATATAGATTATTTTCTATGTCATTTTTTACGCACTGAGGGGTACTAAAGATGATTTCTGTATTCTGCCATAATTTTTTCCTTTTTTCTGCTGGGACTTTTCCTGTAAAAAGCTCTTTGGTTGCAAATAGCTCCGGAAGGTGCTTCTGGAAGTAGGAGAGGTGCTGCTCTGCTAATGGCTTCGTGGGAGCAAGAAACAAAATTTTTGATTCTGGATAAAGCCTTAATCTGTTTATTGCCAGCATAAGAGCTACCAGTGTTTTTCCGGTACCTGTTGGCAAAATGACCAGGCAGTTTTTATCTTTACAAACTTCATAAATTTTCTGCTGGTATTCTCTTGGCTGGATTGTTTTAAGAATTTTGTCTGGCATGGTAAATATACCTATTTAAAGCAGTTTAATAAAGTTATTGAAATAGACTTATAGGAAAGCAATCAAAAGAATAGCCACAAAAACCCAGAAGACCATAAACAGCCAGAACTTGGAGCTTATAAAGAATATTTTTGTCCCGTCTAACTGCCCGATGGGGATCATGTTCCAGATAGAGTAATAAACCCCGTATTTGGCTATGTCTACCAGGAGGTCGTTTTTTCCGAAGATGTATGGCAGCAAAGACAGGCAGAGGGTTGCTATTATCCCTATGGTGACAATATATCCGTTATGCCATTCAGTAAGCTCGTAAAACCTCTGAAGGCCGCCTCTTTTTTTAGCCACTCTCCTTATGGTAGGAGTGATGTCTGTCTGCAGGAAAGTAAGCATTTTTAAGAATCCGGTTGCAGATGCGAAAACCAGCAAAAATGGAAGAATCAGGCCTATTGGCTTTGGGCTTTTGAATTGGCTTCTTTGGTAGTAGCCCCATCTTTGAAACTCCCATATTTTAATTTCTGCTTCTGTGTGAAAGTAGCGGGCAGCTATTTTCTTGGCTACAACATTTGTGAGTATTACAACTGCGGCTATTATGAATGAAGTAAGGATAAGCGACTCATCCTGAAAGAACCAGAGTATAAACGCAAATAAGATTATCACTAGGATTATGTGCACCATCTCTTTTGCTTTAATCATCCATTAGTTATGAATTTCATTTATATAAAGTTAATGGATATCCAAAAAACCCTGAGTTTGTTTTGGGTTTTTCTGAAACTAAAAGATGCGGCAGAATACATGGTTTTTATGATAGAAAAGTATATAAAGCAATTTTATTTTCATACGATATGCCAATCAAAATAAAAAAATTATCAGAGGTTATAGGAAAAAGGGTGTATACTGACTCTGGAGATTTTTTTGGAGAGGTGGAGGAAGTCAACTTGGTTGAGAATAAGGTGGATAGCTGGAGAATCAAGGTCAGTGGGGGCATAGGGAGCTTTTTGGGGGGAGCTAGGGGAGTGGTAATTCCGCATCAGTTTGTAAAAGCAATAGGGGATATTTGCTTGGTAAGCAAAGCCAGTTTGCCAATGCAGGAAGAATCTGGAGAGAGTGTTCCAGAAGAAGAAATCGAGTTGTAGTAGCCTGCCAAAAGAGGGGAACTAAAAAAGAAGTTTAAAATGGTTAATAGCATATTTTCAATTCCACTGTTTAAGGAGTTTATCTTACCTTTCTTACTTGTTTTTACTCTTATTTTTGCGATTTTAGACAGGTCCAAGATGCTTGGAGAGGAGAAAAGGCAGATAAATGCAATTATAAGTTTAGTTATTGCATTAATTTTTCTTGCTTTTGATTTTGCAAGAAACATAGTTGTTAATTTAATGCCCTATCTTGTTGTTTTTATTGTTATCTTATTTGTATTCATGCTGATTTTTGGATTCATAACTGCCAAGAAAGAAGGGGACGTGCTAAACAAGGGATTGAAAATAGCCCTGGGAACTATATTCGGAGTGGCAGTTCTTGTTGCTGTTCTTTTTATTAGCGGAGGATGGGACTGGATTTATAGCAGCCTTCAGGGGGGAGGTTATATGGACACGGTTATTCTTAATTTATTTATCCTTGCCATTATTGGCGGGGCAATAGCAGTTGTGTTGGCTTCTGGGAAAAAAGAGGGCAAATAGAGATAGAAAGTAGAGGTGAGGATTAAGAGGTGTGGAAGAAGAGAAGACAAGGCGGGAACAAAGCTTTTATACGCCTTGTTCTTAGTTCTTCTATGTTTTGGAAAAAAGGGCTTGGAATTGGATTGATATTTACAGGGATTTATCTTATTCTTACAAATGCAGCTTTAACAGGGGCAGTTGTGGGATTTGGGCAGGAGTATCTTTTGGGGTTGCTTGGGATTTTGGTGTTTATTGCGGGAGCAGGGATTATATTAAGTGCGATAGTATTAGATAAACGGGTTTAATCTAACTTTTTTTCCAGAAATTTTTTTAAAGAATATTCTATAACGTGGCTTCTATTTCTGAATTGTGCATCTTTTAATACAGTTTCAATTATCTTTATCATTTCTTCATCTAATGTTATTGATATTTTTTGCTTTGTCATTTTATCTTCTTCCCATTTTCTTTTCCTTTTGTTTCTTTTTGACATTTTATAGTAGTATCTTATATTATGCTACTTTATCCTACCTTTTTAAATCTTTGTATTTGTAACTACTATAAAATAACACTAATGGAAAGGTTTAAATATGTGTTGAACAAGAAAGAGTATGGCAAGGGGTTTTAGTAATGGAAAGATAAAGAAGGCGGGAATTCTTCTAGAAGAATTAAGGAGCCTTCAGAAATTTAGAGCTAAGTATCATGTTTTTCCTCCAAATGAGTCTCGAAGATTGTGCGAGCAGATGAATGAGTTAGCTGAGAGCATTCAGGAGATTAGTCATCCTCAAAATGAAGATGAACTTTTCTTGTCAGAAGCAAAGAGACGGATTAGAGGAGAAGCAGCTTATCTTGCTCATAGACTTGAAGGAAAAACCTATGATTTTGACTCAGTTTTAGAGATTTTGGGGATACCAAGAGAAGATGTTGATGCACTTAAGCCCTGGCTTAGAAGAAATAAGAATAAAACTATGGGGGCGGTTGAGAGGCTTTACAGTTCAAAAGAAATTGGGTCTTATGAATTACTTCCAAGAATGGATATTCCAAGTATCAGAAGGCAGACAGAAGAGGTTGCTGCAGCGCATATTCAAAATTATCATAAGATTTTGGGAGGATTTTTGGAAACGTTGACTAAGGTGGGAATGTATCTTAGAGATATTGACGCTCAACCAACTACTGAAGAAAGATCCTATTTTAGCCATTTAGAAAATAGGCTGGCATTGTCTGTTTTAGCATTTTGTTTCTCAACAGAAGAAGGCATCTCAAAAATAAGGGAAAAAGATTTAGTTAGGTTATATGGCCACGAAGGAATGGGTCATTCTCTAAACAGAATAATCACTCTTTCAAGTTCTTTGCCAGAGTTTCTTAAAATAGACTCCGATTTAACAATCTCTTCAGAAGAATCATTAGCTCAGTTTTATGAAAGGAGATTGTTAGAAGATCTAAAACAGAATCCAGGTGTCCAGGAAAAATTAGGGATTAAACATAAATTTCAAGAGATCTACCAGGAAGTAAAAGATGCAGAGCAGATAGAAAAATATTTTGATAAACTATATCACTATGCTATTGTTGTATTGGCTGATAAAAGTTTTGGGGATTTAGATGATAAAAATGGAATAAAGAAGCGGCTTGATTATTTAGATGAATTATCTTTAAATAAAGGGTATACTAGAGATTTTATTCTTAAAAATAGAGAGAATATAGATGAGGAAGGGAATCTTAATTCTGGTCTTGTTGCTGAATTGAGATACAGCACAGATCCGGTTTTAAGAGCAAGGAAAGAGTTTAGTTCAAATGGGATGAGATATATTGGAAATGAAAGGGGAATTATAGATGCAACTCTTTTAACTGGATTTTGGACACCAAAAGGATTAATTCAAAGAGCAAGAGTTATTGCTGAGAATTATTCTAGGAGTGAGAGTTAAAATGCCGCAATACGAACTTTTACCTGGAACACCCCAAGAGATGGATTCTCAGGAAAACGAGAAGGCATATATTGATCCAGAAGCAACTGCATATATAGAAGCTAGCCGGGATCCAAGAGAAAAAACAACCAGAACAGAACAAAAAGGAAGTTTTTTAGAAAGAAAAGCTATTATTTAATTTTTCCTTGCTGTTTTCCAAGTTAACTCAAAATATTTTCTATAGGATTCTGCAATTTCAGAGTTTTTTATTACAATTGCTAATGGGGGGGATTTCCAGAGAATTATGGCTACTTTGTCCTGCCAGATGTTTATGGCTAGGGGATTGGAGTATTTTTCAGGGAGGTAACGAATTTCAGATAAAGGAATAGTTTTGCTGAATTCTTTATTAGCTATAATCCTTACTTTAATTTTTCTTTTTTTCCTGTCAATGTCGTACCATTTAAAGTAAAAAGGAAGGATTTCAAAAGCAGACTGAGATGCCCCTAAAATTAATATTTCCTTTGCTTGTAGTTGGTCTTGGAATATTGTTTTTAAGCCTTCTGTTCCTTTGTAAAAATTAGTTTCCTGTTTTTCTTTTGTTTTATTGTAAAGCAAGTTTAACTGAGGTAGGATTTCATCAAGAGCGTGCTGTTTTTCATCAAGTATTTCTTTGAGTCTGGACGGGGAAACAGGCTCAAAAAACCTTCTGTTGTTTTTTATTATATATCCAATAACCCCTTTTTTAATCAATCTCTCTGTAATATCATACACATTTCTTCTGTGGGTGCCGGTTTTTCTTGATATTTGGCCTGCTAAACTCGGGCCTAGCTCTAGTAAAGCCAGGTAGACCTTGGCTTCTGCTTCTGTTAATCCTAGCTCTTGCAAGATTTTTATATCCATAGCTTATTTAAAAACAACAGGTTTATAAATCTTTTTATGAGGTGATAAATAATACCACATTAATTTATTTCTCCTTTTTGCATGGGTTTGATATGATAAGGAAAAAATTATTTTTCAGAGAGGATACAAAAGCACAGATTAAGAAGAAAGATTATGTGGAGATAGCAATGCTCGCAGATATACTGGAGCTTGGAAAAGATGAGTTTACAATAATAAGTCCTTTAGTGCCAAGAGGTTTTGAATCTACAAGGAAGTTTATGAAACACGGACAGGAAGTTAAGCCTAAGAGGTATTATAGTTTAGATCAGGCTTTAAATGACGGTAGAGTGCCTGTTCAGTTAAGAGAAGAAGCTTTTGATATGATCCAAGAGCATGATTTTTGTGGATATTCTTTCTTGCCTTTAGGAAGGGACAGGAGGAAGAGGAAAGTTTCTTTAGTTGAGTGTTTAGAGGGGGCAAGAATTTATGCTTATTCAAAACAAGTTAGAGGAACAGAAATTATAGTAAGGCCATATGATAGATCTAAGAGAGTCAGAATAGATGGGGCTGAGATTGTTTGTTCAGTTCCTTCAAGAACTGAGAAGCAAGGAAAAACTAAATTTAAGCTGGTTTCTGTTCCGGTTGTTGATAGTAGGGAGAAACATGCAGTTAGTTTAGATATAGGTTCAGATCATTCGTGTCCTTCAAAGAGATTTAATATAAGGTACAAATATACAGATGATAAAGAAAGTTCTGGAATTATTAATGTTTGCTGCCATGAAATTGCAGCTTATTTAGGGATTATAGAACATTATTGGGGTAAAAAGAATATTGTTCCATTACAAATGTGCCAGTTTGCAATACCAAGCCAGAAAATAGTTGATTTTTATTTAAGACTAGGAAATAATGTTTTAGTTAAAGACCTTTCACTAGGGTCAGAAGACAAGTTGAGGAAGCCGGACAGAGGGGATAAAGAAATTGCTTTATGGAGCCAGGTAGAATCTTTAGGGTATGATAAAACATTTTATTCTAAAAGAAGCAGGGATGGAGATGTTGCGGATTATATTTGGAGTCTTGAATAAATTTTATTTTATATTTTTTATCCTACGAACTTTTCAATGCCTAAAGGGCATTTTTTGGAATTTTGGGGGTTGCTAAAATTACAATAACCATCTGTACGAAGACTTGTGCAATCTAGCTTCTTGTCAGATTGAGAAACTCTAATATAAGCATTTTGTCCCGGTGTATTTGCCCCATAAACTCCACGGCAGCAAAATACTAATTCCGGGTCTGCTTTTGTTTCAGCTTTTCCCTCTGTAGTCTCACTTTTTCCATCTTTTTCTCTTTGAATTGCATCATAGATCTCTCTCCGATGGACTGGCAGGCATTTTGGATGCGTTATTCCAAGACGGACTTTATCTCCGAGAACATCAACGATAATAATTTCTATATCATCCCCTATCATAATTGCTTCATCTTTCTGTCTACTAAGTACAAGCATTTTGATATTAATTATTGTGAATTTATAAAAATTTATGAGGTGTAAAATAACAATATTAATTTATAAGTAAAATATAAGCTCTCCGCATCCTTAATGTACCTATATTCTTAACAATAAAAATATTTAAATAGTAAATTTAAGTCACTTTAAAATGGTAACTAAATATAAAGTATCGAACAAAAAACTAATTGCTCTGTTTTTGTTAGAAGCAGTTTTTTTGATAGTAGCCTTGAACTATTTAGTTTCAGGACAGGGCGCAGATAGAACTGTAATTAAGAAGCAAGAGATGAGATGCAGAGCAATCGGGATAGATGTTGCTTCAAATGAGCCAATTACGTCTTGTTTTTATGGAATCAAAGTAGACACGACAAGAATAGATGCAACAGGAAATGAAGTTACAAACGAAAGGATATTGGCATTTGAAGAAATCTATATTGGCGGAACTTATGAAGACGGAAAATACCAGGAAGATGGGTATTTTGTCGGAAAATACAGAAAAGACTTCTTTTACAATGACAATGCAGATGTGTTCTGGAAAGTTGAAGTTGGCTTAAACGGAAGCACTTTAGAGTACTGCAGCATGAGAGATCAGGAATATGCAGATACAAGCAGGACAAAAGAAGAATGCCAGTCTTTGTATATTGACATTATATAATTTTTGAGCGCAACATAAATTTTAAAAAGGCAGTCTTAGTAGCAGGAGCATGGGAAAAGCAGCTGGATATAGTGGCGGAAGAGCAATTAGCCCAGCCGGTGGTGTGGGAAAGGGGCATGGTTTTGGCAAAATGCCTAATGCGGCCTATTCTGGAGGGGGCATTGATTTATTTAAAGGCTGGGAAGAGATGAGGGGGGACAAGGGAGGATATGAAGCAGGGCATAAAAGGCTCAGGCCTTATGAAAGAGTTGGACCTTTGGAAACAGCCGCTTATGCGACTATGGCTTCTGTGGATTACACTGGAAAGCATAGAGCATCATACTTTGCAGGTGTAGCGAGAGGAGCGGACAGAGGATATGGAAAGCCTGTAAAAGGAGATGCGTATCAAAGGAGTATAATTGATCTTGCAGCTTACAGAGCAAGCATGTTAGATAATGCTTACAGAAAAACCAGTGGCGAGGGATATCAGCCTAATTTTGAATATTCTCAGGCTGCGTAAGGCAAAAATAAAAAGATTTAAATAGTCAGTAAGATTGTTCTTACTAACATGGCAAACATAAGCATAACCAGAATGAGTTCTAAAGGACAGGTAGTCATTCCCCAGGACATGAGGGAAGATATAGAAGAAGGAGAAAAGCTGGTAGTTATAAAAAATGACAAGCAGATAATTATCGAGAAAATGGAAAATTTCGATAAAAATTTAGAAGAGGATTTGGAATTTGCGAGAAGAACAGAAGAGGCTTGGAAACAGGTTGATGAAGGCAAATTTACTAGCTATACCCATGAAGAGTTTTTGAAAGAACTTGAAAAATGGTAGTTAATGAGATAAAAGAGAGCGATAATTTTAAGCAGATATTTAGAAAACTTGATGAGAGTGTGAGAGCAAAGGTTAAGAAGTTAATTCTGAAGATTATAGAAAATCCTGAAATCGGGAAGCCGATGAGGCATAATAGGAAAGGGACAAGAGAAGTTTATGCCAAGCCTTTTAGGCTGTCTTACGCTTATTTTCCAGCTGAAAATAAAGTCACCTTTTTGGACTTGTATCATAAGGATGGGCAGTGATAAAATTAAATAATAAAAAATCACCCTTTTTTATTGCATTTTCATTAATTGCAGGGATTTTGTTAGTTATTCTATTGGGCATGCTGTAAAATGAAAATGAGCATTAAGTATATAAACTTCTTTTTATTGTATTGGTTATGGTAAAAAAGAGGAACAGTCAATGTAAGGTCTGGATTGCTTTAGGAGCTTTGTTAATTCTTTTTTTGGCCATATTGTTGTTAAGATTTACTTTTAGTTGCACTATTCCGGCAGGAGATGGGGCGACTGAAGGATTGGCGTCTATGGGCCCTGGTGCCCTGATAGATAGGATTTTCAAGCAAGATGAGAGATGCAGAGTGATTGGAATAGACATAGCTACTAATGAACTAGTAGTTTCATGTTTTTATGGGACTCGCGTTGAAAATACAAAAATCAAGCAAGAAGAGGAAGTAACAAATATACGCATCTTAGCAAAAGAAGAAATTTATCTTGGGGGAACTTTTACAGGGGAGGAGTATAACAGAGACGGATATTATGTTGGAAAATACAACAAAGATTTTAAGTATAACGACAATGCAGATATATTCTGGAAAGTTGAAGTTGGCTTAAACGGAAGCACTTTAGAGTACTGCAGCATGAGAGATCAGGAATATGCAGATACAAGCAGAACAAAAGAAGAATGCCAGTCTTTGTATATTGACATCCGATAGTTTTTAATGCAATAAATTTTAAAAAGGCAGTCTTAGTAGCAAGAGCATGGGAAAAAATAGTTATTCAGCAGCGGTTTCAAAGCATCATAAAATGGCAGCATAAAAAACAAATAACTTTATTAATATCTTTTCTTTTGTTGTAAGATGATGCCGCAAAGAATAGCTGCTGTTATTTTTGCAGTTTTAGGGCTAGTTACTGCTTTATTTGCGCATAGAATAACTGGAAATGTTGTGGGGATTTCTGGTGCTAACTTGCTTGGGATTTTGGCAGGGGTGTTCTTTCTAATTGCAGGGGCTTTGCTGGGAATTAGGAAAAAAGTCAGTGATAAACTGGTTAAATAAGAATAAAGCCTTTTTAGTCTGTTTCTTCGTCGTCTTCATCTTCGTCATTCTCTTCATCAGAAATCATCCACTTCCAGCTCTTAAAAGTGGGATTTTCATTATCAGAACAGTCTAACTTTCGCATTTTATCTAAAAGTATAGTTCAAGGAGGTAAAAGAAGTATATAATACTAAAGTATATACTTTTTAGGCTTGAAAAGAAGAAAATAAGGCAAACTAAAATCTAGAGTTTGGGACAGGATTAAGACCTAGTCTTTAATTTTTTTAATAAGCTTTCTGCAGTACC
>MFWN01000022.1:0-9403 GCA_001786395.1 Candidatus Pacearchaeota archaeon RBG_13_36_9
ATGTGATTATTACAAAAAAGAAAGTTAAGGCTTAACTTAATGACATTGGGCGTTCAACCAATCCCGTTAAGTTAAGGAATTTCACCTAGTTAAACTTCTTAAAAACAATCTTCTTTAGACACTATCCCAAAATTCACCACAGTAACCTTTAAAAACCATTAGTTTCTATAAATGAAATAGGGGATAGTGTCTAAAATGAAATCGCTTAACATAGCTAGGGTTTCACATAAATTTCCGCTTATTAATAACAAATGCCAAAACATCACCAACCGAGAAGAGGAAGTTTGCAATTTTGGCCGAGGAAAAGGGCCAAAAAAATTCTGCCTAGTGTGAACTGGATGGCTGTTTCTAAGGATAAAAAAGGATTCTTAGGATTTATTGGGTATAAAGTCGGAATGGCTTCGGTTGTGCTAAAAGATAACACTGAACACTCGATGACTAAAGGGCAAAAGATTATTACTTCTGCTACTGTTTTGGAATGCCCGCCAATGAAAATACTTTCTGTTAGATTCTATAAAAATAGCGTGCCTGTTAAGGAAGTGGTTGCAGGAGGGGATAAAGAATTAAAGAGCAAGGTAAAACCGGGAAAGAAAAAAGGTAAACTTGATTTGGATTTTAAAGATTACGATGAGATAAGAGTCATTGCTTATTCCCTTGTCAGTAAAACTTCGATTAAAAAATCCCCGGATTTGACTGAGATTGCAATTGGCGGGAGCAAAGAAGAACAGCTTGAAACTGCAAAAAGTTTCCTGAACAAAGAGATACCAATAGAAGAAGTTTTCAAAGAAGGGCTTGTGGATATTAGGGGGGTTACAAAAGGAAAGGGATTGTGCGGGCCTGTAAAGAGATTTGGGATAAGCCACAGATTCCATAAATCTGAGAAGGGAGTAAAAAAAGTTGGTTCTATTGGGCCGTGGCATCCTGCGAGAGTAATGTTCAGTGTCCCAATGGCGGGACAACTTGGATTTTTCAGCAGAATCAATTATAACAACAAGATACTTGAAAGCGGAAAGATAAACGAAAAAAACATTAATCCTGAAAGAGGGTTTGAGCATTACGGAAAGATAAGAACAGAATATTTAATATTAAAAGGCAGCCTGCAGGGGCCTGCAAAAAGGCCGCTTCTGCTGATACAACCAATGAGACCTACAAAAAAACAAGCCAAGAAAAAATTTGACTTTGTAGGAATTGCAAAATGAAAATAGCAATTTTAGATGCAGATGGAAAAAAGACAAAGGAGTTAGAAACTCCAGTTTTCGACGGAAAAATACGGGAAGACATTGTTCAGAAAGTTGCGGAAGCAGAAAAAGTCAAGCAGCCCTACTCTAATTTCCCCCTTGCAGGGAAGCAATATTCTGCTGCCGGAAAGATAAGGCACGGCAGAAGAAGATGGAAAACAGCTGCTGGAAAAGGAATATCAAGAGTTCCTAGAAAAATATTCTGGAGAAGAGGTACCCAGTTTTACTGGGAGGGCGCAACTATCTCTGGAACAAGGGGCGGAAGAAGGGCTCATCCTCCAAAAATCCTCAGTATGATTAACACCAAAAAAATAAACAAGAAAGAGGCAAAATTAGCTTTCCTGTCTGCCCTCGCCCTGACAGGCTCTGCAGAGCATCTCAGAAAAAAGTACAGCTCACTAAAAAACCAAAAGATAGAGACAAAACTGCCAATTGTTGTCGAAAATGAAGTAATCAAGTTAAAGACAAAAGAATTCTTAAGCTCAATGGGAAAAATTCTTGGACCTGCAGCAGAATTAGCCATACAAAAAAGAAAAGTCAGGCACGGAAAAGGAAAGATGAGAGGAAGAAAGTACATGAAGAGTGCAGGAGCTTTGTTTATTATAGGGAAGGGAGAAGAAATGAAAATTAGCGGAGTAGAAATCAAAGGGGCAAATGAAGTGAGGGTCAAGGACATTGCCTCCAATGGGGCACGGCTAACAATCTACACTGAAAAAGCAATTAAAGAGCTGGAAGAAAGGATAGCTGGAAAAAATAAGGAAGGTGAAAAAGAGAAAAAAAGCGCAAGAAAAGAAACTATAAAGAAAGAAAGAAAGAAAAAGGAGAACAATTAAAAATGTTAAAGCCGGTAACTTCAGAAAAAGCAGTGAGGATGATTGAGGCAGACAATACTCTTTTATTTGAAGCTGAGAGAGAGGCTAAAAAACCAGAGATAAAAAAAGAAATTGAAGATATTTTTAAAGTAAAAGTAGAGAAAGTTAAAACTTTCATAAGGGGCAATAAAAAATATGCCTATGTCAAATTGGATAAAAAAAATCCTGCAATCGATGTTGCAACTAAATTGGGGATGATATAAAATGAAATATTTACCTATAACAAGAGCCAGAATGCCTGAAATACAAGAAGTCAACAGCCTAGAAGAACTTGCAGGCATGGAAACGGGGGACTTAGTTAAAGTGAAATATCTTGGAATACCAACAGTCAGATGGATGGTTTATACAGGAGAAGTAGACGGAAAGCCTGTATTCATAAAGCAGAGTCAAGATTGCCCGCAAGATATAACCAGTTATAGTGGAGATAAAGAAAGCTTGTTTTTTCAAAAAGGGTGCGTAGTAATAGTATATGACAGAGAGATGGAAATACACAAAACAGGAGAAGTTGAACATAGTTATAAGATGGGATTGCTGATGGCAGCAGGGTTATGGAAAAATCCTGCAAGAATAGTTATAGGAGGGCTGGAACGGGCAGCATAAAAAATGGGAAAGAGAATTATTTCACAGGCAAGAGGGCACGGAAGCAATATGTATCGAGTTAGGAGGCAGGCTTACAGCATTAAAATAGGATATCCTGATACTGAAGGAACTGCTAAGATAATTAAAATGGTCCATAATGCAGGGCACAGCGCTCCGCTTATCAAATTACAGATTAAAGGAAAATGCTTTTATATCCCTGCATTTCAAAATTCCTATGAAGGGCAAGAGATAAATGTTGGGAAGGCCGAAGAAATTAAGCGAGGGGATATAGTAAGATTAAAAGACTTGGAGCAGGGCACAAAAGTTTATAATGTAGAAACAGTGCCTGGAGATGGAGGAAAGCTTATAAGAACCGGGGGGAGTTCAGCAGAAGTCGCAAAAAAAGAAACTAACCGGGTATTTTTATTGATGCCCAGCAAAAAAACAATTGCATTAAATGAAAACTGCAGAGCTACAGTCGGGATAATTGCAGGCAGCGGAAGACTGAACAAACCAATGAGGAAGGCAGGAGTGAGATTTCATGCTATGAAGGCAAAAGGCAGAAAGTGGCATTATACTTCGGCTGTTAAGATGAACGCTATTGACCATCCATTTGGAGGCGGCAGAGGAAAGAGAATCAAGAGCAAGATAGCCAAGAGAAACGCGCCTCCTGGAGCAAGGGTCGGACATTTAAGGCCAAGGAGAACAGGACATAAGAGATAAAATGGAAACACAAACACTACAAAGACAAACACTAGAAAGTTTAGAAGAAGTTGATGCCTTACAGAGGGGAGATAGAATCTTAGTAACCTACATTGATGGGCTTTCAAATCCCACCTTAGAAGTAACTGTCCAAACTACTGGAACTGAAGATGGTCCGTTTGGACGTTTTCAATTTGTGAGATTATTACCTAATAAAGGAATCAGAATGTATAAAATTCAAAGAAAAGACTTGGGCTACGATAGTGTAGGAAAAGTTTTGATGCTTAGCGGCGAAGTAACAACGGTCAGAGATTATTCAGGATTTAGATTAGGATACCCAAATCTTGTTCAAACAATTAAATTTGCAGGGCTTGATGAGAATTAAACATGGCAAAAGAATTCACATTTAGAGGCAAAACAATGCAAGAGTTAAAAGAAATGGATACCCGGGAGTTTGCAAAATTCCTTAAATCAAGACAAAGAAGGGCGGTGCTGAGACAGTTTGATAAGATTGAAAAGTTTATATTAAGATGCCAAAAAAAGCAAACGGCAGGCAGGCAAATAAGGACTCATTTGAGAGACTTAGTTATAGTACCAAGAATGATAGATTTGACAATCAACATCCACAATGGAAAAGAGTATGCAAAAATATTAATCATTCCTGAGATGCTTGGGCACAGGCTCGGAGAGTTCTCTGTGACAAGGAACAAGGTGCAGCATGGGGCTCCGGGAATAGGGGCTACAAGGTCCAGCGCTGCGCTGTCAGTTAAATAAAGATAAAACAATTAAAATAAAAATTCAAATATGACAGAAGAAGAAAAACAAAACGAAAAAACAAATGAAGAGAAAAAGGCAGTTGAAACCCCAAAAGACGAAAAGAAAACAGAGAAAGTGACTGAAAAGAAAGACTCCAAGAAAACTGCAGAAAAAAAACCAGAGGCAAGAGAAGCAGTAGTAAATGGAAGGGACCTTCCACTTAGCAAGAAACACTGCATGAGCATATGCAATTTTATCCGGGGAAAGAAAATAGAGGAAGCCCTTCCATTAATGGAAAAAGTAGTTGCGATGAAGATAGCAGTGCCAATGAAAGGGGAAATTCCCCACAGAAAAGGCAGGATGATGTCAGGAAGATATCCGGTAAAAGCCGCAGGACATTTTATAAAAATGCTGAAACAACTGTCTGCAAATGCAGAAAACAAAGAAATGGATATTGATAAGGGGAGAATAGAATGCAAGGCAAACCGCGCTTCGCGTCCCTATAAAAGATTCGGCAGCATGAAGTTTAAAAGGACTCACGTAACACTAAAACTTGTAATCAAAAACAAGAAAAAACTAAAAAGGAGAAAGAAACAATAATATGGAAGAGAAAAAATTTGTTCAGTTTAAGAAAGATGAATATGCAGTCAAAGAATACGTTAAAAATTCACTTGGAAAAGGAAGAATAAGCTCGGTAAAGATAGATTATACCCCTGTCGGAGAAAAGATAATAGTTGCTACAAACAAACCAGGATTAGTAATAGGCAGGAGGGGGGAAAGGATAAATAGCCTTACCTCTTTCTTAAAGAAGAGATTTAAACTTGAAAATCCACATATAGAAATAAAGGAAATAATAAAGGCAGAATTTGACGCTCAGCTAATAGCCGACGAAATCGCGCTGGCTTTAGAGAGGCTTGGAAGCTTAAAGTTCAAGATAATTGCCTACAAGGCGCTGCAGAGAATAAAGGATGCAGGAGCATTAGGGGTAGAAATTCGTTTAAGCGGAAAACTGCCAAGCGAGCGCGCCAAAAGATGGAGATTTGCATGGGGCTATCTTAAAAAAACAGGGGACACTGCTAAGATAGTTGACAAAGCTCAGTCAGCTGGCAAGACCATGGCCGGGATTGTTGGAGTAAAGGTAGCTATATTATCTCCTGATAAAAAAATCCACGACCAAATAAAAATAGATGATAACATAAGGCAAAGAATAAAAGCAATAATAGAAATCCCTGAAGAAAATAAAGATAAAAAAACCAAGAGCAAGGAGAAGAAATAAGAAAATGGAAACAGGAAAAGATTATTTATTAGGGAATGGAAATACGAGAGCAACATATTTAGGGCTATCTAAACGCTTGAATGGTGGACTCTGTCATCGTTTCGCTCGCGAAGAGAAGGTTAGTGAAACAATAGTAGAAGTAGAAATGCCAATAGAAGACACTACTTTGACTAGAGAAGGAAGAGTTATTAATGAAAGTGGAGCATATATGAAAAGGCGGTGGAATCCTAATGTTATTAAAGGAAAAGATTCATCTTGCAAAAGTCAAAGGCTTTTTTGGAGAATAGTATGTGAAGGTTATGATGAATTGTTGTATGAATTATTAAACGCAAGGGGGGAACTGAATTAAATGGCAATTTTAAGATCAAAGGAAATAAGCAAGATGTCCGACAAGGAAAGAGAAGAAAAACTGAAAGAATTAAAAATGGAACTGATTAGAGCAAATGTTGCTGCAAACAAGACCGGAAAAATAAAAATTAAAGAAATTAGAAGGACGATTGCTAAGCTTTTAACGTTCATGGCTAAAAAGCCTGAAAAACACTAAGATGGATATATGTCCGAAATGCGGATTGCCTTTACAGGCATGCGTTTGTAAGGAAATAGCGAAGACAGAACAAAGAATAAAGATAGAGACAGAGAAGAGACGATATGGCAAGGTAATAACGCTGGTGACTGGATTGAGCAAAGATGTCGACATGAAAGAAATCGCAAAGGGGCTCAAATCAGAGCTGGCGTGCGGGGGGACAGTAAAAAACGACGCAATAGAGCTACAGGGGGACCATAAGAAAAAAGTCAGGCCTGTGCTTGTAAAAATGGGCTTTCCGGAAAATACGATAGAGGACTAAAAATCCTCTTGAGTAAAAATGAAAAGGAGAAAGGTAGAAAGATAAAGATGGAAGAACAAAACAAAGAAAAGAAAATGGAAGCAGAAAATAAAGCTAGCTGTGCTGATAAACAGTGCCCATTTCACGGGCATCTGAAGCTGAGGGGAAGGAGCTTTAAAGGCTATGTAACAAAGAAATTCCCAAGAAGAGTTGTAATTGAATTTGAAAGAATCATTTTTATTCCAAAATTTGAAAGGCATATGAAAAAGAAAACCAAGATTCATGCAAGATTGCCTGACTGCATGAAACACTCGATTGAAATAGGGGATTACATTGAAGTCAGGGAGTGCAGGCCTTTAAGCAAGATAATACATTTTTGCGCCTTCAAGAAGATACGCTCGGTAAATTGCACTGAAAAAAAAATACAGCCTGTTGAAACAAAAGCGAAGGGGGAGAAAAAATGATAAGCGAAGATCTGAAAATTTATGGTTCATATGTAAGAGTTGCTGAAGCACATTTAGCTTATGATTTGATAAAAGATAAGATGCGAAAATGGATAGATAATATTCTGAATATTTTTGAAAATGGAATGGTAGAAAAAGGTAAAGATTATTATGTTGATATTGTGGGAGTCCTAAGAAAAAGAATAGAAAATAGATTTAGAGAGATAGACAATCTAGAAGGAGCGTTAAAATGAAAGCAGTAGCTGCAAGACTGACCTGGGGATTGAATATCGGAAGCAAAGCTATGGCAGCTGATAACAGCGGAGCGAAAATAGTAAGAATTACAGGAGTTAAAGGCGGAAAAGGAAGAAGAGGAAGGCAGCAGCCAGCTAAACCCGGAGATTGGGTAAAAGTATCGGTCAGGAAAGGGCTCCTGGAAATGAAAGGGAAAGTTTTTGATGCAGTTCTCATCAGGCAGAAAAAGCCATACCAGAGGGCAAGCGGAGAGAGAATCGCGTTTCAGGATAATGCAGTAGCGCTATTAAAAGATGAAAAAGGAAACCCAAAAGGCACTCAAATCAAAGGGCCAATGTCTCGGGAAGTGGCTGTAAAATGGCCCCAATTAGGAAAAATATGCAAATTTATTGTTTAAAATGATAGATTCAATAGTAGAATATGATTGTGGAATAGAGGGCTGTGAAATACAAGAGATAGCTGTTGCTGAAATGAAAACTCAAAGAGGGTATAGCAAGTTTTTAAGAAGAATCGGTCAAGAAACGTCTGATAGCTTTAAAATATGCCAGAGACTTTATCAAAAAGCTAGAGATGCCGCAATTAAACTGGGAGCAGATGTCACTAATTTCCCAAAGAGAATAAGAGTTTAAAATGAAAAAAAATTTTTCAACAAAGTGGAAGGCAAGCAGGCAGCCAAGAAAGCAGAGAAAATACAAAGCAAGAGCTCCGATTCACTTGCAACATATGTTTGTTTCTGCTAATCTTTCAAAAGAGCTAAGAAAAAAATACCATAGAAGGAGCTTTCCATTAAGAAAAGGCGATACTGTAAGGATAATGAGGGGCAGTTTTAAGGGAAAAACCGGAAAAGTGGAGACTGTAGAAACCAAGAGAGGAAGGACAAGCATAGAGAAGATACAAAAAACCAAGAAAGATGGAACCAAGGTGGAAGTGTTCTTCCATGCCTCCAACCTGCAGATTAAAGAAATGGAGCTGGAAGATAAAGCGAGAATAAAGGCGTTTGAGCGAAACATTAAAAAAGAAAGCAAGGAAAAGAAAGAGGGTAAAGACAAAGAAAAAAATAAAGAAACGAAGGAGAAAAAGTAAAATGCACTTAAAAAGACAAGAAATAGGGAAGTCGTGGCCAATACCTCGAAAAGGAACAAAATATTTAGTAGTGGCCAGCCATGAAAAGAAGAACGGAATCCCAATGCTGATTGTCCTAAGAGACATGATGAAATTAGGCAAGAACAGGAAAGAAGTAAAAAAAATGTTAAGCGAAGGTGTGGTGAGCGTTAATGGCAGAGTTGTAAGAGAAGACAAATTTGCATTGCTTCCATTCGATGCTCTGAGCATAAACAAGAAGACATATAAACTTGGCTTTTCAGACAAAGGAAAATTCCAGGTAAATGAAGCGGGTAAAGAAGAAATGATTCTCAAGGTACTAGGGAAAAAAATCCTGAAGAACAAAAGGATTCAGCTGAATCTGCTTTACGGGAAAAATATATTGAGCAATGAAAAAGTAAACGTGGGGGATTCTGTTCTTATAAAAGACAGGAAGATTATTAAGGTTATTCCCCTCGAAGCTGGAAGAGAAGCCATAGCTTTTGCAGGAAAACATCGGGGCAGAAAGGGGGAAATTAAGAAAGTGCAGGTGGGCGCAGCCCTGTTATCTTCAAATGATGAAAAAATAAACATTCCCACCAGGGATTTGATGGCTATAAAATGAAAGCTAATAAGATGAGAAACATTGAAATAGAAAAGGTCGTCCTAAACGTTGGCTTGACAGGCGCAGAGCTGGATAAAGGTGTTAAGCTCCTGAGCCTGATTTCCAGCAAGAAAGCTGTGAAAACTAAGTCTAAAAAAAGAATCCCTTCCTTTGGAATCAGACCTGGCTTGGAAATAGGGGCAATGGTAACAATAAGGGGCAAAGAGTCAGAAGCAATTTTAAGAAGGCTGCTAGCGTCAGTAGGCAACAAGTTAAAATCCAAGCAGATAAATGAGGAAGACTTCTCTTTTGGAATAGCCGAGTATATTGAGATTCCTGGAATGGAATATCAAAGGGATATAGGAATGATGGGGCTGAATGTTTCTGTCGTATTCCAAAGAAAAGGGAAAAGAGTGATGCTTAAAAAAATCAAAAGAGGAAAATTCCCACAAAGGCAAAGAACAACCAAAAAAGAAATAATTGCGTTTTTAAAGGACAAGTTCAATATAGAAATAACGGAGGGCAAAAAATAAGATGACCGCAAGCGATTGGAGAAAATTACTGAAGCAGCTGAAAAACAAGCCTGCAGTCATGCAGAGATTTTTAAAGTATTGCAGGCCCAAAGAAAGAAAATTTGGAATAGCTGCTAAAAAATGCGAAAGATGCGGAAGATTTGGCGCTCACTTGAATCAGTACGACCTGCATTTGTGCAGGCAGTGTTTTCGTGAAATGGCGGTGGAATTGGGTTTTAAAAAATACAGCTAGAAAATGAGC
>MFWN01000022.1:9410-17071 GCA_001786395.1 Candidatus Pacearchaeota archaeon RBG_13_36_9
TAATTGCAGACGCATTAAATCAAATAATGAATGCAAAGAAAGCAAGAGAAGAAGAAGTCAAAATAAGAAAACATTCCAAATTTCTTATCAACATACTTGACTTAATGAAGAGAATGGGCTATCTGGAATACAAGAAAGAAGGCTCCGAGCTAGTCATAAACATAAAAGAAATAAACGAATGCAAAGCCATAAAGCCCCGGTTGAATGTTTCTGCCAGCCAGATAGACAGGTATGTCAGGAGATTCCTTCCATCCAGAGATTTTGGCTATCTTATCATATCTACAAGCCAGGGACTGTTAACCCATAAAGAGACTGTTGAAAAAAGGATAGGAGGAAGCCTAATAGCTTACATCTTCTAATGAAAAAAATCAAAGATTTTTTGCCTCTTAAACTCTTGCGAGGTTTAAGATGAGAAAGAAAGCACTGAACTCCATAGTAGAAGAAAAAGAGATACCTGCCGGAGTGGAGGTTGAGATAAACGGGCAGGAGATAGCGGTTAAAAAGGAAGGCAAAGAGATAAGGAAAAAAATGCCAAAAGTGATGATGGAAAAAAAAGAAAACAAAATAATTGTAAAGACTATGGGCGCGACAAAAAGGGAAAGAAAACAGATTAACACTATAATTTCACATATTTCCAACATGCTTGCAGGATTAGAAACAGATTATGTATATAAGCTCCAGATATGCTCGGTGCATTTCCCAATGAATGTTGCTGTAAAAGATAACCTGGTTATAATAAAAAACTTCCTTGGTGAGACAAAAGAAAGAAAAGCCAAGATTTTGGACAATGTGACAGTTAAAATAGACAGGGAGATAATAACTGTCAGTTCTCCAGATAAAGAGGCTGCAGGGCAGACAGCAGGGAATATTGAAAAAAGGACAAGGACAAGAAATAAAGACCGGAGGATTTTCCAGGACGGAATATACATGACAGAACAAGCTGGAATCAAATTATAATGAAAAAAATCAAAGATTTTTTGCCTCTTAAACTCTTGCGAGGTTTAAGATGAGAAAGAAATTTTTGAGAGGCAAATGGAGAACATATTCAAAGCTCGGCAGAGGCAGAAAAAGCAAACAGAAGTACAGAAAAGCCAAAGGAAGGCACAATAAAATAAGGGAAAAACTGAAGGGCAATCCAATCTTAGTAGCAATAGGCTATAAGAAACCAAGAAAGGAAAAAGCAGAGACAAGGATAATCCATAACCTACAAGAACTAGCAGACTTGAAAAAAGGAGAATCTGTGATTTTAGCAAAAATCGGCCAGAAAAGCAAGCTGAAAATTGCCGAGAAGGCCGAGGAAAAAGAGATAAAAATATTAAATCTGAACATAAGAAAATTTATTAAAAGAGTAGAAAGGAAGAAGAAAGAAAAGCAGCTGGAAAGGAAAGGGAAAGAAGAGAAGAAAACCAAGGAGAAGAAGGCTAAGCCAAAGAAGGAAGAGAAAGAAAAACCTAAAGAGGGCGCAGAAAAACAGCTGGAAAAGATTCAGGAGAATAAAAAATGAAGCTCGATAAGAAAAAGCAACTTGCAGCCAAGACATTGGGAACAGGCAAGAGAAAGATAATATTTGACGAAAGCAGATTGAGTGAGATTAAAGAGGCAATAACCAAGCAGGATATTCGGGACCTTAAAAAAACAGGGGCAATAAGAATCAGGGAAACTAAAGGAAGAAGAAAAGTAAGAAAGAGAAAAACTAAAAGGGGTGCAGGAGGAATAAAAATTAACGTAAAAAAAAGAAAAGAGGTTTATGTAAGAATAACAAGAAAATTAAGAAGCTACATTAAAGCTCTTAAAGAGAATAAAAAAATAGACCATAAAACTTATAGGGAATTAAGGAAAAAAATCAAGGCAAGAGGCTTTAAAAGCAAAGCGCAACTAAAAGAATATCTTAAAACAGAATGAGCAACAAAGAAATTTTAGGGGAGTTGGAAGAGAAATTTAAGACAATGAAGAAAGAGCTGGGCTTCAGGGCCAGTTTAGACGAGCTGGATGAAGCTTTTTTTGTCCGGGATGCCTTATTAAGCGCGCGTTTTGTGAGCGAGAAATTGTCAAGGCAAATATGCTCTAGGATTATAGAAACGTATATGGTCTGGACCAATTATCTACACAGCCTGATAATGCCTAATCCGGGGCATATGCTGAATATGAATGAAAGCAAGATGTTCAACGAAGAAGAGAAAAGGGCTTTACTGGGATTACTCAGCAAGTCAATGGAGCTTACAAGCAGAAACAACCTTATAGGGCTGACTAAAGACAAAAAAGAAGAAGCAAAATTTATTGATAATGCCTTGAACTTTTGGGTAAAATCATTTAAACCCGAGATGATTAAGGTAGTAACAAAAATAAATGAGAATTGGAAATCCAACTAGAGAGAGAAGATGAGAACCGCCAAGAGAAGAAGAACAGAAAATAAAACAGATTATAAAGCCAGGCTTATACTGCTTAAAAGCCAAATGCCACGGGTGGTGGTGAGAAAAACCAATAGGTATATTTTAGTTCAGTATGTCCAGAGCGAAGAGGCAAGGGATAAGGTTATTCTTGGAATCAGCTCAAAAGACCTCCTAAAACATGGGTGGGAAAAGGAGAAAGCTGGCAGCCTGAAGTCTATACCTGCAGGATACTTAACCGGGCTACTTTTAGGCACGAAGATTAAAGCGAGAGAAGAAGTAATTTTAGACTTAGGTATGATGAGAAATGTCAAGAAGAGCAGGATTTATGCTGTTTTAAACGGGCTTGTCGATGCAGGAGTGAAGATCAAGCATAAAAAAGAGGTCTTTCCAGATGAAAAAAGAATAAAGGGAGAACATTTAAAAAATAAGATAAACTTTGAAAAAATCAAGGAGAATATCCTGAAAGGAAAGAAATAAAAACATGGAAGGAAAAAATATACAAGAAAGCAAACCGGGGATTGCAGAAGTAATTCCAGAAAGGCGTGGAAGAGAAAAGCTGAGCCCAGAAGAAAGAGAAAAAGTTGAAGTCAAAAGGCAAATTGAGAACTGGAAGCCAAAGACCAAATTAGGGAAGCTGGTAAAGGAAGGAAAAATAAAAAATATAGATGAAATTCTCAACAAGCATAAAATTTTAGAATCAGAAATAGTCGATTCCTTACTGAGCTTAAAATCAGATTTATTATCAATAGGGCAAGCCAAAGGCAAGTTTGGGGGCGGAAAAAGAAGAGCGTGGAGGCAGACCCAGAAAAAAACAATGGAAGGCAATGTCCCTACATTCTCTTGCATGACTGTTGTTGGAAACGGGCAAGGATATGTGGGATTAGGCTATGGAAGGGCAAAGGAAACTCTTCCTGCAAGAGCAAAAGCTTTAAGGATTGCCAAACTGAACATAATAAAGATAAAAAGAGGATGCGGAAGTTTTGACTGCACGTGCAACGAGCCGCATAGCATCCCATTTAAAACAGAAGGAAAATGCGGGAGCTCAAGAATAATGCTATGGCCCGCCCCTCAAGGAACAGGGCTGGTTGTAGGAGACCAGTGCAAAAAAATTTTAAAGCTAGCTGGGATAAAAGATGTTTACAGCAAGTCCTTTGGACAAACAAGAACAACTTTTAATGTCGCCAAGGCGTGTATGGACGCTTTAAAAAACTTGAATAAATTGGGCGGGGAAAAATGATAATAGTAATTAGAATTTCTGGAAAAGTGAAAATAAGGGGAGAGATAGAAGAGACTCTTTTTAGGCTTAGGCTCAGAAGAAAATACTCATGCATACTTATTAGTGAAAAGGATGCCAATCGTAGAGGCATGCTAGATAAAGTAAAAAATTACGTCAGTTATGGAAATATTGAAAAGATCACTCTCGTTAGGCTAATTGAAAAGAGAGCTGTTAGAGCAGACAAAAAAGAAATTAAGGACGCAAAGAAAATTGCAGATGACCTTGAAAAAGGAAAGAACTTAGAAGAATTGGAGCTAAAACCTTTCTTCAGACTTGGCCCGCCCAGAGGCGGATTAAAAAGCTCCAAGAAAAGTTATCCGAAGGGAGTTTTAGGAAATAATAAGGAGATAAACAAACTAGTGGAAAGGATGCTATGAAACTCAAAAAAAGAACAAAACACAGCAGGATGAGGGGCGTTAGAACTCACGGGCATTCTGCCAAGCTTAATAAAGGAAAGGGAAGCCACGGAGGAAAAGGAATGAGTGGAACAGGAAAAAGAGCAGACCAGAAAAAAACACTGGTAATTAAAAAATATGGCAACAAATATTTCGGAAAACAGGGAGAAACAAGCAGAAGAAAAGAGAAAAAAAGAATAAAATTCATTAATCTCAAGAATATTGCAGAGAAATATGATTCAGGAGAAGTTGACCTTAAAGAGTATAAAATCCTCGGTGACGGCGAGTTGAAAGGAAAGTATGTCATCAAGGCAAGGGCTGCTTCCAAGACTGCAATAGAAAAAGTTAAAAAAGCTGGCGGAGACATTATTCTAGGATAAAATGTCTTTTCAAGATTTACTGAGAAACTTACCTGAAGTAAAGAAACCAACAGAAAAAAAACTTGGCTTCAATATAAAGCTTAAATGGACTTTAATTGTCCTTGTTTCTTTTTTTATTCTTGCCAATATCCAGCTTTTTGGAATTACTGCCGGGGCATTAGAAAGATTTGAATATCTTGAAATTATTCTCGGAACTGATTTTGGAAGCATAATCACTCTTGGAATCGGGCCAATTGTCATGGCATCTATTATACTCCAACTTTTAGTTGGAAGCAAAATCCTCAACATAGACATGACAACAGAAGAAGGGAAAAAATACTTTTCAGGGCTTCAGAAACTGATGGTTTTTTTCTTCATTATTTTTGAGGCCGTTGTCTATGTCCTAATGGGGGGAATACAGGCACTTCCGGGCCTTGCATGGATGGTTGTTATCCAGCTTATCCTTGGCGGGCTTTTAATATTTTTTATGGACGATGTATGCCATAAGTGGGGATTTGGCTCTGGAGTAAGCCTTTTCATTGCAGCAGGAGTTGGATGGAGACTTTTCACCGGATTGTTTGGCTTGATGAGCCAGAATGGGCTGACCTGGCCTTTTAGTTCCAGCGCGCCTGTTGGGGAATTTTTTGTATTGCTCTTCTCTTTAATTTCTTCAACTCCCGATGTTCAGGCGGCACTCGGCGCCTTGGTGGCAATTTTAGCAACAGCTGGTGTATTCATGGTTGTTGTATGGGCGCAATCCCTAAAAGTTGAAGTGCCTTTAAGCTTTGACAGACTAAGGGGGTATGGAGTCAAGTGGCCTTTGTCATTTTTTTACGCATCAGTTATTCCTGTTATACTTGTATCTGCACTTGTGGCAAATCTGCAGCTTTTTGGAGGATTAGTTCAGGGAAAAGTGGGGCATCCTACAATACTTGGAAACTTTAACCAAGGACAGCCTGAATGCCAGCTTAATCCAGACCTTCCTAACAAAGGATGCGGGCTTGCTTACTGGCTTTCTTCCACCCCTGTGCTGGAGATAGCAGTCAAGGCACCAGAATCTCTAGAAACAATGATGATATTCCAAGGGCTGACCCACATACTGTTTTATGTAATTTTTTCTGCAATATTCTCTATATTCTGGGTTAAAACCTCTGGAATGGACGCCCAGTCCCAGGCAAACAATATTCTCTCTTCTGGACTGCAGATTCCGGGATTCAGGAAAGATGAAAGAATTTTGGAAGCTGTGCTAAAAAGATACGTCATGCCGCTTACAATTATGGGCGGGGCAGCCATAGGGTTATTGGCCGCTGCTTCAGATTTGCTTGGCACAATTATAGGAGGAACTTCCTTCCTGCTGGGCATAATGATTATGTTCCAGTTTTATCAAAATATAGCGCAGCAGCATGCAGTTGACATGCATCCTGCAATGAAGAAGTTTATAGGCTGAAAATCTTTAAAAAGATTTTATCAAACAGCTTAAGCCATCCAAGGTCCAATGGCAGTTAAAAGTTTAAAAAAGAATAGTTTTTATATCCTAATTCATACAGTAGTCTATGAAAAAAGGGTATTTTGTTTTTGTTTTAATAATATTATTACTGAGTTTCGTTAATGCGAAATCTTATTCACTTGAGCATGCAGAAATTAATATTCTTGTAAATCAAGACGGCTCTTTAGAGATTAATGAGACAATAGAATTTAATTTTGTTGGAGATTTCAGTTACGCTTACCGCGATTTTGAGTTTTATGTTGGAACAATTGAAGACATAAAAGTTTACGATGTAACCAACAGCATTGTACTGTTATCCAGCGATATAACCTCCACTGGAGCACATAAACAGCAATTAAAATGGTACTATTCAGCCAGCAATGAGAGAAAAAGATTTCTAATAAGCTACAAGCTAAAAAATTCCTTGAATGTTTATAAAGATATAACTGAGTTTTATTGGAAGATTTGGGGAAATGGCTGGGCTTATCCTTTGAAAGAAATCTCCGGGACCTTTGAATTGCCAGCAGCTGTCAGCAATCCAAAAGATGTCTATACTTACGGCCACCCGCAGTTAAATGGCAAGATAGCAATATTGGAGAATAAGACCGTAATTTTCCAGGCATTTAATATTCCCTCTAACCAATGGGTGGAATTGCGAGTTTTATTCCCATCGTCATTGTTAAGCAACCCCTTATTTGTTAATAAGATTAATGCTGATGGACTTGAGAAGATTATTCAAGAAGAAAACAATTATGCTAGTAAGAAAAGCTCAAATGCTAATTACCTAAATATATCCCTTGCCACCCTAGCTATAATTATTGTTATTGCTCCTTTAATCTTGATTCTCTTATTTTTAATCTTTTATTTTGTTGGGGGCAGAGAGCCAAAAGTAAGCTTAGAGTATAATCCTTACTATGAAAGAGATATACCTTACAATTATTCCCCTGCAATTGTCAGCACGCTATTTAACCAGGCATCAAAAAAACCTAGTGCGAAAGACTTTGTGGCATGTATTTTATACTTGTGCATTAAAGGATACTGCAAATTGGAAGTTGTCAAAAAGAAGAAGTTTCTTGTAATTTTTGGCAAGGACACGGACTATAGGATACATCTCTTAAAAAAAGACGACCATGCCTTACCTAAACATGAAAAAAAGGTCCTGGAAATTGTTAAAAGCTACGCAGAGAAAAATGATTCAATCTTATTCAGCGAGCTAGCAGGAGCTGCAAGAACTGATTCTTGGCATTTCCGTGGGCAATTTAAAAGCTGGCAGAAACAGGTAAAAGAAGAAGCTCTCGCTATGAATTTTTTTGAAAAGCACCATTATCACTTAATTTTTAATATCATTTGTGTTGCTTACATTATCCTTGGATTCTTTGTATTAGTTATATTCCCAACAATCACAATAAGTGGAGTTATCGGGCTGATTTTAAACAGTACTTTGTTAAAAAATGTCCTTCCAAGAAGAACGCCTAATGGAGCAATACACTATCACAAATGGAAGACATTAAAAAATTATTTAAAAGATTTTAGCCAGATGAAAGAGCACCCTCCGGAATCTATAGTATTATGGGAGAAATATCTAGTGTATGCATTGACATTAGGGGTTGCAGACAAGGTTGAAAAATCTATGAAACTAATGATTCCTGATCGCAAAGCACGTTCTGCTATTTTTATTGGTGGTGTGAACTATCATTCATTGGGCGCAGGGTCATTTGGATTTGTTAGCTCAGTCAACAGCTTTAGCTCCTCATT
>MFWN01000023.1:0-12189 GCA_001786395.1 Candidatus Pacearchaeota archaeon RBG_13_36_9
TGAATGGAGTGTTCATGTTCCCCTTGAACCAAAACAAAAAGATATTTTAAAGAAATTAGGTGTAATGACCAAAAACTAGGGTAAATTCAGGTTATTAGAGCAGATGCAGTTTAAACTAAACTAATCTAACCCAAAAAACTCCCCAACTTTTTCCTCCATGATTTAGAAACAACCTTTATAATCTTCTTTTTGTTTAAATAAGCATGAAAATAATTTCATGGAACGTAGCAGGAATCAATGCCTGCATAAAAAAAGGCCTGATAGAATTCATAAGAAAAGAAAATGCAGATATTTATTGCTTTCAGGAAGTTAAGGCTTCACAGGAAAATTTCCCAGAAGAATTAGAAAATCTTGGAGAGTATGACAGATATAATGTTTTTGCTGATAAAAAAGGCTACAGCGGCGTTTCAATACTATCCAGGATTAAGCCGCTAAATGTAATTAAAGGGCTGGGAAAAGAAGATTTTGATAGTGAGGGGAGAGTCTTAACTTTAGAATTTGACAAGTTTTATTTGATTAATGTATATTTTCCCCACTCAAACAGAAAACTAATCAGATTAGATTTCAAACTAAATTTTAATAAGGAATTTTTAGAATTCTGTAATCAATTAGAAAAAAATAAACCTTTAGTAATTGCATCAGACTTTAATGTTGCTCATCAGGAAATCGATTTAAAAAATCCAAAACAAAATAAAAAGAATGCCGGGTTCACTACGCAAGAAAGAGAGTGGTTTGATGCTTTCCTTAAACAAGGATTTATTGATACTTTCAGAGAATTTGTAAAAGATGGGGGTAATTATACTTGGTGGGCTTATAGAAATAACCTAAGAGAAAGAAATGTTGGATGGCGAATTGATTATTTTATAATCAGTAAAAAACTAAAAGATAATTTGATAAAAAGTGAGATATTAAAAGATGTTTTTGGCTCAGATCATTGTCCAATTCTTTTAGAAATAAAATAGTATAGGGATTTAATCCTAAGGATGGACCCACCCGCGAGATAATTAATTCACTACTCTCTACCCTTCAAAATCAAAAACCAAAAAACTGCCTGATTCTTGCCCATATGCCTAATGAAGGCAAGCGCCCGGTGCACTCTCCATAATAACAATCGCGCCTGCCGCAATCAACAGTTGTGGACTTTATTAAATTGTCACTTCCGCAATAAAACTCAGTTAAGTACCTTTCCTGCGTGCAGAAATCTGTACTGTTCTCTGTGCCCCCATTGCCGCCTAGAAGTACAGAGTTATTGCAATCAGGACCAGGAGCAGAGCTGTAAAAAATGGTTACTGTGGCTCTTTGAAGGGCATCCTGCCCGCCATCGCCGTCATTGCAGGAAGTATAAGTTTTGTTATAGCATGATGAAAGGTCAAATTTTGTGCAGTTAAGAGGGCTGCAGCATTTTAAGGTTCCAGAGCCATAAGCGAAAAAATCAGAACAGCTCTTTCCGCCTAACTGCGCTTGGTCACAGACCTCTCCTGACTCTATAACACTATTTCCGCAAACATGCCCAGAAGTACAGTTTGCTTCTGTACTGTCATTTATGCCGTTGCAGTTATTATCAATCCCATCGTTGCAGTTGTTATTTGTTAAATTCTCGATTTTTGTTGTAATATTATACTGGCATCCATTTGTTGAATTGCAGAAATAGTCCCTATACTCTGTTCCATTACATCCATCTGCGCTGCAGTTGCTGTCAGTTAAGCATGCAGCACATTTTCCCTGCTTGCAGAAGCCTAAAGAGCAGGTTGTTCCGTCTGGCTTAAAAATATCACCAGTACAAGTTGCATTACCTCCATCACAATACTCTGCAACATCACACCCTCCATCAGAAGCCCTGCATAAATTAGTTGTTGAATTATAAGATATCTGGCATTTTCCAGTTGAATTGCATATTCCATAAGAACAAATATTGTCAAAGCTATTGCAATCACTGTTATTATTACAATCAGGAATAATCTGACAAATTCCACTAACACACTGCTCTCCTGTCTCACAGGTTCCACAATTCTTTGAACTTCTACATATTGTCCAATTCCCGCATTCATATCCTAAACTAGCACAGGTGCTTGTACACTCTCCCCCACCCTCCACGCCTCCACCCGCAGAACTACACGCTTTACAACTTCCTCCGCAGTCCACCCCTGTCTCATCGCCATTCTTTTTTCCATCAGTACAGTTGGGTTTTGTTTGAGTTGGAGAGGGGGTTGTGTTTGCCGGAGCTGGCCGGAGATCATAGCGAAAAATAGCACTAACTTTAACTACAGACCTAAAACTGCCTATTCCAACATCTGAAGCTGAAAGAACATAATCCTGTCTTATATCTTCTGTTTCATAGTAGTATTCTGCATTCCCCAAAAAAATAAGCCTTATCTTTGAGATATTCGTAGGATTAAACTCCCTGAGCCTTATCTCCGCACTTGACTCATTTTTGACAATCGCAGTTTCAATATTTTCTCCAACTTCCAAGTATCTCTCCTGCGGCTTCTTAAGATAGGAATAAAGGAGCATAACTAAGAAGAGAAAAATAAGTAGTGATACTACGATAGCTATTACTATAAGAACATAATCCATTTTGCTCCGGTTCTTCAGAGAGGCTATTACAACTTTCTCTTTCTTTTTTTTAGTAGCAAAGAGCTTATTTTTAAGCGACCCCGTTATTATTTCTTCATCTTTCTGTTCCTGTCTCTTGAAAATAGAAGCCTTTTTCCTAAGTCCCTTCCTGCCGTAACTTTTTTCCTTGAAAGGTTGAGTAAAGAAAGGTGTACTCTCTTTTGTGCTCTTCTTGCTCTCTTTTTTCGCCATCCTTAATCCCTTTTTTGTTGATTGATAGACTAGTGAAATAACATATTTAAATATTTTCATTGATAAAAAATAAGCAAAATACTCAAAAAGTTTATAAAGATGTTTTGCATGCCTAATTTATGAAGATTGAGTTTGGAGACTTTGAGCCTTCTTTTACGAGATTAGCAACTTTAAATCCAGAAGATTCTGATTATCAAGAAATATCTGCATCAGCTCAATTTCCATGGATTGAGCTTTACAGCCCTCTCGAAAGCGGATGCCTTGTAGTTAGAAGGAATGGAGAAGCCTATTCCGCCTCGTTTGCATTGAAAACAAGAAACTTAACTGCCTTCTTAGGCTTATCAAGAAAATTGCTAAGAAAAATAGAAAGGTTCAGTCCAACAAATAAAGACGGCTGCGGGTATACATTAGGAGAAAATAATGAGCCAGTAAATGTTATTACTGAGGCAGGAGGGGGAAAGATTAGAATAATCTCTTTTGGAATGCATGGAGCACAAGCATTCCAGCCAGAGGGGCCAGAAGAATTTATCGGACAGTTAACAAGATTAGAAAAAATAATAAATACTTATGTAGACTGCTGCTATTCTCCTAAGCAAGAATCAAAGAGGGCGCAGACAGTGCCTGAACACATAATTTACGTTAATCCTTAAGGGCCTTTAGCCCTTCAAAATCAAACTTAAAATTAATTACCTTACTTCCAAACTTCTCCTTTAGTCTTATTTTGTCCCCGTAAAACAAAATGCTCCCTCCCCCTCCGCTCCCACAGACCTTGGCTGCAATTGCGCCATGGTTCATGCCTGTTTTAATAACTTTTCTAGCGTTTCTTGGGACAGTTGCCCTGCTCAGGTTTTTCCTTTCCTCAGTCTCTTTATTAAGCAGCTCTGCAAACCTGCCCAGGTCTCTTTTAACAAGCGCCTCTTTCATATCTTCGGCAATTCTTTTTAATCTTAAAAGATCGTCATTGTTTTTCCCTTTAACTAAATTATCAATTGCTTTTTTGTTTGAGCTTCCTGCGAAATGCGGCTTTCCGGTATAAACCAAAACAAGATTATCCTCCAGCCTTTTAACAAGTTTTGGCGGAAGTTTTATGGGAGTGATTTTTACCTTGTCATTATGGAATTCCATGAAGTTAATCCCTCCAAAAGCAGCTGCATACTGGTCTTGCTTTCCATTCACACCTCCAAAAGTCTTCTCAAGCACATAAACATGCTCCGCCAGCCTTATCTTGTCCCATCTGTTAAATTTATCCAGTTTGGATATCAAAGCCAGCCATACCAGGGTCATTGCTCCAGAAGTTCCAAGACCAGAAGATGTCGGGATAGCAGCATGGTACTGCAACCCTACCTCGTTATCTGCCCTTAATATCTTTCCAACAACATACCTGTCAATTGCCGCATTCAAGACAGCCCCCCCATAGAGATGCGTAAAAGGATAAATGTCAGTTGTCCCTCCGCCAAAATCAATCCTTACAGGAGCTCTTACTCTTTTAATTTCAGCGTGGTTTTTCATCTTTTCCTCTTTTTTATATCTAACCCAGTTAATTTGTGTTTTTAAAGCTTTTTAGAACAGAAATTCTTACTTAAGTTAAAATAATGACTGGAGGTTGTTGTCCGACTGTGCGAAGGAAATTCAAACAAGATTCATATCGCGACTTCTCATATCCTTTAGTTGCAGTAGCTAGAGCAATGTCTTTTCTGCCCATATAAAAATGTTGCCTTGCAAGCTCAAAGTAAGCAGGGCCAAAATCCTCTTTAAGTTCAATTGCTCTTTGGAGTAATGAAACAACTAGAAGGTCCATCTTTTCCTTAGGCAAACAATCTATAAGGCCAATTTCGCTGTACCTCATGGCTCTCCAATATGCTCCTATAGGATCATTTGTTTCAGTTTTGCTCATAAGCTCATGAATTTCTTGGTCGCACAGGCCCTTATAATCCCTCATCCTATCCTCTCTTTTTCTTATAAAATGGTCCCCTATTTCAGTAGATAGAATAACCCTTTCATGAGGGTATGCTTTTGTTGTTTCAAATACAATTCCGTGAAATCGCAATGAAGGAGACATAAGAAGGTAATAGAGATTCTTGGCAAAAGGCTCTCCCGGGCTGTGAACACATTGAAATGCTTCTACACACTTATAACCTCTAAATCTCTTCCTATTTTTTACCACATCTACAACTGCAGATATATTGAATCTCATATCCGGCTCAGCCATTAAAACCCATTCGCTTTTAGCACTATCCAAAAGTATGTTTCTAGCGCTGCTAAAATCAGTGAAAGTAAATAGCTTAGGATTACAATGCTGCCTTGCAATATCTAACGTGCCATCAGAAGTCCTGTCATCAACAAATACCACTCTTTCTGCTTTGACTCTTGCAACAGATTCAAGTTCAGAAAGATGATTAAAAAAACCCTCCAGTGTTCCAGCTCTTGTTATCTGTGAATTGTATAATAAGCAACAAATAGAGAGATCTGCCATATCTTCTCAAAAATTTTAACTTTTTAAATATTCCTATTAGAAATTATTATAAAGTGGTAACAAAAGTAAAAGGAAAGTATCAAAAACAGATTAATCTTTTATCAGCAAACTTGCCCCTTTTATTCCTGGATGGTCTAAGGAAGTCCACCTTATCGGGGTTTTCTTAGGCAGCATTACGTAAGGATAGACGTTCTTTTTAATCATCTTTAGCAATTTTCTTCCAGCTTCTTTTATGCCTCCGGAAAGTATTACAACCTCGGGGTCAAAAACATTAATTAAGCTGGCTATTCCCTGCCCAAGATATTTTGTTGTGTCTTCTACAATTTTCTTTGCTCTTTTGTCCTTCATTTTAATTAAATCAGCCATCAGTATAACGTGGCCGAAATATTTTTCAGATAATCTTCTGTGATCTTTCCATAAGTCTTCAAGGTTTCTTCCATCATCAAGTACAATCTGCCCAAGCTCTGCCCCGTAATCTGAGCCTATATAAATCTCGTTGTTGATTATAACCCCGCCTCCAATACCTGTTCCAAGAGTAAGGATAAAGAAATGTTTTTTCCTGCAGCCGAGCTTGGCCTCTGCAATTGCCACGCATTTGGCATCATTTTCAATTACCACTGGAACCTTAAACTTTTTCTCTAAAAATCTTTTTAAGTTAAAATATCTAAGGGGAAGGTTGGGCGGATTTAATATAATGCCATTTTTCAATGGGCCAGGGCTTGCAACCCCTATCCCTTTAATGTCTCTGCTCATCAATTGAGATATAGACTCAGCCATCTCGCAAACAAGCGCATTTTTTTCTTTAGGAGTATCTTTTTTTATGTACCTTATAACCTTATGGCCTCTTACCAACGCTGTTCTTAAATGAGTTCCGCCCAAATCTATAGCAATAACATCTCCTTTCATTCTTACCTAGCCCGCCCATATTTATCTTCTATTCTTACTTCATCTCTTTCTCTGAACTTCCCAACAGAAATTTCCAGCCACACAACTTTCTTGTCTTTAGAAAATACTCTGTGAGCTACTCTTTTTTTAATAACAATTAACTCGCCTTTTTTGACTTTCTTTTTTTCCAAGCCTATCTGAACATATCCATCAGTCAAAAAGTACCATATTTCCTTTCTTTTACGATGATATTGAAGGCTCAGTTCCTGCTTTGGCTTGATTTCAAGTATCTTAACAGTGCATTTTTTGTTCTTTACAAACTGATTAAAATGCCCCCAGGGCCTATTAACTATCTTCATTTCCTAATTTACCTCTTTTTATTACTTTTCGTAAGTAAAAGAAAAAATTGGTTTAAATATGTTGCGGTAAACAATTAACAAAACACCAAGTTTTTTAAACAATAAATCATTGATAATTTATAAAAAAGAGGAAAATGTCATTTTTCAGAGAGTTGTTCGGCATGAAGAAAAGAGTTGGGTTTTTCTCATTTACCTGCTGTGAAGGCTGCTCCATTAGTTTTATTGAAACTCTCAACATTAAGTTTGAAGAATACCTAAGCAAGATTAAGATTGTTAATTTCAGGGCATTAAAAAAAGAGGATAAAATACGCAGGATGGAGATTGCCTTTGTAGAGGGAGCAATTTCAACTGAAAGTGAGGTTAGAAAACTTAAAGAAATAAGAAGTAAAGCCAAGAAACTTGTCGCGCTTGGAAGCGGAGCAGCTAACGGCTATCCTTCAAATCAGAGAAATAAGTTTTCAAATGAGAAAAAAAGGTTCATTCAACCATTATTAGTAAGATTCCGCCAGAATAAGACAATAGAGCCATTAAAGACCTACGTAAAAGTAGACGATGAAATAAATGGCTGTCCAGTAGAAGAAAAAGATATAATGAGAAAAATGGAAGAATACTTAGCCTGATTTTGGATTGCAGATTTTATTTACTTTCGCTGCATAATTTCTCTTCACGATTTCTCTTTTAACTTTCATTGTGTTTGTCACCAAACTTTTTTCATCAAAATCAGTGACGATTGCTGTGTTTCCTATTAAAAATCCAAATCCAAATCTTTCTTTGGAATCTGAAAGTTCATTTTCACATAAACTCGCTCTAAAACTTTTTTCATCAAACGTGCCTGATTTTAATCTTACTGTTGAAGTTTCATCTGGAACAATTAATGCGCCTATCCTTTGTTGCTCATTTCCTACTAAAATTACTCTTGATATTCTTCCTTCATTCCTGTACGCGGGCTCTATTGATGCTGCATCAACTGTTTCTCCTTGTAGACTTCTAAGGATATCTTTTATTCTTCCTTGTATATATAAAAATTCATTTTCCTTATAGCCTAAATCTTCTGTGTTGAACCAGCCATCAACAAATGCATTTTCAGTTCTTTTAGAATCTTTTAAATATTCTTTAAAAACATTTGGTCCTTTAACTAAAATAACTCCTCTTTCACCTTCTCCCAAAATACTGATTTTTCTATTTTCTAGGGCAGTTTGGTCTGCAATTATTACTTTAGTTCCTTCAATAACCTTGCCAGAAGACTCAAATCTATAATCTTCTGGTGTATTCACACAGATAACAGGAGAAGTTTCTGTTAATCCGTAGCCCTGAAATATTGGCAAGCCAAGAATATAAAAAAATAATTGATGTTTAAGGGGAAGTTTAGATGACCCTCCAATAAAACGGGGCTTGTTTTTCCCTATCCTCCCCTCTAAATCTCCTCTAATTCTTTTGTAAAATAGCTGGTTACCTAGCAGGTCAGCGCACCATTTTTCAATATTAAAGGATTTATTGTTTACAAGCTCATAGTAAAAATCGCCTGAATGTTTTAAAAACCACTCAAAGGCAGGATAGAATTTTCCTGTTTTATCTTTAACTTGTTTTTTAATCCTCCTCATCATTACATCTGCAATGTCTGGAATCATTATCATATAATGAGGATTAATTTCAGCTGCAGTTCCTTCCCTAAGTTTTCCCATATCTGTGAAATGTATCATACCCCTCGCATGGAAAAAAGCCTTTTGCATCATATACTCAAAAGAGTGCCACTGTTTTCCTATACCCCCTAAATAGATTCCCTGAGGATGTCCATCAGTTTTTTCTGCTCTTGTTGTAAAATGCTCTGTTGCAAGAATATTAGAAGAGATATTTCCATGAGATAATACGACCGCCTTAAATGACATTTCAGATTCAGCACTAGTCCCAGATGAGAAGATTATTGTTGAAGGATCCTCTGCATCTATCTGAATATCGGGCCTATAAGATTGGCTCATTAAAGCACTTTCTAAAGAGATTACTTGGATGTTGCTTTTGCCCCTTATTTTATTAACATATTTTCCTTCTGCTAAAATTACCTTAGGTTCTGCTAAATCCAGATATTCTGATAAAAGGTCTGCAGGCCTTAAATTTTGGTCTATTGGAACAGAGGTTGCTCCTGTATACAAAACGCCATAATCTCCTGCTACAAATGCAGGAGTATTATCAGAAACAATGACAACCCTATCCCCTTTTCCAACTCCATATTTAGCTAATGCTGCAGAAACTCTCCAAGCTTGCTCTCTTAGCTGTTTATAAGTCCAGCTTTCTCCTGTTATCTGGCTTTTTACAGCAATCCTACCTGAAAAATTTTCAACAGAATCATCTAAAATTGAGGTAAGAGTACCTTTTTTCATAAAACTATCTGTTAAAAGTGTTTATAAAAATTATCATGATAAGAAATATATTTATAAATGAAAGAAATCATGTATATAAAAAGGTGAAAAATGCACAAAGATTTTGATTTAACAATAAGAAACATCTCCAAAATAGAAGGGCATACTCATCTGGATATTATTGTAAGAAACAACAAGGCTGAAAAATGCAGGCTGAAAGTAAGCGAGAACAAAAGATTTTTCACAGCAGCAATTCTCGGGCAGAACTATCTAACTGTTCCAGGAACCATGTCGCGAATATGCGGCACTTGCTCCTCTGCCCATACTCTATGCTCTATAGAAGCAATTGAAAAAGCTTTTGGATTAAATGTAACAGAGCAGACTTTTAAGCTGAGAAATCTTCTTTCCTACAGCTCACATTTAAGAGACCATGCAATGCACCTTTATTTTTTCTGCCTTCCGGATATCCTGGGAAAAGACTCTGCCCTTGATTTTACCGGAGAGGAAAAAGAGTGGATTCACGATGGCTTGCATATAAAAGATGCCGGCAACTTTCTGTCTACAATCGTAGGAGGCAGGGCAATTCATCCTCCAAATGTGGCTATAGGCGGATTCACAAAATTTCCAAATAAAAAAGAGATGGAGGAAGCAGTAAAAAAGCTGGAAGATATAAGAGAAAGAATACTAAAAATAATAAAAGTGTTCTACGATGATAAAACAACTTTCAAAAGAAAGACTAACTATGTGGCTTTATGCAACACAGATTATAATTACCTTAAGGGGATTATAAGAACAGCTTATGGCTCCAGTATTCCTGAAGAAAAATATAGGCTGCATCTAGAAAGAGTTGTACTTCCTTACTCCACTGCCACCTCATTTACCTGGGAGTCAAAGGATTTTATGGTAGGAGCTTTGGCAAGGATGAATTTAAATCACCATCATCTTAACAAAAGGACAATAAAAGACGCAGGAAAATATCTGGATATTTTCCCAAACAGCTGTGTATTCAACAATAATACAGCCCAGGCAATTGAGATGCTTCATGAGGTAGACAACTCCCTTTCTATTTTAAACGAGCTTAAAGATACAATAAAGCCAGAAAAAATAATCAAGGTTAAGCCAAGAGAATCAATTGGGATTGGTGTAATGGAAGCTCCAAGAGGAACTCTATACTATCATCTTGCTTTAGACAACAAAGGAACTGTTAATTTTGCTGATTTGTGCATCCCAACCCAGCAAAACATAATACATCTTCAAAAAGACCTTGCAAAATATGTAACTTTCCTGCTGGGCGAAGGCAAATCCAAAGAGCAAATAGCCTTCGAAGCAGAAAAAATGATACGAGCCTATGACCCGTGTATGTCATGTGCAACGCACTTCCTGAAGGTCAATTGGATAAGGTAGTTAATAGCTATCAAGAAGAACTTCCAATAATCTGCCTTATTCTATCCTTAGTTAGTTTTTCCTCTTTTCTATGTTTCTTAACAAGAGTTTGGATCTCTGGGTGTGCATGACTTTTAGAGAAATCTAATGAAGCGGCAATTAACTGATCTAATTGTGAGAGTTCGCTAAGATTCTCTACAACAAAAATTAATTCTTTTTCAAAAACTTTTTTTTCATCTAAAATTATACCTTCATGCCTTTTTTTAACTTCTTCAGCAAGAACTAATGTGTATAAATTCTTTTTGAATAAATCCGCCTCTGCCCGAATTGAAAACGGAGAATCAACAAATCTCCCCTTCTCATCTAGTGTGCAGCTCTGTTTTAGCCATATTGAACCATCTAACCCAAGATCCTGCAAATATTTATTTTCATCAATTTCCTTTATTAAATAATTATAATTAAATCCGACTACAGCCCCATATAATCTCATTTCAGGAGTTTCAGTAGATCTATTAGCAGGATAAGGATATTTCATTTGTGCTGAAATCAATAAATAAGCATGGGCTAATCTCCATTTTCTTTTACAAGAATCTGTAAATGCACAATCAAAATCAGAAGTTAATTCCTCTAAATGTTTCTCCCAGTTCTCCCTTGAACACCAACATTTATCATCTTCAAATTTTGCACTAATTAAGCTACTCCTTTGCTCAACAATTATTTTTTCTAATAAATCCCAATCATATTTGATATTTACCATTCAAAAGTAGAAGTATAACTCTTAATCTAATTTTACCCGAATAATTTCGGTTTTTATTCAAATTCAGAAAACAAAGGCAATATTTTATTTTCAGCCTTTCTTAGATGCTCTTGAAGTGTGGAAATTCCAATCTTCATCTCTTTTGCTAAATCTACTAACTTTACTTTTCTGGGATATTTGTAATATCCTTTAGCAGTTGCTAATTCCATTGCTCTTTTCTGGCTTTTTGTGAGCTTGGGCATTATTTTAGGGAAATGGACCTCATCAAGTTTGGATTCTATAATTTTAAGACTTTTTACCTCTATTTTCCTTTCCTCAAGATTCTCTATAAACCTAGTTAGGGTTATCTTATCCCAGCTGGCGATTTCCCAATATTCATAACCATCGTTGCTTGATAAAACAGGCTTGACAAAAAATATTGATGGCTCTAAATAAAATGAAGGAATCGATTCTGCTTTTTCTAACATGGAAAAAACATTGCCCTTTATTTCAATTTTTTTAACCCCTTTATCTTTTCCTAAATCCCTAATAAACCTATTAACTGATTTTTCCTCTCCAATAACATAATGTAAGCCAGAAACAAAAGCAGCTTTATTTTTAATGAATTTTCCCGATAGTATCGAATAGCAAAGAACATTATATTTTTTAGTCCTGTTCGCTATTCTTGAGTCATGTTTTATTTTTAATTTTGCAATCCACATATAAAACCGAATATTTTCTGCTTTTTAAATTAGACCATTTACCTAAGAACTGGATGTAAAATACCAATCCTACACAATCTTCTTAAATTCTCTTTTTGTTTCTTCTTTATGAAAAAAGCAATAAAAATAGTCATAATTATCATTATTTTAATTTTTATAGTTCTTGCAGTTGCAAGGCTTGCCACAGGAGAAGACAGCTGGATTTGCAAAAAAGGAAAATGGGTAAAACATGGCTTTCCTTCTTCAGAAAAGCCTATCGAGCCCTGTGAAGAAAATTTCATTCAGAAATTGTTTTCTTGAAAATCAACTAGATGTAACCCTGTCTCCCTCTCTTGCAGGCTTCCAGGGCAAATCTGGCAAAATATCCAAATCTTCGCCATAAAAATCAGCAACTTTCTTGCTTTTATAATTAACATAAACAGCAGAAATCCGAACTTCTGCTCCTTTTTTTTCTAAAATATTCTTCAAATAA
>MFWN01000023.1:12207-16969 GCA_001786395.1 Candidatus Pacearchaeota archaeon RBG_13_36_9
GGCAGGTCATCTTCCAGAAGAAGTATTTTCTTTCCTTTAACATCTCCCTGAATATCATAGGCAATTTTTCTTTTCTCGCCAATTCTCTCTATACTTACTGGCCTCACATCCTTGATACTAAGCTTCTCAGCTAAAATACCTGCAGGAACTAATCCCCCATTCATAGAAGGGACAATTATATCTGGCTTGTAAGATTTCATCATCTCTGCCAGTTTATCTATGTCCTTAACAAACTCTTCCCATGATTTTTTCATAAATATTATAAGGAAGGTGGTTATAAAAACTTAATTATTTTCCTAATTTTTTTATATTTTCACTATTGGTTAAGCTTATTAATCTAAGTTTTCTTGCAAAAATTATGGAAGAGTACATACTCTATGAGGTTTATTCGCAAATATGTGAAAGTCCTGGCTCTGAAGAAGTAGGATTTGTTCCAGACGGGCTAGCTGGAGGAGGCCACTTTGGAATAGCCGGAGCAGGAATACTTATATTCTGTCCCGGATTAAATGAGATTCTTCTGGTAAAAAGGACAGTAAAAGAAGATGTTGACAGCCCGGGTCTATGGAGCGTTCCTGGAGGCTCAAGAAAAATTAAAGAAGAAGGACTGCTGGAAGAAGCGTTAGTAACTGCAGTAGATGAAACTCGCGATGAGCTTGGAAGCCTACCTAATGGGAGAATAAGGAAAAAGCCTTATTTTTATGAAAAGCCAGGCAGCGACTTCACTTACCAGACATTTATCTTAGAAATAGAGCAAGAAGAAAGAAATTCTTTCAAGCCAAAGCTGGACTGGGAAAATGACGATTGCAGATGGTTTAAGAGAGACTCTTTGGATGGAATTGAACTGCATCCAGGTTTAAGAGACCTGCTGGGCGAATATCTCTTTTAATAAAATTTTTACAATTAACATGAAACCCTTATATATCTTTGATTTGGATGAAACAACTGGAATTTATTCAGTATGTCCTAGAATAAATGACCGGGTTTTGCTTAGGCCGGGCTTTAGGGAGGTTATTGAAGCCAATAATAGCAGAAGAATAAATATGGCAATAGCCACCAGGGGAGATAGAGATTATGTGGAAAGCATTAAAGAAAATCTGGCAAAAAATGGCATAGAATTAAAATGCAGAATATACACTGAACATGATGTTGAGACTGGGCGAGTACGCGGATATTACAAAGATTACAGACAGGTTTTTGCAGACTATGAAATAACTAATCCTGAAAAAGAATGCGTTGTAATAGGAGACTTACTTAGAATAGAAGATAATGAAGACTACTCTCTTGAGGATTTTATAGAAACAGATTTCACAGAAAACCCTTTTTTGTTATGCAGTTGCTACTCTCTTAATGATCATCCTTATCCTTATTGTAATCAACAAAGCCTTCCGGTATATGCCGTTTTGCCAAGAGCAGTTAGAAATTCAGAAGGAAAGACTTTAGCATTACATATGGATTATGTTATGAACACGCTTGAAGAGATGTATGCTGCAGGAGAAGAGAATTTTGCTGCTGGATTTGAAAGAATGAACAGTAAAAGCGTTCAAAAAGTAGTTTCAGACGCGCTTGCTCAAGAGTTGCTTAGATATTCGCAGATGCAGAAATATTTAATTATAAAAGGAGAAGAAAGAGACTGGAGCAAATTAGAGGAAGTAATGAGAAATGCATAAAATATTGCTGGACACAGACATAGGAAAATTTTCAGATGACATTATAGCCTTGCTTTTTGCATTGAAACATCCACAGGCAGAATTAAAGGGAATAACAACTGTAGGAGAATATCACAAAGAAGGAGCAGACTGTGCAAAAGAGATGGTCGAATGCGCAAAGAAAAATATTCCTGTATATAATAAGGATAATGCTGCTGATTTCCTTGCAAGAGAAATAAATTCCCATAAAAGAGAGTATGATTTAGTTGCAATAGGTCCATTGACAAATATAGCTAGTGCAATGGCAAAAGAGCCTGACCTCCTTGAAAAAGTTAATGCGACTTACATAATGGGTGGAGGAGTTTATCGTTCTTATGACCCTTATGACCCCTTTGGCAACTACACCCCAGAATATAATTTTGCACAAGACACTAAAGCAGCTCAGACAGTCATAAGCGCAAAAGGAAACAAGGTTCTTGTGCCGCTGGATGCAACAATGTATGCTAGAATAAAGAAAGAAGAGCTGAAAAAGCTTAGAGAATTAGGAGAGCTAGAAAGAAAAGCTTATGAACTCTCTTCCTTGTACTTGTTTACAGAAGAAATGCACGACGCACTTGCGCTCATGGCACTTACCACTCCAGAGATATTTGAAAAAGGCATAAAAAAAATGCCAATTTCAATAAGAGACGATGGAGTGGTGTTAATAAAAGGAACAGAAACAGAAGTATGCCTTGATTTCAATTATGATAAATTCAAGGAGATTTTTGAAAAAGTTATTTATGGAGTTAAAACTTAGATAGAGTCTTCCTAACCTCTTCAAATACTTCTTTCTCTCTCATTTCCTGAGGCACTCCAATAATCTCAACTTCTTTTAACTTTCCTATCTTTTTTAAGAGTTTCAGGTTAAATCCCAAATCAAAGTCATGCATAGAATAAATCTTATCTTGTTTTAACTGCTCAATATCCTTTATAACCATAACTTGGTTTATTCCCTGAACAACATCAAGAATTCTTAGTTTTCCATCCTTAATTTCAGCCTCAAGGTTTTCAGTTGGGTCAAATTCTTTAAACTCTGCCTGTGGAAATTCTTTTCTTAATCTTGGAACAATTTTTAGTGCTAAACTATCTTTTTCTTCTAGAGGATTTCCAAAAACTAGGATTTTCATATTAATGCCTTTTTCCCTTAGCAAATTTTTTAGCAACTTCCGGGCTCCAAATATAAACTAAAATACCTTCTTTGCTTATAGCTATTTTATTTATGCTCTGCAAATAATCAAGAATAATAAGATAAGTCTGCCACATAACTTTTTTTGGTAGCTTTTTCCATATTTCTGTCCTGTTAAACTCTCCAGAATATTTTTCTATGGTTCTCTCCACCATCAGCACAGTTTCAAGTGTTGGAGACCTTGCAAATAAATTTCCTGTTATCCTGGTTTCCATAATACTTGATATATCAATTGATATATAAACTTTTCTATTTTTGGGCATAAAATTGCAGGAAAACCTTAAAAACATTCTCTTCTTGTAAGAAACATGAAAAAAGAGGCAAAAAAAGAGAGTTTAGGAGAAGTAAGAGGAACCCTGCTGATTTTATTAACTGCAATAATCTCAGGAGTTTCTATTGTTATTAACAAATTTTTTGTTGTAACAGTAGACCCTTTGATACTTACTGCAGTAAGAGCATTATTTATCGGAATCTTCTTTTTGTTTATCTCTTTATACTTTTCAGGAAAAGCGAAAAAATTTAATAAAGTATCTTGGAAATACCTGGTTTCAATAGGTCTCATTGGAGGAGGAATTGCTTTCTGGCTTTTTTTCTCTGGTTTAAAGCTGACAACCTCCGGAAGAGCTGCGTTTATCCATAAAACTCTTCCAATCTATGCAACCCTTCTTGCTATAGTATTTTTAAAAGAAAAAATAACAAGAAAACAGCTGATTGCAATGGTTGTTATGCTTGCTGGATTAGTCTTAATAGAACTCACAAATATCTCTGGCGAGATGAAAATGGGGGACTTGCTTGTTTTATCTGCCACTGTTTTATGGGCAATTGAAACTACCATCTCAAAAAAAGCAATGCTGGAAAAAGAGAGCAACTGGGTCGTTACATTCTCAAGAATGTTTTTTGGAGCCTTATTATTATTCGCAATAATTTTCTTGCTTGGAAAGACATCTCTGCTCTTTTCCCTGAACTCTGAACAATGGGGATACATAATAATTTCAGGAGTATTATTGTTTTTTTATGTGCTTACTTTTTATTGGGGATTAAAATACATTAATCTCTCAAAAGCTTCAACAATCCTTTTGCTTGCCCCGGTTATCTCACTGGCATTGGGTTTTGTCTGGCTTAATGAGCAGGTTTTTGCATTGCAAATAATAGGCAGCCTATTAATTTTGATTGGCACTTATTTTATTTCGAGAGCAAAAAGTTAAAAGAAAAAGTAGAAGATTATTTAACCTTTTCAACAGCGTATGCAAAATGAATTCTTACTTTATCTCCCACATCTGCATCAGGCACAAGAAAGTTAGAAACAGCGCGCAGCTTATTGCAATATCTTACAACTATGGCATCTTTATGCTTCTCCACAACTTCAGCTTCATGAATTTTGCATAGCTCTTTAAACCCCGAAGAGGTGCTGCCATACATTCCTTCTCCTTCATCAATCACTTCGTTATGATTTTTCTCCCAATACTCTTTTAAAACATCAGAATCCCAGACATCTTTCTTCATTTCTCCTGCAAGCTTGCCTAATCTTCTGAACGCAGCTTGGAAGATTGCCTCAAGTGTTTCTTTGTCTGGGCAACTGTTTTGCAGAAAGATTTCTTTTAATCTGTCATATTCTTCCTTCCTTAAACTCCCAAGCTTCACCTTAACCTGCGCACAGGGAAAAGCATACTTGAAAAAATATTCTTCAACTTCTTCAGGCTCTCTCTTTGTTGCAGTTTTCTGTCTTGTCTTCTGCATCATTTTATTAACTCCCTTAATTTTTTCTCAGGATTTCTTGCTTTTGTTATTGCAGAAGATATCGCTATTCCTTTTGCCCCAAGTTTCATTGCTGTTCTAACATCCTTGCCTGTTTTTATTCCAGCTCCAACTAAAAAACTTGTTTTCAGTTTCT
>MFWN01000024.1:0-113 GCA_001786395.1 Candidatus Pacearchaeota archaeon RBG_13_36_9
AGATCGCGACGAAGGGCGCGCCGCCGAAGACCCCTATCGCCTGCACGATGAGGCGGCCGCGCAGAGTCCTCCTTCGCAGGGCATCGGCGATCCACCCGCCCACCGGAGAGCTG
>MFWN01000024.1:154-258 GCA_001786395.1 Candidatus Pacearchaeota archaeon RBG_13_36_9
GCCGATGTCGGCGAAATCGGCGGCCCCGCGCTTCGGCTCGATGAGCAGGGTGTGGAGCGCGAAGCCGAGCAGGATGCCCAGACCGCCGAAGACGATGAACGACC
>MFWN01000024.1:433-562 GCA_001786395.1 Candidatus Pacearchaeota archaeon RBG_13_36_9
GTTGAACGGTCGTAAGCCCCATTTCCTTCTCGAGCAGGGGGAAGACCGAAAAGATGGCCTGGCGGTCGGCGTAATTGAAGAACGAGATTCCCCACAGCATTGCGACGAGATACCACTTGTATGCGTCTC
>MFWN01000024.1:784-894 GCA_001786395.1 Candidatus Pacearchaeota archaeon RBG_13_36_9
CCGGGACAAAAAAGAAGGGGAACCGCAACCACGCGACTCCCCATGTTTTATTTGGTGGCGGGGCCAGGATTTGAACCCTGGACTTTCGGATCAGGAGATCGAGTCTACTA
>MFWN01000024.1:941-1632 GCA_001786395.1 Candidatus Pacearchaeota archaeon RBG_13_36_9
TCCCGAACAATGTAGCTCTTTGCCCAGGCTTGTTTGATAAAATCCTCCTCAAAGGGATGTCCATCCCGCAACAAGTTCCCCCCATTATACGTCACAACGCCTTTATGGCTTTTCGTCTCGATCGTCAGAATCCCCTTTGGCCCGACCACGATGTAATCGGCGGTTCCCTTTTTCGTCACGAAATCGCTAATCACAAAATAATTATTCGGCAGCGCTTCCAACAAACCATCAACGCTCTCTTCCGCTACCGCCCCTTGTTTCCAAGCAATCGCACGCTCTGTAAACTTCTTGTTTTTATCACCCATTGCTTCTGCCAAATGGTAAATTTTCACGCTAACGATCACCATGACGGTGAGACCTAGCGATGCGATTGCCTGGTTGCTCCCCATGTACCGGTAGATCCCTCCGATGGAGAGGAACAGGAAGAATAACCCGATCGCTACATGTGAATACGCCATCTTCCAGGCGCCAAGCCCGGCCTTCCGATACGTCCCAGCTCCCTTCGCGTCGGGAAAGTCAGACATGAGTTTTCCCCTTCATGAATCCATCCAACGTCGACCAGGTCACACTGCCACTTACTTGGGAAAAAACCTTTCGACACAACTTGGGCACACACCACGGCGACCCAAAATTAATGTCCCTTTACGTCTTTTCGGAATCACCGGTTGAAAAGTTTAACGGGAAAGTAGAC
>MFWN01000024.1:1975-12605 GCA_001786395.1 Candidatus Pacearchaeota archaeon RBG_13_36_9
CTTCTAAGTAGAAATCCGGATACCACCGCCTTTCTTTTTCAGTGTCTTTCGGCAGTTTCTCTTCTACAAGAAGCTGCTTTTCGTAAGTGTATCTAATATTATATTTGTTAAGTATCTCTTCAATTATTCTTTTTCCAGCTGACTTTTCTTTTTCCTCATCATCTCCTTTACCTAAGCCATATCCCTTTTCCACTGCATATTCTAAATTCTGTTTCATTTATTTTTCAATGTTTTTTAGGTTTTTAAATATTTATATACTATCCTATACATTATATATTACTATGTCTATACTAATTATAGCAAGGTTTATATACTTATTTATTATTGAATAATTATGGCAGAGGAAAAAAAGGAAAATTGCAAGGAAAAGGAAGAAAAAGAGAAAGAAAATAAGAAAATCGAAGGCAGCGAGACGCATATTGCAATTTTCAATGGAAAAGAGATAAGAAGAAAGCTAATTGGGGATAAATGGTTTTTTTCTGTTGTGGATGTTGTTGGGGCTTTGACTGAAAGCCATCGCCCAAGGAAGTATTGGTCAGATTTAAAAATAAAACTAATTGAAGAAGGCTCTGAGTTGTCCGCAAAAATCGGACAACTGAAACTTATATCTTCAGATGGCAAGGAATATGGGACAGACTGCGCAGATACAGAAGGAGTTTTCAGGATAATACAGTCAATTCCTTCTAAAAAGGCAGAGCCTTTTAAAAGATGGCTGGCAAAAGTTGGATATGAGAGGTTGCAGGAAATGCAAGAAAAGAGCTGGAATCAAAAACAGGAGAAAGCGTTGTTAGTGAAGATAATTTCTTGGAGGAGCCTGAGAAGATAAAAAGGAAGAGAAGGAAGAAGATGGCAGAAATTAAACAAGTTTCATTGAGCTAAAATGGCAGAAGAAAGAGAAAAGAAATCTCCAGAGGAGATTAAGGAAAAGATACTTGAAGCCCTTAATAATAAGCCCTTGAATGCGCAGGAGATTAGCAAGGCTATAAATTCCAACTGGAGCACTGTTAAAAGTTATGTTTTGGAACTTCTTGAAGAAAAAAAAATAAAGGAAATAATTGCAACAGATAAAATCAGCTATTATCAGAAGATTACAGAAACTTACTATAACATTCCTATAACAAAAGAACAAGAGGACTTATTCAGGTTTCTATTCAGCGCAATCATTGAGGAATATAAAAGGCAAAATAGGATACCTAAAAAAACCGAACTTGCAAAAGACTCAGTAGATGTAATAAACAGGCTAAACCTAAAACTTCCAACTGCATGGTATGTCTATGGGCAAATACCCTTAATGATTCCTGATCCAACAAAAGAATTTTCAACAAATCATACTCCTAAAAATGCCCAAGAGATACGTGAAGAAATAAAACACGTTTTAAATGCTAATAAGGGCATGAAAGTAAGAGAAAGAGAAAAAATCCATTATGTCAAATATGATAACCCTCTCTACCAGATCAAAGAAAAGTTAATTAGGGGGGCTTCTTATATGGAAAATGAAAAAAAAGTCATTGATGATTTCACTGAGTTTTACGTAAAATGCCCTATCTCAGACTTCCCTGAAATATTTGATTTGACTGAGAAGCTATATTCATTAGTGAACAAACTAAAAATACTTGGATGTTTAAAAAAATATAAGCTAGAGATAGTGCTTTCACTGGACTCCTTGTGGAAATTCATTGCAGCTTACCAACTTCTAGACTCTATATCTAAAAACCCCCAGTATAATAGAAATGAGCTCCTGCAATTTAATCTGGGGCCGGCTATTGAGACAAAAAAGTATTGCGCTCAGGAAGCAATATCTAATTTAGAATCAATCTACTTAAGTGAGCTTACAGACAAAGAATTTGACATCTCAGAAGAAGCAAAAGAAGTGAGAGAGATCATGTCTGGCTGGGATGGGGGATAAAAATGGACAGTTTTTTTGATACCTCCGCAGTAATCCATTACGGCACCTACTCTAAACTTATCAATATAGAATTCATAAAAAAATGCTACGAACACATATCGAATAAAAGCGGGAAATTCTTGCTAGGTTATTATATAGAAGAAGAAATAAAAACAAGAATAAAAAAGAGAAGGATAATCTATCAAGAAGCATTAAATAAAATAATAAATCCTTCTTATGGGTTAACCAACTCCAAATACTTCAACGATTTAAGCAAGAGGGATCAGGATACTGTAAAAAGACTTTATGAAGCGAATAAGAATAAAGATTCCCGCGAAATAAAGAAAATATTTTCAGAAGACCAGGATGTTTTTGAGATGAGAATAAACAGGTTCTTTAAATTCTTGGTGGATATAAGGCTTGTCAGAGTAGAAGATATTAGGCAGGAGCTGCTCTCTATTGTAAAAGAAAATGGATATAGCCATGCTGATTGTTTAGTATTAACAAGCGCATTGCAGGCGCAAGAAGGAAGGGAAATTTTTTGTTTTGCAGCTGCTGACAGGCATTTTGATCCAAATGGATATGAGTTTTTAAAAGAGGATCAGAGGACGAAGGATATAAAATTCCCAGTATTGAAAAATTTCTTATTTGAAAATTAATGTTTCTCCACCCAGCTCCATTGCCCTTCTCTTGAGATTATCACGCTGTCTAGGATATTTATCCCTATTTCTTCTCCGGATTTCATTAGCTTTTCTGTTATTTCCAGGTCTTCACTGCTGGGATTTGGATCTCCGCTTGGATGATTATGAACAAGAATTATTTTTGATGCGCTGTTTTTAATTGCAGGCTTAAAAATCTCTCTTGGATGGACAATGGATGCATCTAAAATGCCCTTGCTTATTAATTGCTCTCCAATTATGTTGTTTTTTGTGTCTAACATTAAAATATAGAAGTTTTCCTGCTTCTCGTCTTTTAAGAGCTCATTAAAATGGCTGAAAACATCATTTGCACAGGTAATTTTTTTTACTGGATGCTTCGCCTGGCTTATTCTTTTTTGAAGCTCTGCAATAGTCAGGATTTGCATTGCTTTGCTTGGGCCTATGCCATTTATTTTTTGTAACTCTATCAGGGAGCATTCCAAAAGCTTGTCCAAGCCATATTCTCTGATTAAACGATTGGACATTTCAATTACATTTTCTCCTCCTTCATATTTTCCTTCTTTGTTCTTTTTGCCTCTTGTTCCTGTTCTCAGAAGAATTGCAAAAAGTTCAGCTTCACTTAGTGCCCCGGGACCTGATTTAAGAAAACGCTCTCTTGGACGACACTCTTTTGGCATGTCCTTTATTTTCATGAGAATTATAAGGCATAAGGTGTTATAAAGATTATTAGGGTGGAAGATAAGCTTAAGAGAAAATGAACCTAAAAGTTTTTATCAACAACTAATTTATCCTTGCTTTGAAATCTGGGTGCTCTAAACCCCCATAATACTCTTCAGTAGAGATTATTCTAAAGTGTTTTTGAAATTTTTCTAAAACATATCTAAATGGAATGATTAATATTGGGGTATTTGGCATGGCGCTAGGGGGAGTGAATAAGCTAACAGCAGCCATTCTCTCATAATGCTCAACCCCGAGCCTAGAAAAAACATAGGTTATTTTTCCATTAACAATATGGGCCCCTTCCCCGTCCATATCAATGTGCTGCTCTATATTATCTAACTGAAAACAAAGACCCATGCAGCCTGCATTAATATAAGAGTTTCTTAAAGACACTCCTTGTTTAGGAATAGGGGCAAAAAGATAGTTATTTCCAGTTACAAATTCTTTTGCAGGGCCTCTTTCTTGAAATTCTTCCCAAGTAAAAGGCTTTATTCTTCCTTCAGGCATTGTAGAGTCATATAAATCCCATTCATGACTTTCAATAAGCTGTTTTAATTCTTTGCTTTGAGGAAATATCTTATCCATCTTAATTTATCAGAACTCTCTTTCCTTTTTAGGGCTATATTACACAATTTAGAGGTTTTTAAGGTTTTCTCAGATATTAAAACTATTAACATTTAAATAAATCTTCTTGTTTATTAGATTATGAAAAACAAGAAATGGGTTCAGGATATAACAACCGATTCTACTTCTCCTCCTGAAGGCATTTTTACAAAAGATGCTGAAACTATTGCGAGAATCATGGCTAGGAAAGATGTAAGCCCTTTGGGAACTGGCTCTGCAATAAGAATGGTGCAGTATTTTATCAATCGGGGAGGGAAAGGGCTTTCTTCTGAGAGAAGAGAAGAGCTGGAAAAAGCGAAGAAAATATTGCAGGAAAGATTGAGGAAAGAAAAGATGAGTAAAAAAAGAATAAAAAAGTATTTAAAGGCAGTTTAAGGTAATAATATGCGAAAAATATTTATATATGGACCTATTAATCAACTAATATCCTAAAAATCATATTTCAACTTAATCAAAAAAATACAATCTGCAACTGAAGATAATTTATCTTCAAATGAACAGCATACACCGACAACAGAGAAAGCCAATACAGAAGACAAAGACATTTACAGATGATTGAAGAGACAGTGCAGAAAAACTATGAAAATAATTCATAGATAACTAAGAAGATAAGTTAGATGGTTCTTTGTTAATTGTGGAGAATTAGTTTCTCTGGATAAAATAACATTTTAGAAGCGGAAAACCCTGAAATAGCCCAATAGCTCATTTGGGAGAAAGGACATGCCTATGAAACAATTTAGTATTGTCGTGAAATAACCGGTTCATTTGGGAGAAAGGACATGCCTATGAAACAATTTAGTATTGTCGTGAAATAACCGGTTCATTTGGGAGAAAGGACATGCCTATGAAACAATTCAGTATTGTTGTACCCTGTTTGTAAATTATCTGAGTTAGGAGTCATATTCTTGAAAGGATTCTAAAGTGATTAGAAAACCTTTATTGATAATTCTGGGCTTCTGGATTGTGGGAACTCTCGTTCTGCTGCTTGGCCAAACGAACCTGGCAACTATACTGGTACAAACAGCAGAAGCAGAGAATCTTGTCGCTGGTCTGGATGTGGATATTGGCTCAGCGGCAACGAATGTGGCAGGAAATTGGATGACTGCGAGCTGCGAAGAAGCAAGAGCTGCGCCGAATTCCCTTTTCAATAACCTCACTGCAAAGAAGATAATGTTGGCTGACGCGTCCTTCTATTATACCTAGCCGGGTAAAGAAGATGCGTTCAGCAGAACTTGCTGTAAGTCCGTTGCAAAGCAACTGACTTACATATCACCGAGACCCTTGTAAGAACTCTCCTTCTTATGAGGGTCTTTTATTCTGGCATTATTTAGACGTGTCAGTCCTTTTCTTGAGATCTAGTCCCTTTTTTGTTTATGGGGGGCTAGCAATCATAATATCTTTACCAATTGCCTTTTCTTTTGTTGATATCAACTTCAGTTTGGCTCCTTATTGAACTGAAGTTAACTTCAAGCTCTCCTGGGTTCTTCGAATCCTCTCCTACGTGAGTTCTTGGGAGGGCTGCAATCATAATAATAAGCGCGAAGTGTTTATCTGGTAAAAAGTTATGGTGAGAATTTTTAATTATAGCCCCCTTGCTTCAGACAGCTTATTTAATAGTTGTTTGAAGCTAACTTCATACTCCTCCTGGGTTAATATTTATCCTCCCTCCCCTCCGTGAATTCCTGGGAGGAGCCAGCATCATACAATATAAAAAATTGCTGCGCGGGTTGTTGTTGCTGACAGAGGCTCTCTTTGTCCTGGCATCCTCTCAGGCCTGACAAGAGAGCCTCCTGCAATCATCTTTTTTGAATTCAGATATTGTTATTTATTTGAATGCCCGTCATAAAAAAAGCTCCTTTAAATCTTTTTTCACCCTCATTCCTTCTCCATACATAAAGGGGCTTTTCATTTTCACTAGGTCGTAATCTGACTTAATCATTACTCGCTCCATTATGAACATACTCCTTTTTGTTGGGCTATGGCTTGTTGTGCTGGGCCTGTTTTGGTTTATGTTTCTCTTTAAAATAGTTTGAAACGTTACACACTCCATAGTAGTTCGTAGTTTTTTGAGACTTAAGCTGATTCAGGCCCTATTTTATTACTGATTCTTTGCTGCTGAGTCTTTTCTTTATATGAGCTCGGCGCCACGGCCATTGCTATTGCTGGGTTTCTTCTTCGTACTAACCCAGCACCTTCATGTTAAGAATCCTGCATTTGCAGGATTCTTTTTATCTCATTATTTGTCCTTGGGAGGAGGCCTTGATTTGTGATGTCAGAAAAATCTGAACAGGGCTCTTACCAAATTTTAAAACAACCTGGGCTCGTGAGATTCTGAAAACTAAGATATTCAACAGACAAAGCCCAAGTTATGCATAACACACCTCAGTGTGGGGAGCCCCCCCATTGCAGATTCTATGCTTCTGTCTGGCAAGGCTCTTTTTTCTTTTTCAAAAGCTGTTTTCCGAGGGTCAGACCCAAATTCAATTGCTTTTCATCACCTTGTTCTAAAAAAGGGTCTGGCTCTTATTTTTTAATTTATCTCTTTTTTTGCAAAATTATATATACTATAAAATATATATCTTAATATATATTTTGCAGTTTATATTGAGTCTAAAACAGTAAACATCTAAAAACACTAATCTAGAAATAAAAGAGGAAAATCATCGAGGCATGAAAGAGGCACATATGGTAACAGAGCATTTGCAATTGCCCAGAAGGGTGATGCTATTAACCTGATTTGCAGGTCAGCCCCTATCATTTAAATTGTATTTCCAATTATTAATTTAGTGAACATAAGCGAATCCTGTCCCAGATACAAAAACATAAGTTTATTTATCCTGTTTTCTAAGGATATATATGGATTTGTACACTATAGGCAGGACCTATCCCCTGCTGACTTTTGCTGCAGCAGTTCTTCTGTTTATAATTGGGTTTAAAATAGCAAAAAAAATATTATGGATACTGGCTATACTTGCCTTGATTGCTGCTGCTGTTTTATTTTTTGTTTAGGAAAACTATTTATAATTCTTTACCGGGGCAAGTAGGAGCAATTCCAGAAAGAAAAAACAATGAAAAACTGCCAAAAGTATTCAGCTAACAGACTTTAAAAATTCCAGATGATTTTTCATTTGAGGAGAATTAGCAATTTTACTGACCCCCCCAAAAAGAGTAGTGTAAGCCATAAGACCTAATGTTAATGTTTTATCTGGGCTGATTATTAATCTTTTAAGATTATTTTTAATTGAATAATAATCATTATATGCGTCAATAATCATGTTCTGAAGCTCATAGGGAGTGAAATTTTTAGGCCTTAATAGAACATGATGCCCGTCATATAAATACCAATCTTCTGATAATATCCTATTTTCTTCCTGCATTTCACTATGAAACGGAGTTCCTTCGCCTGGAACAATTGCAAAGAACTGCATGCTTTCTGAATTTTTTTTCATCCACGAAAGCGTTTCTTTATAGACTTCTTTAGTGTCTCCATCTAATCCAAAAATCATCATTACATGCCTCCAGAATCCATACTCTCCAAATATTTCAATTGCCCTTTTATTCTGTTCTGCAGTATGGCCCTTTCCCAAATTATGCAAGCTGTCATCATTAATTGATTCTATTCCTATGCATAAAAAATTTATTCCTGTTTTTTTCATTGCTTCCATTAATTTAGGATTATCTGCCAGTTCTGTTGGTGTCTGAACAATTCCAAGTTTTTTATTTAATCCTTTATCGGCTATTGCTTCAAGCAAGCTTATGGTTTTATTTGGAGAGCCAATAAAATTATCATCTGTATAAAAAATAAACTTTCCTAAATCCTTTGTTCTTTTTAATTCTTCAACAACATATTCTATTGACTTTGTTCTATAATTTCTCCCATAAAATTTAGTAACAGTGCAAAAACGACAATTCCTCGGGCATCCTCTTGAAGTTTCTATAACTCCTCCTAATACTCTTTTTTTAGTCACTTTATCATAATAAGGATGAGGAAGCTGGCTTAGTTCTTCAGAAGTTAATAATTTTCTTGGAGTTGTGGTTATAATCTCCTTTCCTTTTTTAAAAGCTATGCCTTCAGTATCTTCTAAGGAATTCCTGTCTTCTATAAGCCTGTTCATTAATTCAACAAGAGTCTTTTCTCCTTCTTGTTTAACAACAATATCTGCATTTTCTAATGCCGCCTCTGTTCTAAAATTTGCATCAAAACCTCCTGCAACAGCAATTCCTTCTGGATTATTCAGTTTGTATAATTCAAATAATTTATTTGTTTGAAGAAAAGTGCTTGTTAGATAAGATGCTAATACAACATCTGAACCAAATATTCTTCTAAAATTTTCAGCAGTTGATTTTCCGTTTTTTCCATGATAAGAGTTTATAGACTGAACATTTTCCCACCCATCATCCCTTAAAATTCCTTCTAAAACATGAATTGCTCTTGAGGGCATTCTGGATTTGCTAAATTCATTAAAACTAATCTCTCCATTTAAAACTCCAAATTGTGTTGCAGGAAGCTCAACTAACGTAACTGGACTTTGTTTGGTTAGCTTCTTCATAAAGCTATAAAAAAACTTTATTTTTATACTTTTTGCAATTAAAATCCATAAGTTCTTTTATAGAAAGAGTTAAAATATGAAGAATCCTAAATGTATTATGGATAAAAAAGTCACAGAATACATTGAAAAGCAGAAAGAGCCTCAAAAGGAAATCTGCAATAAGCTAAGAAAAATTATTCTGAGAACCCTTCCAGAAATCAAAGAAGGGATGAAAATGGGGGTTCCTTGGTATGAAGGAATGTACTACCTGGTTAGTTTGAAAGACAGTGTTAATTTAGGGTTTTCAGTTAAAGGATTAGATAAAGAAGATATGGAGAATTTTGCAGGAACTGGAGAATATATGAGGCATTTGAAGTTCAAAGATGCCAAGGAAATTGATGAGGCAAAAATCATCAAGCTTTTAAAATTATCCAACAAAAAAGCTGAATGCGGAAGCTGCTGGAAATAAAATAGAATGTTTAAGGGACTCTCGGACAGAAATTATACTTATTGGTTTGATAAGCTGTTAGAATGGTATAATCTTTGATTATGCCTGAGAATTCAAGCTTGAACTGCCTGAGGAAATTTCTGAATTCTTCTCGTGTTTGTGTGTCCATATCAATTTCAAAATTCCACTCTCCCAGTGCTTTGCAGAAATACCAGATATTTTTGTTTTGCCTGCAAAAGTCCTCTAATTGTCTCTCTTTTTGTTCTGTTAAATCTTGGAGAGTTATAAGGATTTTGTGATGGATATAAGGATAAAACGGTTCATTAGGTACAATGTTATAATTCTGGATTATGCCCTGCTTTTCCAGTTTTTTTATTCGCTTAGAAACTGCGTCTGCTGAAATATTCAGGGAAGAGGCTATTTCTACAGAAGAAGCTTGTGAGCTTATTCCAAGTTTTACAAGGATTTTTTTGTCAGTTTCATCTATTTTTACTTTTTCCGGGACAGAGCCGAAAAAAGACTGCCTTTTGGTGCAGGATTTTTTATCAACGAGGTAGTCTCTGACGCAGTACTCCCCTTTTATTATTGTAGCCAACTGCCTTTCTGCTATAAAACCCCCGAACTTTTTTTCCAGCTCTCCAATGTAGGAAGCCAGCTGCTCAATGTTTTTGCTCCAGATGCTTACAACAACGTCAAACTTGCCGTCATAACTTGCAGAGTAAATTATATTCTCATTCTTTTTTATAAAATTCAGGAACTCTTTTTCTTTGGCTTCTGTAATGTTCTGAAATCTTAGGAAATTTTTGCTTGCAGAATATCCCAGCTTGGAAATATCTATAATTGTGTAAGTTTTAAGAAGCAATTTATCTTTTAAAAACTTATTAATGCGATAAGCTACAATATCTCTTGAGAGTTTAAGCTTCTTAGCTATAACCGAAACAGGCTGTCGGCTGTTAAAATCCAGCTCATGAAGTATTTTTTTGTCTGTTAGGTCTAATTGGCGCATTTTACCTATTTTGCATAAAAATAGCTTATTTTATTTAAATTTATCGGTTTTTATGGAAAAATAAATAGAAAAGTACTAATAATTATTTAAATTTATATTATGGCCTTGGGGGATGAGAGTTCTTGAAAATGGAAAGTTATTATAGAGTCGGAAAGCAGATGATAATCAAATCATCAGAAGGAGCAATAAAACATTTAGAAGAAATAAAAGATTTGGAAAGAGAAGGTTATGGGGGGAAGAAGTTCAGAGAGATAGATTCTATGGCCAGTTATCACCACTTTTTTATTTTTGAGCTGGCCTTGAGAAGAATTGGGGAAAATTCCACGGCAGAGAGGTTTAGGGGTTATAACCCCGGTTTAGAAGATATTGTAAAAAGAGTGGATGATTCAGTTAGCTTGCTGCCGACTATATTGATCCACTTGGAAAGAGGAAATTTAGAGGAGGCAAGAAAGATAGAGGCAATGCAGAGGGCTTTATTTTATGTTGAAGGAATCGGTTATGTTGACCCTCACTTACTGGCATGTTCCAGAAGTGATGAGGAATTTATGGGTTACAAAAATGAGCTAAAAAGGCTGCTAATTGATGAAAAAGTTAGATACAGCAAGCTTCCGGAAGGAATGCCAAAAGGATTTTTGTCTATACGAGAAAGTGTCAGAGCATTATATGCAAATCTTGCCCTCGGCGATAAAACACATGCTGAAAAACTTCTGCAAGAACTTATAGATTTTTACCAGAGCCAAGAAACAGGTTTGATTCAGG
>MFWN01000024.1:12627-27613 GCA_001786395.1 Candidatus Pacearchaeota archaeon RBG_13_36_9
AATTTAAAATATATCCGGGGGACTCTCGCCAAGAAATGGCGCAATGCTATCAGGAAGAGGGCGGAACATATGCTTGCTGACGATTACATTAAAGGAAGTTATCAGGCAATCTGCGAAATAGGCCTGGCATTGACAGGGTTAGAAAAAGGAAAAATTAATTGGTTTTATGCCGCTTAGTTTTATATTCTCTACCCCCTAAAACTATAAAAGATAAAAAGCTCTTGGGGTTTTATGGAAATTGAAAAAAGGATTTTTTCTGTAAGCGAAATCACGTTTTATATAAAGATGATTCTCGAAGATGATGAAATACTTAATGGATTTTATCTCAGGGGAGAGATATCGTCTCCGCAGACCTACTCTTCTGGAAATACTTATTTTACATTAAAAGACGAAGAGAATCAAATACGATGCATTCTCTTTGGAAGAGCCTACGAAAATGTTGCTTTTAAGATTAAGCACGGGATGAAAGTGCTGCTTAAAGGCAGCATAGAGGTTTATGGGCCAAGAGGGGAGTACAAAGTAGTTGTGGAAGAAATACAGCCAGACGGGCTTGGCGCTTTAAACCTCGCATTTATGCAGCTGAAAGAGAAGCTGGAGAAGGAAGGGCTTTTCTCAGAGGAGCATAAAAAACCGCTTCCAAAATTTCCAAAAACAATTGGGCTTATCACCTCTCTTGATGGGGCAGTCATGCATGATGTTTTGAATGTGCTTGGAAGAAGATATCCTCTTGTTAAAGTTATAATTGCTCCGACAGTTGTCCAGGGAAAAGAAGCAGCTGCTTCTATTGTAAAAGCAATAGAACTGATGAATCAGCAGGAGGTGGATGTTATTATTCTTGGAAGGGGAGGGGGCTCTTTGGAGGATTTGTGGGGATTTAATGAAGAGAGCGTTGCAAGGGCAATTTTTTCCTCAAGGATACCGATAATTTCCGGGGTTGGGCACGAGACTGACTTTACAATAGCAGACTTTGTCGCAGATTACAGGGCTCCCACACCTTCGGCTGCCGCTGAAAAAGCTGTGCCTGATGTAATGGAGCTTAGGAAACTACTTGAGACTTTTTGGGAGAGAATGCTGAATTCTGCAAGGGACATGATAAAGATGAACAAAGCCTTTGTTGAACAACTGGCGAACAGGGCTGTTTTCAAGAGGCCCTTAGAGGCGGTACATGCTTATTATCAGAAGATAGAACATTTAGAATACATGCTTGAGGCAGGGACTTCCCAGAAAATAATGCTGAAAAGAAAAATCCTGGAAATTCTGGATTCCAAGATAAATGCCTTAAATCCATCTTCTATTTTGGAGAGAGGATACAGCATAGTTATTAAAGATGGAAAGACAATAAAAAACTCTTCAGATGTAGAAATAGATAGTAATATAAACATAATGCTCCATAAGGGAGAGTTAGAGGCAAAAGTTAAAAAAATAAAATAAGCGAAGAGTAAATAGATAAAAAATAACATGGAAAAAGAAATTTCATTTGAAGAAAAGCTGGAAAAGCTGAAAACAATTGTCGGGGGCCTGGAGTCCGGGGAGATTCCCCTGAAAGAGTCTATTGATAAATTCAAAGAAGGGGCTGAACTGATAAAGCAGTGCTACAAGGAGCTGGAAGAGGCGGAATTGAAAGTAGAGATGGCTGTGAAAGAAGATGCTGGTGAAAGGGATGAAGAGTAAAACTCTTAACCTCTTTATAACTTTGCTGCCTTTCGGCAAGCAAAGTTCTTTAACTTATTTTGGAATATTGAAAATTCTTGCTAGACGGGTTGGCATATCAAAGCGGATTACATCTTAATCAGGGCAACAAACAATAATTTTCATAAAAGATTATAAACTCTTTTTTCCTGTTATTTTTGAAAAAAGATGGTGGATGTTGTTAAGTTTTCAGGAGAAAAAGAGAAATTCAATCCTAATAAAATTTTGAAGACGCTTAAAAGAGCAGGGGCATCAAGGGAGCAATCCCGGAGGATACTAAAAGATGTTGAGAGCAGCTTAAAAGATGGAATAACGACTAAAGAGATACTGGACCGTGTTTTTTCCGGACTCAGGGAAACTCCCGGAATAGCTGCAAAATATGATTTGAAAAGGGCATTAATGGCTCTTGGACCCGGGGGATATACTTTTGAAAAATATTTTGCAGAGGTTTTAAAACATTACGGGTATGAAGTCAAGATAAACCAGCTGATAAAGGGGAAAAGGATAATGCAGGAAGTTGATGTTGTTGCCAAGAAAGATTCTACGTACATGGTGGAGTGCAAGTACTACAATTATCCTGGGAATTACGCTTCTACAAAAGAAGCAATGTACACTTATGCTAGGTTCTTGGATACTAATTCCAGAATGCATAATTTTGATTTTCCGTGGCTTGCCACCAACACCAAATGTTCGTGGAGCGCTATAGAGTACTCCAAGGGCGTTGGATTGAAAATAACCAGCTGGAAATATCCTGCGAAAGAAAGCCTGCAGAGATTGGTTGAAGCAAAAAAGCTCTATCCTGTTACAGTATTGAAAACAGCCAGCAAGTTTGTCAAGCAGAGGCTGCTGGATTCTGGAATAATTATGATTAATACCTTGATGGAGATGGATATTTCTGAATTGCGGAGAAAGGCGAATCTTTCTGAATCAGAGCTAAAGAAAGCTATTTTAGAGGCAAGGCAGATAAGCGTGTGATTATTTTTTCTTTTTTTATTGCTTTTTTCTTTTCTGATTGCTTATAGCTATCTTATTCTTTTTTATGTTACTATTTTAGTAATTAGTTAAATAGATAAAGTATTTTATATAATATTTATAATTAAATTCTTTCAGTTAATTAAGTGAACAAAACATTTAAATAGTATTGGGAATAGGTAAGAACATGAAAAGAGAGGTTAGGGAAAGAAGGCTTGTTTGCAGAGGAGGGGAATAGGTAAGAACATGGATTTTGATATGCTTCTGGCTTCTCCCAGGTGGGGAATCCTGCAGATAATAGCAGAAAAGCCTTCTTCTCCTGTAGAATTGGCTGGAAAGCTGGGCACAACTGTTTCTTATGTGAGCCAGCAGATGAGGCTGCTGGAAGTTGCGGGATTGGTAAAAAAAGAAAGGACAGGGGCTGTGGAAAAAGGAAAGCCAAGGACTCTTTTTTCAATTTCTGATGAAATAGCTTATTTTGTTTTACTTGCAAAAGGATTCTCTTCTAAAAGACTTGTGAAAACACAGGCTTCCCATAAGAATACACTTAGAATCTGGAGCGTCCAAGATGTTTCTCTTCATCCCTATATTGAAAGACTATACTGGAAGCTTTGCGATTCTGAGGAAGTTGAGGGTGTTTTTATTGAAATCTCTTCGCCTTATAGGATAATTATTGCCAGCAAGTCAAAAAAACTAAGGCAGGACATTGAAAATTACCTGAAAAAATTTGACAGGAAGCTGGATGTTTCTTTTGCTAATAATCCAATAAAAATCCCTTCAGAAGGGTTTGTTTCATTGGAGATTCAACTAAATAAATTGAAAGGAGGTAAGAATAATGACTAAGGGTATTTGGTTTTTTTTGGCTATAATGGCCTTTTTTGCCTTAACAGCAGGGTTTGTCTTAGCAGTTAATCCTAACGGCGCTAACTACACAGGAGAGATTTCAACTACTGCAGCAGCAGATGACCCAGAATTGCATAATGCTTTCGCAGGAAATATGACTTATATGGACATAACAGGATTTACAACCACTCAGTCGTGGCAGGGTTACTACGGTAATGTCACTGGAGCGATTGAGCTTGCAAACACCAACAACAAAGTGTTATACAACTGGAGTTTAGCCAGTCCTGAAGGGGAAGTTTATGCGACTCAAAACGGGTCAGGACAGGTATCTTGGGGAAACATAGCTTGCTATAATTTTACAGGAAACTACTCTGAAGGCGGTCCGCGCCTAGCAAAGCTGGAGACTTTGTTCAACATTTCTACAGATGATGTGGATGGAGTGAACGAGACTTTTTCAGATGCAAATACACATGCTCCATTTTTTACAGCAGGAACAGCATTCACAACAGGATTATGTCCGGCAGCATATATGTATGGCAGCGGAGGATCAGGAAGTGCAGGAACTTATGAAGAAATTTTATTGACAGATGCTAGTGATGATGCGCAGATAATATTTGCTGCTTTGCTTGAGAACAATGAAAACGGCTTTGATTCAGAGAAATACGACTTCGAGATGCTTGTACTTGAAAACGGTAATGTAGCAGCTACAACTGCCTATTACTTTTATGTGGAGCTGGAATAAAACTTAACATGGTTTATTTTAATTTTTTTCAGTTAAGTATTTTTTTCCTAGAGGCAGCCTTGCTTTTTTTTCTTTTTTTTCTTTTTTTTAATATTATCTCCCAGATAGCTGGGGCGGATGTAGGGGAGAACGTTACTATAAAAAGCGAATTAGAGATAGGTAACGTTGCCCCTATTATCCAAAATATTGACATAGAAGGCGGAACAATAAACTTAAATCCAAATACAACCAAATTAGTCAATTGTTCTGCCCTAGTTGTGGATTATAATGGCGATTCTACTATCCAGAATGTAAGTGCCAGGCTTTTTGACAATTCTTTTACTTATGCAAGCCCAGACGACAATAACAGCCATTATACAAATAACAACTGCTCTCTTGACATATCTTATGGAGATGAAAACACTGTTTTAGCTAGCTGCTTGTTTAATGTTTGGTATTATGCAAATGCAGGCACTTGGAACTGCTCTGTTTTTGTTTTGGACCTTTCTAACATTAGCGTGAGCGAGAGTAACACTACACAGGTTTTGCCTCTTCTTGCATTGAGCGTCCCTTCTTTTATAGATTATGGGGTAGTTAATGCCACTGAGGTTTCTAATGAGAATATTACAAATGTTACCAATGTTGGAAATGTAATGTTCAATCTCAGCCTTACAGGGTATAGTTATTCTTTAAATGATAATCTTGCAATGAACTGCACTCTTGGTGCAATAAAAAATATTTCAGTCGAGCACGAAAAGTATAATCTTACTTTATCTAACAACAGTGTTTTGACTTTGGCGCAGGCGGATGCAACTTACACGAACCTTTCTTCTACTACAGCTGTCGGGAAGTTTAACTTGGATTATAGGACAAATGATACAATCCAGGATGCAATAAATGCAACTTACTGGAGGATTTATGTTCCGTTAGGGGTTGCGGGAAGCTGCCAGGGGAATATTATATTTGGGGCTGTGCAGTCCGGAGCCTCTTAAAAAATAAACTTAAACAAAATGAAAAAAAATTTAATCTGCAAAAGTAGAACAAGAACAGCCTTAGCTGTGTCATTTTCTGTATTCATATACCTCTCTGTTACAGGACTGGTGTCTGCTGTTAATGTAGGCATCAGTCCTGCAACAACGACCTTTGAGGGTGTTTTGAGAGGGGGATATTCAGAGAAAAGCGTTGTTGTTTCTGCTGACTCAGAGAAGCCGGTACTTATAGATGTAGAGCCCAGAGGCGAGATTGCAGAATGGATTAACTATTCTTTCGATAACTTTACAGTTTCAATGGGCAAGCCTTACTCTTTAAAGATCACTGCAAATCCTCCTGCGGATGTTCCTAATGGCAACTACACGGGATTTTTAAGGTTCATGACTGCCCAGCTTGGAGAGGGTGTAGAAGGGCATGCTGTGAGTGTTGTCAGGACTTCTTTGGACCTGACAATAACAGTGGAGATTACAGACATAGAAGTTAAAGAGTGCATGGCTTATAACTTTGGTGTAAAGTCAGTTGAGAAAGGAGATGATGTGGTGTTTAATTTTGAGGTTTTAAACAGGGGCAATATAAAACTCAAGCCAAGGACAGTCATTAACATCTGGGACCAGGACCAGCTAGAAATATTAAAGAGCCAGGAATTTTCAGATAAAGAAATATTGCCTACAACGAGGGGCAATTTTAGCCTTAGAATGGATTCAAAGAGCCTGGAATTAGGCCAATATTGGGCAGATGTATCTGTTATTGACTGTTATAATTCCCAGACTTTAACTTTTGACATACTAGAGCCAGGAGCATTGAAAGCAGAAGGTGTCTTGCTTGGAATACTTACCAACAAGACTGCTGAAGTGAATACCAACGTCCCTATTGAAGTCAGCTTTAAGAACATTGGGGAAAAAGATGTTGAGGCTTATTTCAAGGGAAAAGTCACTTTGGGGGATAAAATTATACAAGTACTAGAAACTGACAAGATGAATGTCCCAGTTTCTTCTATAGAGATATTCAGCTTATTTTTTACCCCGACTGAGCCCGGAAGGTATGTTATAAGCGGGAGAGTTTTTTACAGCGGAAAAAAGACCTTTGAGTCAAGCACTGTTTTAGAAGTATTTTCCAAGAGACTTGCATGGAAAAGCTTGCTTTTGCCCTTGGTGTATATTGCCTTGATGCTATTAATAGGCTTTTTATTTTTCAAGATAAGGAAAGAGAAGAAACTTTATACAGATAAATTAAGACAAATAAAAAAATGAATTGGAAATTAATAATACTGCTAGCTGCATTTTTATCAGGGATTTTTTTAGCCGGGGCCAAGGACCAGTCTGTTTTATTCGCATATTCTTTTGCAAACAGTACCTACACTGAGAGAACCATTGATTTCTCTTCTCTTTTGTTCAAGGTTAGCACAGACAGGGATGCTGCCTGCAGATATGACACTGAAAAAGGGATCTCTTATGAAAACATGGATGGAAGATTTGACCTTACTTCAGGCAAGCTGCATGAGAAAACTTTTACTGATTTAGGGGACGGCATCTATAAATATTATGTTCGATGCAAGGACAATATCAGTGAGGGTGCAGAGCTGGAGACGGCAGTAATGGTGAATTCGCTTGTTACCTCCCACATAGTCTTAGGGGAAGACGAGCCTATTAGGGATGGAAGATATGAGATTACTCTTGTTACTTCCAAGATTGTTTCGCAAGCGCCTTCATTGACATATTCTTTTGATGGGGTAGTTTATGAGCCTCTTCCTTTAACTGGCTCTGAGAAAAACTGGAAAGGATACCTGATTATCCCAAAAAGTTTCGGGGAGGGGGTAGTGTCTTTTAAGTTCAAGGCAAATGATTTAGAGGGCAGGGAAGGCAGCGAGATTATCAGCGGGGGGGCTTATTTAGTTGATACAGCAAAGCCAAGAACAATATCTTCTATTACTGCTACAGGCTATAAGGGAGAAATAAAACTGGAGTGGTACCTTGATGAGAGCGATATAGAAGAATATAAGATTTATCGGTCAACTTCCCAAAATTTAGGAGGAACTGACTTTTATATGGCTATAGCTGAAAGCCCTTTTCATGACACTGCAGTTGACGATGGAGAAACATATTATTACAGAGTTGCAGGAGTAGATGAAGCGGGTAATGAGGCAGATCTTTCCCTGGAAGTTTATGCCACTGCTTTGCTAAGTAATAGGACATCCTCCAGCGGATTAGATTCCAGGCTGGTTGGCAAGGTGGATAATTTCCTTAAAGAGCTGGACTTGACTGCTTCTTCTGTTGACAGCATAAAAAATTCTGTTTCTTTAAAGGAGGGAAAAGAGAAGGAGCTTTTTGAAAAATTAGACCTCGCTAAAGAAATCGATGGGGCTGTTTCAGAATTAAACGCGCTTAAAAAAGACGCGGAAAAATACAAGCTCCAGGATTTGAGCGAAGAGGAGCTTGGCAATAAAATGAGCTCTTTAGAAGTTAAGCTGAGCATTATAAAAAAGAAAGTTCCTGAAAGCCTGGTTGTTTTGGTGGAAGATAGCGTTGAAGAGAAAATTGAAAGCCAGGAAATAGGAGAAGCCATTCTTGAAATTAATCCGGATGTAACTGGGAAAGTCAGGGATAAAAGCATTAAGGAAAGCTTAAGAATTGCTGACAGTTCGGGTTTGAAAGTTGAGAGCTTTTTCTATGTTGTTGAAGTAGTATACATGGAAGGCACAAAGAAGAAAGTTTCTATTGTTAAAAGGGAGATTTCTTCCAAATTGGGGGAGATAGAATGGAGCGGGGAGGGGGATTTTATAGAGATTATACCTAAAGAGATTGCAGAGAGCGCCTCTGAAATCGATATACGAAATGCAAATCACCAGGTAGTTAAAGAGGACCCGATCCTTTCTTTTGGCGCAGATTCAAAAGAAATATTCTACTCCCTTGGCAAGGAAATAAGCCCCGCCTCCCTGAAGAATATAGGGTTTGTTTTTATTTCGATGGATGAAACAGCAGAGTCAGATATAACAGGTTATTTTATTTTTGAATCCGGGCTAGGAAATTATGCAGGCATTTTTGCAGGAGCAGCTGTTATTGCAGTTTTATTGGTTTATTTGCTTTATCTTAGAAAAAGCAGGGGGTCAGAACAGTTTTTGCAGATAAGCCACAAAATCAGAGAATCCAGAGGATTCTTAAAAAGAGGAGAGACAGAAAAAGCAAGAGAGGGCTATTTGTTTATTAAAAATTCGTATTCTGGGCTGGATAAAAGAGAAAAAAAGAGGGCTTATAGAAAAATAAATAAGCTACATAAGAAATTAGGAGGGAAAAATGGATTATAAAACTGCCTTTATTATTTTTGCATTTTTTTCCGCTTTTGCTTTTTCTTTCATGATAATCTCTTCCAAGGATACGTTCTCTGTCAGCTTGGCAGAGGGCAAGAATCAAATAAGGATTAATTTAAGCGAGCCCGTTTATGCTGAAACGCTTATAAAAATGAATCCAGGCATAGAGGCAATTTCCTTCACAGAGGAAAACAGGACAGTAGGCTATGTCAATGTTTTTCAAGGGGTGGGCAAGAATTTTGCTGTAACAGACAGGGAATACGAGATAATTGCGAGCAAGAGCATGGATTTGGTTTTGCCGTCTTAGGAGAAAAAATGAAAGGAATATTTATGTTAATTTTTCTGATCTGCATGATTCAGCTAGCTTCTGCTGCCCATTTTATTGTCGGGAGAGTAGGAGATTCCTGGTATGGGGAAAGTGCCAATGGCAAGGAAGTTGTGTTATGGAATCCTTCCAATGGCATTGATGACAATCTTACAGATACAATCGGGCCCACTGGAAATTCAGGAGCAGATAATATCTATATGATTGATTGTGAGATGTTATCTACTCCCTGCATAGTTGGCAGTGAAATAAGAGTAGGGGTTGTGGATTATTCTGCTTATGATGTTAATTTGAGCGTTACTGGGGCGGGATACGATGTGGCGCCAAACATGAGCCTTAACAGCAAGCCAAATGTAACATCTATCTCAGTTGATGATGCTATTACAGGTCCTTCAAATGAAATTGACCTGATTGCAGCTTCAAAAAGAAATGTTATATGCGAGATAGTAGTGGAAGAATACGATAAAGATGCCCTGCAAAATGCCGCTGCAGAGTTTTACCATTCCAGCTCTTATATAGGGGACTCAGATGACAACAACAGCAACTATCGCAATGCCAGCTGCTTTAAAGACGAGAGTTATGGTACAGAATATGAAACTAAGTTTTTATGCGGATTCGATGTTTTGTATTATGCAAATCCAGGAACTTGGGCATGTTTTTTTGAGGTAGAAGACAACTTGTCGGTTTCTGGTAATGGCTCAGATTCCACTTCTGTCAATACTCTTCTTTCAGTCGGGGTGCAGGACATTATTGCCTATGAGATATCTGATGCAGATGAAATTTCTGGTGAGGTAGAAGTCAATATCACTAATTACGGCAATATCATGGTAAACTTGAGTGTAAGGGGGTATGGGGAGAGCCTAGAAGATGGGCTGGCGATGAAATGTGATATTAAAAATATCTCGATCGAGCATGAAAAATACAACTTTACTGCATCCAATCCCGGGGAATTGAGCTTGGGCCAGGCAGATGCTGTTTATACAAACCTTACTTCAGACACTGTCCTAAAAAAGTTTAATCTGGACTATAGAACTGATGATGATGCAAATGATGCTGTTAACTCTACTTACTGGAGAATTTATGTTCCTATTGGCGCTTCTGGCGGGTGCAACGGCAATATAGTTTTCGGAGCTTTCCAGGGGGCTGGAAATTAATTCACTATCAAAATGTAAAAAAAAACTAAACAAAAATCAAAGAGAAAACATTTAATATAGCTATTGGAATACTGCTAGCTACAGCAGCCTTATCTATGATTCTCTTTGTTTGGTCTTCTTTTGAATTTCCTTTTACAGGCTTTTTTATTTTTAAGCCTTCTGCTAGCGAATCTGCGAGTTTGCCTTCAGATGTTATGCCTTCGGAGGCGATGGTGGATGCTCCCGGTAAAACTATAGCCAATAAAACTGGCGGGATGATAATTAATGTTATTAAAGGAGAAAATCAGACATTCAAAGGTTCTGGTGGAGGGGGCGGGGTTGGTGGAGGCGTGGGTGGCGGAGGTGGAGGTGGGGGCGGAGGTAAAGATGGTGACAATGGCGGAGGCGAAGGGGGCGAAGAAAAGGCTGAGGAAAAAAACAAGAGCGCAGGGATAGTCTTAATTTCCCCTGGTGAAAATGCTTTAAGATTTGAAGAAGAGATTGTTTTTTCCTACGAAATTGCTGAAAATGCTGGCAGCTGCAGCCTTGTTTTAGACAGTGAAATAGCTTGGGAGCACAAAAATGTAAGCTCTGGAATAAATAATTTTACTCTCTTTAATTTATCAAGAGGGAAACATTTTTGGAGCATCTCTTGTGACAGCCTGGCAAGCTCCCAAAAGCGCAGAGTAATGGTGATTAAAGCCAATAGAAATTTGGAGCTGGATGGCAATTGGGAGGATATAGAAAAAGCAGGAAACCTTTCCCTTGGCAAGAAAGGTGCCGGAAGAATAAAATTTCTTGGCATTGTTAATCTAAGCAACTGCGAGAATATGGAAGACTATATTGTAGTGGGCAAAAACTTTATAGGCATAGATTCTGATAAAATCCCTGAGTTAAATCAGCCTGCTGAAGTCACTTTTTACGGGCTCGAGTTCAAGCATCCTATAATATTGCGGGATGGAAAGCCTTGCAAAGACTGCCAGTTATTAAACAATGGGCAAGAACTTGTTTTTAGAGTAGACCATTTCAGCAACTATTCTGCCACAGAAAATTCTGCATTGTTTGTCTGGGACAAGACCATATCCGGGAGTGTTGTTTTTTATGCTAACTATACAAAAGTAGCTGACAGCACTCCTATAGAGAATGCTAACTGCAGCGTTGATTTTGGCGCAGGATTTAGGCAGATGAATTATTCTTCTGGACTGTATTCCTATGACTCTGTTTCTTCTGGGTCAGGAACAGCTACAATTAATTGTTCTGCTGCAGGTTATACAGAAATTGTTTTGACAGATTATTTTAGTTCAAATCCGGGCACAAGAGTCAATGGAGCAGGGGTAACTCCCGGAGATTCTCAAACTGCTCCTGCGGATGAGCCTGAGTCTCACTCAGCTTTGGCAGGAAATGTTACTTACATGACAGTTTTTGGATATTCAACTACCCAGTCCTGGCAGGGCTATTATGGCAATGTCTCAGGAACAATCCAGCTAGCGGACAGCAACGATAAGGTATTATATAACTGGTCAGCTCTTGCTCCCAATGGGGAGGTTTACGCTACGAGGGCGTTTGACCCTAACTTTGCCGCAATTTCTTGTGTAGATGATGGAGCAATAGCTTCTGAGGAAGCTTTAATGGGGCAGATTGCAGGAGATGCAGATAGCATTTCTAATACCTTTAATGCAAAAAGCCACCCTTCTTTTTTTGTCGGGTCCATAGAGATACCAATAAATAATTGCAGTTCTGCTAATTTATATGGCCCCGGAGGAGAACAAAGCTCTTCTTTTTACGAAGTGCTTTTAAAAGATGATTCAAATATTATTTATACTTCTGTTTTAGAAAAAAACCTGGAGGGATTTGATGGTAATGATTATGATTTTGAGATGATGGTTGCTGAAAACGGGCATGGTGCTGACACAAGCGCCACCACCTATTATTTTTATATAGAATTTGGATAAATTTATAATGATAAAAACTTTTGAGTGTCTAAAAGAGGAAAAATGAACTGGATATTTTTAATTAACTTTGCAATTGCTTTAGCCATTGCCTTATTGCTTGGGCTGAATTTTTTTAGATACTACAAAAACAGGAAAATACGCGAAACAGTCAATTATCTCTTGTTTATAGGCATCTTATATTTTTTTGCGGCTGTTTTTTCTTTTCTATGGTACTTAGACATTCTTAAGTATAATTCAAATGACTTTTTATTTTTATATGCTCTGGTAATCTTAGTCCAGAGCGTATTTTTGTTTATGATAATTTATTCAATCTCTAATAATAAGAAAATGTTTTACTTTTTGTTTTTTTATGCTGTTATCTTAATCTCTTTTTTCTTTCCGGTATTTAATTTCTTTTACCTATTTATTATAACCTCCTTTCTTTTGACTCTTTTATTTTTTATTGATTTGTCAATAGAAAGCTTTCACTGCAGAAAAACAGGGTATTTCGGTATCTTTTATTCTTCTCTCTCTTTGTTGTTTTGCATGCTGCTTTTGTTCAGAATCGGAGACATTTTTATACTCAGCTCTATTTCCAATCTTCTTTTTCTTGGGCTTATAGTTGGATTTTCAAGAGAATTAAAGTACCTCCATCTGGAATGCAGGAAGAATAAGGAAAAAAAGAGAGAATCCCCGTTCTTTCTTGTTTTTTTGAGGTACCTTGTTTTTATTCTTGTGATTACCAACTTTGTTTTTATAGCAACTATTGTGATTCATGAGTTTGGGCATCTGGCTGTATCACACTTTTATGGGTGCGGGGAGGGGCAGATAGTCTATGGGAAAGATATTCACACAGAGATATTATGCAGTGAGATTCCCGATAACAGCCCGGTTATTCTTGGCGGATTTCTATTGCCTTTTATAATTGCGGTTTTTTTATTTATTATTGGCGGAAGATTCATTAAAGATATTGCTTTGTTGATTGCAGGATTTGACCTAATCGCTTCTAATAAGGACTTTTTTGATATAGGGCTTTCAGGCAATATTGTTATGGCTGCCTTAATTGCAGGGGTTTTATGCTTAATTGCAGGCATTTTCATGTTAATTAAGTCGAGATTGGGCGGGCAGTATTTCGCACCCTAATCTTTATACGGGATTATATAAAATTATTTAAATAGATATTTGGGTAGTATACCTGGGGAAGAGGCTTTTCTTTAAGCAAAAAAGAGAAAGAATGAAAAAAATAAAATATTTTTTGCCTCTTAAACTCTTACGAGATTTAAGATGAACAGGAAATCTATGGCTAAGATAGGTGTGGTAAGTGTGATTGCTCTAGCTTTGATATCTTTCTTTTTAACTACTCCGTTATCAAGCTCTTCCTTGGTTGAAGGGAGGTACAATCTGGGAGATAAGATAAAGATTGACTTAAAGGGATATGGGAGCTACAAGATGAAAATAACAACTCCCAGCACTGCTTATTCTTATCCTGGAATGAACAATGTTGTTCTTTTTACTCCTTCGGAAGTTGGAAATTACAGCATTGAACTTAATTATGGCAAGAAAACAGAAAGTTATACTTTTGAAGTGGTTCTGGCTGTGAGTCCGACCCCGCAAAGTGAAACTGCCAACCAGACTCCTGAAGAGACCCTCCTTAGCGAGTTAATGACCAAGAGCGAGGTTGTTATCGGACAGCCAGTCAAGTGGATTAAAGAAGGAAATATTGCGCTTGGAACGAGAAGAACGAAAATAGCTATTCCCTTGGACGGGGAGAATATTTCTGTTTTTGAAGTAGGTTTGGAAAGAAAAGCAATTAATTTTTCAGTCAGTGTGGAGCAGGAAAAGGGGCAGAAGGCAGTTGTTTTGAATGATGCATATGGGAACATTGAAATAGAGTATTATACCAGAGGGCCGCAAAAAAAAGAGCGAGTTGAGGGGAGGAAAAAAATTGTAGAAATTTATTATGATGATTCTTATAATTTATATAATATCACTGCCTATGCAGAGGTTGAGGAAACGGCTAGAATAAACAAAGGACTAAGGGTTTACTGGAGAGAAGAAGGCAGATATTTGGATTTTGAGATGTACGATTTGAATGGAAATGGGTTTATTGATTCTATTAGCTGGATTGTTCCTCATTTGTCCAACCAGACGTTCGAGATTATTGTAATAAGCCAGGCAGAGCACCTTAACTCTACAAGAGGATTTGTCGAAGATGTTTACTCTTTCGTAAGCGAGAAAGATAATGTTTGGAAAAACATACCAGAAGGAGACTATCTTAGAGTTATGTTTGAGAAAAATCTTACAAATGGAAATGATATTACTTTGTACGCAAGAGGAAGCGGGAAGATTGAAGTCTATGAAAAAGATGGAAATGAAAAATTAATGGAATTTAGCGTTAATGGGGAAAATTGGTACACCGGCTATTTTAATAATTTAGGAAGCCAGGATACTTTTGACCTGCTGGTTTTTGGAAGCGTGGAATTTGATTATGTGGTCGACCCTACTGCAGGAGGCTTGAGCGCTGGAGGCTTAAGGCCTCAGTCAGTTACCTGTTATGCATTTGGTGCAGCTCTTCCGAATTGTGATGGGACTTATCCTAGAGATTGCGGAGCAGGGCTTGATTTATTATCCTGCAACGATAATATAAGAGAAGAATCAGATACAGACAGCGCAGGGTACGCAGGAGTTGCTGCAACTTATTACAACGATACTATGGATGATTGCGTAAGAATAACTAATATAACCCTTTGTTATGAGTGGAGCGCATCAAGAAATGACCCTAATGACTGCAACATAAGCATTGATAACGATGAGCCTAATACTTTTGTTGTGGTTAATTCTACTTGTCCAGGAACAGCAGGAACTTCTGGATGCATAGATGTCATTAACAATCCAAACAATGAGAGTGACTGGCAATGCAGCAATTTTTTCGGGCCAACTGGAACAAGGGCAATGGCAAGAGCATTTCAGGCTTCTCCAAATTCAAGAGACACTACTGCTTCTATTGACCAGCTGTGGTTTAATGTCACCTACCAGAAAGCAGGGGCCATAAACGGGACATTAAACGAGCCTTCTACA
>MFWN01000024.1:27696-73493 GCA_001786395.1 Candidatus Pacearchaeota archaeon RBG_13_36_9
GGAACATGGAAAATTGATGTTAACTTTTCTTCTGAATATTCTAATGTGCCTGTAAATGACACTAAAAATGCAAATATAAGTGTTTATAACCCTCCTACTCTGACTGTTAATTTAACTAATCCTGCTGCAAGCACAGTTATAAATAAAAGTGAAAGTTTAATAATGAACTGCACTGCCAACTGCTCTGGACAGGCATGCGAGAATGTTGTTGTTTATCCTATTTACTGCCAGGGAGCAGGATGCACCCCAAACAAGGCTTTAAGGACTGACTCTGCTAATCTAAGCTCTAATGTTAACAGCGCGAGTTTGGGCATTCTCAATCCAAATACTGCGCAAGATGCTGGCTTTAATGTTTCTTCAAGCAACTATGGAAATTATGTCTTAAGCTGCAATGCAACTTCTTCCAACAATGGAAATCCAGATTCTCCTACAACTCGTTCTTTAATTGTAAATTCGCTGCCGAATGCTTCGTTTACTTATCCCTTGAATGGAACCTGGCTGCATGCGACCGAGACATTGGATGCAACAGCTTCTTCTGATATTGACGGCACAATAGCTGAATATTTATTTGAAATCGATGACAATTCTGCTTTTGCAAGTTCAACAATTATCTGTCAGGGAGCAGGAGCCAGCTGCGAGCTAAACACTTCCTCCCAGACACAATGCTCTCAGGAATCCAATGCTTGTTACTTAAGATTGAGGGTTATTGACAATTATGGCGGAAGAAATTCAACAGCTATAAGAATAGGCATAGATAATGTTGGGCCGACTGCCTTGATGGACCGCCCTTTTAACAACAGCTACATTGCAACAGAGAGCCAGATTGTCAATGCGACTGCATCAGATTCAGGAAGCGGAGTTGAATGTATAGAATTTTCAGCTTACTATGATTTTGCCTGGAACACAATAAATACAGACTGCTCTTCTCCATATTCTTATGAATGGAGCCTTGCTTCTGTCAGCGACCAGGTTATACAGGTGAGAGCAAGAGCCAATGACTCAGAAGGAAACTGGGGCAGGTATGCAAACAATACAAACATAACCCATGATACAACGTTTCCCAATGCGGTTTTGAATTTGCCTCAGAGCAATACCATAATTAATTCAAGTACCTATGTTTTAAATGCAAGCTCTTCGAGTGATGCGCTCTCTGGAATTAGAAACGCCACTTTTTACTATGAAAACAGCACTGATTTTAAAGAGATTGGAAGCGATACTGATCCGAGCGATGGTTTAACTTATTCCTGGGCAATCGGCATTGGAGACGGAGTTTATAATATAGGTGTTAATGTAACTGATAGGGCTGGATTGGTAAATACAACAAGAAACACGAACATAACTATTGATATTATCAACAATGCACCTGTTTGCATTGTTATTTATCCTAATGGATATGAAAATGTTTCTGGAATTATTACTGTAAATGCGACTGCTTCTGATTCTGACCCTTCGGATTATGTTGTGAATGTCAGTTTTGAATACCTGAGAAGCGGCGGAGCGTGGACTCTTATTGGAGATAACCTTACTTCTAATCGCGGCAGTTACACTTTAAGCTGGGACACTTCTTTAGTTTCTGATTCTAATAATTATACAATAAAGTGCAACGCAAGTGACACTAGAGGAGGATTTGGAAGCGATATTTCTAATAATAATTTTACAGTTGACAATGCTGCTCCAGGCATTACTGAGCCTTACATAAATTCTACAAGTGTCGAGGCAAATACTTACATCTGCTTTAATCTGACTGTCAGCGATAATTTTTTGGAGATTGATAGAACTTGGGCGGAAGTCAGCCTCCCCCCCGGCGTTGGCGGAAGCCAGAATCTTACCTTGTATGATGCAGGAGGAGATTGTGATGAAAGCGCAGGAGACGGAGTGTATTCAAACAGGTATCTTGTTTTATTTGATGGAGAATACAACTGGACAAGGGCGTATGCAAATGACAGCCTGGGAAATTTAAACATAAGCACGATTGGACTGAACTTTTCAGGGTATTCTGATTCTTATCTTATAGTTAACATGCTTTCTCCTGTTTCCAATATAGAAATAAACGAAGCTGGAAACGGGAGCTCTTACTACCAGAATTGCAATGTTACTTGCAATGAGAGCGGAGGGGCATGCAACGAGGTTTATCTTTTCCCCCAATACTTTTATTCTGGAATTTGGACAGATATTTTAACTTCTGGAGATAATTTATTTAATGAAGTTAACAACTATTCTTGCGGAGACCTTGATTCTAGAGCAGGATGCAATTATTCCTTTAATATATCTTCAAATTACTCTGGGGGAAATACCTGGGCTATCAGATGCAGGGGCTTAAGCAGCAATGCAGCTGCTGATTTTTCGAGTTCAGTGGATTTGTATGTGAATAAATTCCCAGTTGCTAATTTTACTTATCCTTCTAACGGAAGCTGGATTCATGGAATTGAGACGTTAGATGTCGGGGCTTCTTATGACAGTGATGGAAGCCTTATCAATTATTTTATACAACTCGATAACAATACTAATTTTGACAGCCCCAAGAACTTATGCGATGGTGTATCAACAATATGCGGTTTTGCTACTAATAATCCGCTTATTCAAACCCAGTGTTTAGAAGAAAGTACAAGCTGCTTTTTGAAAATAACTGTTACTGATGATGATAGCACAACTAACTATACAATAATACAAATAGGCATAGATAATGTTGTCCCTACACTTCAATTAGACAGACCTTTTAACAACAGTTATATAACAACAGAAAGCCAGACTGTCAATGCAACTGCATCAGATTTTGGAAGTGGTGTTGATTGTGTTGTATTTTCAGCTTACTATGACTCTGCCTGGAACACAATAAATACAGACTGCTCTTCTCCTTATTCTTACGCTTGGAATCTGGGTTCTGTAAGCGACCAGATAATACAGGTAAGAGCAAGGGCAAATGACACAGAAGGAAACTGGGGCAAGTACGCAAACAATACAAACATAACCCATGATGCAACAAAGCCTTCCATACAGCTTTCTTACCCTTTAAACAACAGCTATTTCAATTACACAACCCTTAGTTTTAATTTCACTGCAACAGACCTGGTTGCAACTGTTTTGAACTGCTCTTTAATTATTGACGCTTCTATCAACCAGACAAATTCCTCTACAAAAAATGGCACTGTTACCCAGTTTACAGTAGCTAATTTAGGAGAAGGCAGCCATAATTGGAGTGTCAACTGCACAGATTATGTTGGAAATGAAAATTCAAGCCAGACAAGAAAAATTACGCTGGATACCACTCTTCCTATAGTAAACTTAAATTATCCTGCAAATAACCAGTGGCTGAACAACTCTAATGTGACTTTTAATTATACTCCGATTAATACACATATAGATTCCTGCGAATTGTGGGGAAATTGGACCGGCTCTTGGCAAAAAAATGATACAGATATAACTATCACAAACGGAAGCGTTAACAGCTTCAATAAAATTATTCCCGATGGCAGTTACTTATGGAATATTAAATGCAACGACTCTGCAGGGAATTGGGCGTTTAACTCCAGCAATTTTACACTAAATGTCCACAGCGAAGTTCCCTTGATTTTTTTTAATCCTTCTACAACCAGCTCTGAAATTACAGGGCTCAATTGGATTTTTATAAATGTTACTGCAAGTGATTCATATAAAGACTCTGTAAGGCTGGGATGGAGCTCAAACGAGACTTTTGACAACAGCGAGGGTAACATTTACTGGAAGAATAAAACAGGATTAACTGACGGGAACTACAGCTTTTATGCTTGGATAAATGATTCTGCAGGAAATCTTAATTTAACAGCTACAAGAACTGTTCTTGTTGATGCAACTGCCCCTAATTATACTTTCCAGAACCAGACAATCTCAGGAAACTACGTAAACATAGTTCATAGAGATGAAACAGTTAATTTATCTGCTTATTGGGCAGATGCAGTTAATTTAAGTGCTGCCTGGCTGGCTACTAACGAATCTGGAGTGTGGGAGAATAAAACTACTTACGGCTCTCCTAGAGTTTTAAACGGTACAGGAAACACGAGCGAGTTTAACTGGAGCAATTCTTCTGTTCTTCCTGGGACACAAGTTTCCTGGAGGATTTATGCAAACGACTCTGTAAACAATGTTAATGTTACTGGCCATATGACTTTTCAAATTTGGGGGTGGGCGGAGGTTTGGAGTTCTTATTTTTCTCCTGCGGGAGTTAAGCAGGGAGAGTTAGCTACTATGTACTGCTTGGTAAGGGATAATGTTTCTCAATCAGGGCTTTTAGGATATAATGTAAGTTTTTTAAGAGAGGGCGCCTCTTTAGGCAGCAACCTTACAGGAGCCGGCGGATATGCCATTTATACTGTTAATGAAACAGTTGCGGGAAGTTATAGCTATAGGTGCCAGATAGGGAACAATGCAAGCGCATACTATAATTCTTCTTCTAATTATTATAAAGACAGCGTTTTAGGAGTGGGGTATTATTTAGCAATTTATGATTATAATGATTTGACTTACAACAGGGCTTATGAGGGTACAACAGACACTACAACCACTCCGGTTAATGATTATCCTGCTTTGCAGTCAGACAGCAATGATTTTGAATATTTTTCCTCTACAGGCACCTCTGGCTTGTATGCTTATCAGAGGTTTGAGATAAGAATAAACGAGTCTGCAAATCAGATGAAGGAACTTAACATAACCTGGAGTGGTTACGGAGATGTAAATTCTGGAACAGACGGGTTTAACATCTCTATTTATAATTTCAGCTCTAGCTCTTGGATTCAGCAAGTCTCCTATTCAACCAATAACTCTGAAAGACGGGTTTATTTTGGATTTGACAATTACTTTTCTGATTTTGTTAACTCTACAGGATATGTATGGATTCTGGCTAGGAGCTACTCTGCTGCGCCAACTCCGAGCCCAAAAACAGCAACAATTGCAACAGACTATGTAGGAGTAAATGTAAAAAAAGATATAATCCCTCCTGATGTTGTTTTAATACAGCCTGTTAATTATTACAACAGCTCTTCCAAAAATGTAACTTTTAACTGCAGCGCATCTGATGATTATAGAGTTCAGAATGTAAGCTTATACGGAAACTGGACAACTGGCTGGCATTTAAACGAGACAAATACATCTGGGTTGAACAATGTGAATTATACTTTTAATAAAAGCATAGAAGAGGGAGCTTTTCTCTGGAACTGCTATGCCTGTGATAGAGCTAATAACTGCGCATTTGCGTCTTTAAACAGAACATTTACAATTGACCTAACGCCTCCGTCTGTTAATTTAATATATCCTGGAAACTACCAGAACCTTTCAGGGCTTACAATCAGCCAGTTTAATTTTAGCGTCAATGATTTTACTTCCATAGCCAATTGCTCTCTATACGGAAACTGGACAACAGGCTGGCATTTAAATCAGACAGTTTTGAACCCTAACAAGAATGTGCAGGTTAATTTTTCTTCTGCAAATATGTTAGAAGATGGATATTTTTTCTGGAATGTTTTGTGTTATGATATTGTGGGCAACAAGGCTTTTAATTCCAGCAATTTCAGTTTTGGGGCTTTTTTATATCCAGACCTTCCTGTTTATATCAATGCTACCCAGGACAAAAATGATGGAACTGGAAACATAACCTTGTTTTGGAATGCTTCAAACCATACAACTGATTATTATATTTATTCTGCTTCAAGTTTAGCAGGGGCTTTTACTTTGCTGAACACAACAGCAAAACCTAATTACACTGACACAACTTTTTCAGGAACAAGAAAGTTTTACAGGATTGATTCCTGGAATCCAATAGGGCAGAATTCTTCTTTAGAGCATTTTGGGGCGCACGTTTACACTCTCAGGCATACTGCAACAAAGACAAGAAACTGGATAGGATTTCCAACAGATTTTGTTAATTTAGATAATGCCAACCAAACGCTTTATGACATAAGAAACGCAACTACTTTTTCAATGTGGAACGAAACTATTCAAAAAAGAGTTTCCTGCACCAAGTTCTCGTGCCCGGACAGCTTTGAATGTACAGATGAATTATGCAATTTTAATCTTCAGCAGGGAAGAGGTTATGAAGTGGATATAAACTTAAGCGTGGCAAGCCCAGTAACCTGGAGCCAGGCCGGAATAGTTTATAATAAGACAACAATAAGCTTAAATAAAAACGATACTAATTTTCGTAAAAATTGGGCGGCAATGTATGCAAATACTTCAATTACAAATGCACAGGGATTTACTAACAACTTAACAAATGAAGATGCGGTTACAAATTGGAATTCTGCAATCCAAGAATCACAGGGTTACATCCGCTCCCCATTTAATGCAAGCCAGTATCTCGGGACTAATTTTAATATTATACCAGAAGGAGGTTATGAAGTTTCTGTGACTTCATCAGGAACATGGGCTCAAGGATAAAGATGGTATTTGGCTTAGTAATATGCTTTTTCCTAGCAGCAGCTTGGTTTTCTTGCCTTGCTGAAGCGAGCCTGGCATGCGGGCAGGTTAATTCGACAGCGGGCATTGAGCCGCAGTGGATGAAAGTTAAAATTTATGGCATTGATAAAAATAAGTTTACAACCTGCAGCGTAAGCCCTGCTGAAAATAAATTTTGCTGCGATATAGAGGCGATTTATCCTCCTTTGAACTTGCCTGTTGGAAGCCAGATGAATGGGGAGATTTTTAACGAAGAAGGGTATTTCGCAGGCCCTGTTTCATTGTATACAAGCGGAGAGGGCTATGATGTATTTCCTTTGATGAACCTGAAAAAGGCAATTGTAATCAATAGTCCAGGCAGGGTTATTTTTTCCAATGAACCTAAACTTCTATTGAATGCCAGTTTTAAAAGTCCTTTTACAAATATTTCTATTGAAAGGAACGGGCAGAGAGAATTTCCATACACTGGAGAAGAATTACAGAGATATATAAACGGGAGTTTTGGAATGAATTACTTTAAGATAATAGCTGGAGATGGGCAGAGAGAATTTAGCGAGACTAGTTCTGTGGCAATTCTGAAAAATTTTGTCTTAGATCGGTTGATTGAGTGTGAAAAATGCAATAATAAATTGATAAAGAGCGGTAAAGAGGCTGTTATTAGGATGAATGTTTTACTTTCTCATGAAGTAAAAGGATTAGAGTTAAGAGAGTATGTCCCAATCGAATTTGAAATTTTAGAAACAGACGGGCAGATAAAAGAATATAGCCAGACGCATAAGGTTATTGTATGGAATGTCAGTGGAAAAAATATAGGCCAGTCATACAGGGTTCTTGCCCCAAAAGTCAGCTTTTTCCCCAGGAAATATGTTTTCCGCGCAGAACTGGAGAATGTTTTGCTTAGAGAAGATAAGATAACTGTGAGCAGATTTTTTTCATTCTGGAGCTTTGACGAAGGAATAGAGCTAAAACAAAAGGTAAAGAAAGTTTATTCTAGGATCTCTCCAAGCAGCCCTCTTGTTTATAAGCTTAAGGGCAGAGAGATAACTAGAATAGCAGTATTTCCTAAAAAAATAATCAATGGGGCTGAATTTGTTGCTGAGGAATACGAGGAGGAAAATGCAGGAGATGTGAATTATTATTCTTTTGATACAAACATAGCGACAGAAGATATTGAAAAAATATTTGTTGAGTTTAAAGTCCCTAAAAACAATTCAGGAAACCTGAGCCTGTATGTTTTTGAAAATGGATGGGAAGAATGGGACAGCTCAAAAATAGAGTTTAGCAGGGAAGAAGGCGAATATGCCTATTACCAGGCTTACATTCCAGCAACAAAGAAGATAGCTTTGGCAGGAGAGGAAGAGGGCTCCGGGAATTTTTTGAGGATTTTTAATTAGAAGTCTAATGGACTGTTTTTATTTATCACATAAATATAAAAAATTTTAGAATGATTTTCCAGTTTTTGATAGGAGATTTTTTCGTAGGCTTTCTTTTTTCTAAATCTTAAATTAAAGGGAATTTCAAAATACTTAGTTGATTTTTCCCTTCCTCTTTCAATTATTCTTGCCTCTTTTTTACATAATTCTGGGGAGAATAGGCAAACATTGCGAAAACCATTTTTTAAAGCTAAAGCTTCATCGATTTCTAATAATACCCGGTATAGGACGTTGTTGTTTGGCAAAACTTTAGAACTTATAATTTCCCCCATTTTTACTACTCTTAATTGATACTATATTTCAAAATTTCTTGGATAACTTTGTTTAAAAATTTATCCTTAAAATTGTATAGGGGTAGGAATAATTGCTTATTTTTTAAAATTTGAAAAGATTTAAATACTAAAATTAATATTTATGCTTATGGGAAAAATACTTGGAACAAAAACAACAAAAGAGGGCAAGGTAATTTTTGAAGTTGAACTTGGATATGAGGAAGCTTTGCAGTTAAAAGGGTATATTAATAACATTTGTGTTTTTTCAGAAGACGCAGCAGAGATTAAAACAAACTTATCGCAGCGAGGGAAAAATGAAGCAACCAAATATTTTTTAATTCCAAGAGAGTTAAGGAGCAATTTGCGATTTAATGAAAAAGTTAAATGCCAGAAATTAGAAACAGATACAAAAATAATATTTGTTTATGTTGTTGATAAAATAAAAATCTGATTAAAAATGGAAGATAAATTAAGCGGAAGAGTAATTGAGAGAGAAAGTATTGGAATTAATAATGTAGATAAGATGATTCAGGGGGGGGTTCCGAGAGGGGGGATTGTCGGGTTGAGCGGGCCTCCTGGCGTAGGAAAATCAATTTTTACACTGCATTTTTTATTACAGGGTGCAAGGCAGGGACAGAAATGTGTTTACATCAATCTTGAAGAGCCAGAAGGGAATATAATCAATATGATTAACCAATTTGAGTTTTCAAAAGAATTTCTCGATTTTGTTGATAAAGAAAAGATTGTTATAAGGTGCTTTACTTATCCTGAATATGAAAAGATTTATTCCGACCTTTTTCAGAAAATAAGGGAAGATAATTCTATAAACCGATTGGTTATAGATAGCTTTAATTGTTTTTTTCCTTCAGCATTTAATCCAGAATCTTTAAGTTTAAGTGGAGAAGTTAATATAAGGCGGATGATAAACCAGGCATTTTCTATGTTTAGGAGGAAGGGGCTAACAACAATCTTAATTTTAGAAATGCAATTAGACAAGCAGACAAGATTTTACTACAACATCCCGCATCTCGTAGATGGGATTATTAATTTAGATTTTCTAGAACTCGGGGCAATAGAAAGAAGAATCTTTATTCCTAAGATGAGGTGGACAAATCAATACAGAGAAAGCAAGAGCTACGAGATTAATAAAAAAGGCATTGTTGTCAGGGGAGAATAATCTTCTGTGTAGGAGGCGGTTTATTATGAGAGATGGTTTTAAAGATTATTGGATAAGCAAGTTGTTATTTCCTAAGACATACATTATTGATAAACCTGGAATAATAATAAGTAAGACCTCTTCAAAATATAGTAATAAGGAAGTCAAAAGAAGGATGATTTATGACTTCGAGGATATTGCTGCGAATTTACAGCTAAAAGCTTCTAAAAATTTAGGTCAAAGCGAAGCAGATAGATTGTTTTATAAAATAGGAAAGGATGTTGCTGTAAGATATATGTTATTGTCAAAAGCAAAAAAGTCACCTTCCTTTCTTCAAAATTCTTTAATAAATTATTTATTCGACAATCTTAAAGGAGGGGGATTTTCCCTTGCTGAAAACGTAACTTATAACGTGAAGGAAATGTCCTTAATTTTGAAAGGAAAATCAAATATGATTTGCAGGAAGAGTAAATTATCTTCTTTTACTTCGGGTCTAATTAGTGGCTTTGTTAGTTTTCTAACAGGCGAGAACATAGAAGCAGAATCAAAATGCTATGATTGTCCAAATAATTGTATTGTTATAGCTAATAAAAGCATAGAAGAGAGATATATTCCAGATACTCAGAAACTAATGCCAATGGAGAATTATAATATTTTGAATTTTCCAAAATTTCTTATGGAATCGGAAAAATATCATACGTTTAATGATTTAATTAAGTTTGGGAAAGTTAAGGTAGGTTCTGGAAAAATACTTTTTATGGGTAAGGCGCTTATTCCTATAGAAGCAGGTTGCCTTGAGTTGGTAGCAGATTATTTTGTTAGAATTAATAAAAAAGATTTATTAGTTAATGCTTTAACTGAAAGTTCAGAAAAATTAGCAGAAGAATTTCTTAAAGATAAAGAGACAATCTCGAATAAGGTGAAAGCAATCAAGATTATGCTGAGTGCTTTTGGATGGGGTTTAGCCGACTTGAAGAAATATAAAAAGAAAATATTTTTTGATTTTATAAATGCCCCCATAAATAAATATGGTTTTTTATATAGAGCATCAGTTGTTAATGGCTATATAAATAATATTTTTAATAATAATTTTAGAATTGAAAGAATAGATTATCCTCAGAATTCTAATGTAAAAATAGTTTATTCAGTATCTTAATCTCATTATTTTGTATTTACTTGCGAGAAAAAGATAATTCATAATAACTCTTAATTTCAAATTAATCGGAATTTTATTTTTTATGTTTTTAGGTATTTTAGTATCCTCATTTTTCATCATTTTTTTCAAGAGCTCTGGATTTTTCCTAATTTGATGCAGTAATTTTACTTTTAATTTGCTGCTTAACTTCAAAGACAGCTTTTTTATATACAAGTTAAGATTTTTTTTATTCCATTCTTTTTCGTAACTTTTAAGATTATTTTTATTTATGGCTCTTGCTAATATAATTGAAGTATCTAAGATTGGACGAATTCCCTCACTTACAGAAGAACTTGCATTACCGAAACTATCCCCAAGAAAAGCGCAATTTTTAATTACTAATGGCAAAACGGGGCTTGATGGGATTATTGCTTTTTCTTGTTTTGTTATTTTTGGATTTTTTATTATTTTATTATATAATGTATCCTTAGGAACTTTGATTAAATTAAAATCAATTTTGTTTTCATATACCCAGTCCCCGTGTATAACCTTATCTTTTGTAGGGTAGAAATCTTCCAGATAATTTACTTTGTCTCTTGATACACAGAAATAAAAATAATTTCCAATATCTACCTTGTTTTTTAAGACTTTGATATTGCCTATCCAGTATCTGAAAGGAAGGGGCAGTTTATACAGTCTTCTAAGGAAAAATGAGGCTCCTGAACAGTCGATTAGATATCCAAATTTATATTTATTTTTGTCAGTTATTAAAACTTTATCTTTGACTTCTAATGCATTCTCTTTTTTAAATAAGGCATCAGAATTTTTCAGTAAAAAATTGCAAACTTTTTTGTAGTCAATAAAAAAGAAATTTTCTTTTAGTTTGTTTGTTTCACCATAGATTCCAATAACAGCACCATCAAACTTATGTTCATAAGTTAGCTTATATTCATCGATTATCTCCTTAAATGTATTCCTGTAGACAAAAGGGGCATTTGACCCTGGGCTTTTTTTATCGATAATCAAAATACTCCCTTTGTATCCTTCTCTTTTAAGATTGTAAGACAATCCAGTTCCGGCGATTCCTGCTCCGATAATTATAACATCATAATCATACATATTTAACTTCTTTCATACCCTTTATTTTTGAAACGAAGTATATAAAATAAATAAAGATAAATGAGAAACTAAGCCCAATTAAAGACAGGTTTGTTGTTTTGTCGAAAACAAAAGCAAATGGTAAAGCAATTATAACAAGTCTCACAAGGCCATAAGCTACTATTTCTTTTTTGGTATCCATGCAGTAATCCATGAAAACTTTTATTATAAATAACATAAATACAACTGATAGAAATTTATTTCCTAAATCAAGTAAAAAATAAGATAAGAAGACCGCAATAAAATAAAGGCTTAGAAAAATGTGTGTTATTACTTTTCCATTTTTGTAGGAGGTCATTAGTGTTTTATATTTTCTTTTTTTGTCTTCCTTTATCCCCCTTAAATTTTTCATTGGGGTTATTAATCCAAAAGAAATTGCCGCAAGCGGGATTATTAGAAGAAATGTTCTTGTATTTAAATTTAAGATTAGGGAAGAGCTTAAAATGGGGATAATTACATGAGTTATAGATAAAGCAACCGAATCTCCAAATAAAAAAAATCTGAAAAATTTGTTGTAAGCAAAGCCCATAAATAGGCTTGCTATTACTGTAAAAAAAATTATATAATTATAAAAAGACAGGAATATAGAGACAGACAGCAAAGTAACTATTGCTAATTTGGCTCTTTTAAATTTGAAGTCTTTATCTGCTTTCGCATTAATTAATCCCCCTACAGTGTACATCAAGATGCAGCATACCATTAAAATAATAATACTCAGAGTTATTTTATTAGCAAATGCTACAGCAATCATAATAAAAGAGAGGGGCATCAGGGACCTTTCTATTCTTGTAGCTTTCAGGAAATCAAACAGTTCTTTTTTCATCAAAAAAAATGTAAAAGAAGGATTATTTATTTAATTTTAAAAGAAGGATAAAAATTCGGCGGGATGAGAAATTTTTTTATAATTTTATCCCGTGTTTAGAATTAATAATTTATCCCTTTGTTTTCATTATTTACTATGAAGTATTTTTTAGAGAGAAAGGAACTTGAAACAAAGGAGCATTCTAAGTTCTATGATATAACGGGGGAGGTAAAAGGGGCAATAAAAAAATATAAAGTTCAAAATGGGCATGTTTTGGTGCAGGTTATGCATACTACCTGCGGGATTTATGTTAATGAGGGGGAAGAAAGACTGCTGCAGGATTTTGTTCTTTATTTAAATAAGAAGGCTCCTCAAAACAAGGGGTTGTACTTGCATGATGATATTGAAAAAAGGGACTGCCCTAAAGATGAGCCTGAAAATGGGCACAGCCATATTAAATCTGCTTTATATTCGAATTTTTCAATAAGTTTGATCTTAAATAATGGAGAACTGCAGCTCGGAAGATACCAGAGAATTTTACTTGCGGAGTTTGACGGGCCATGCCCTAGGAAGCATAAAGAAAAAAGAAAATATTTCATTAGTATTTTAGGAGAATAAAAATGTTGGATGAATACTTAAAATCAAAAGCAGAGTTTGTAAATACAAAACTGGAAAGTTTTTTGCCTAAAAGCATTGATGAAACATGGGTCAAAGATAATTTTCCTTATTATAAGGGAGATGCAGGCATAATGAATGAGTTAATGAAGCCTATTTGGGATTTATTAGAAAGAGGGGGGAAGAGATGGAGGCCGGTTTTAATGATGTTATGCTGTGATGTTGTTGGGGGAGGGTCAAAAATAGAGGAGCTTATTCCTGTTGTGGAAATAATTCATAATGGAACTTTAATGGTAGATGATGTTGAAGACAGCTCTGATATAAGAAGGGGAAAACCCTGCATCCATAAGATTTTTGGAGAGGATGTTGCAATTAACACAGGCAATATGATGTATTATCTTCCTTATTTAATAATAAAGAAAATAGACTTGGATAAAAAGACAAAATTAGCTGTTTATGACCTAATTAATGAAGAGATGCTGAAATTGTCTATCGGACAGGGCATGGACATTTATTGGCATAGTGGCGGGGAAAATATCAGCGAACAACTTTATCTTCAGATGTGTGCCTTTAAGACAGGAACTTTAGCAAGAATGTCTGCTAAACTTGGAGCATTATTAGGAAATGCGAATAAAAAACAAGTTAAAGCTCTTGGAAAGTTTGCTGAAACAATAGGAATAGCATTCCAGATTCAGGATGATATCCTTAACGTGACTAATAAAGAATGGGGGAAAGAATTTGGAGAGGATATTACAGAAGGGAAGAGAAGCTTAATGGCTATAAGAGTTTTGGAAAAAGGAAACGAAGAGGACAGGAAAAGGCTTTTGGAAATATTATCCATGAAAACAAAGGATGAAAGGCTAATTAACGAGGCAATTGGACTGATGAAGAGATATGACACGATAAACTATGCAAAAAAGAAAGCTGAAAAATTAGTGGAAGATGCTTGGAGAAATCTGGATTCCTGCATCCTTCCTTCTGATTCTAAAATAAAATTAAAGATGTTTGCAGATTTTCTTGTGAACAGGGAGATTTAGGATGGAGCAAGTTGTTTTATTGGACGAAAATAATAATAAGATAGGAATTGGAGAAAAAATTAAGGTGCATGAGCAGGGAAAACTTCACATGGCATTTTCTATATTTATTTTTAATAACAAGAGAGAGCTGATGCTGCAGAAAAGAAGCAAGAATAAGTACCATTCAGGGGGATTATGGAGCAATACCTGCTGCAGCCATCCAAGGCCTGGTGAAAACATAGAGGCGGCGGCGCATAGAAGATTGAGGGAAGAAATGGGGTTTGATTGCGAACTTGAAAAGGTATTTAGCTTTAGTTATAAAGTTAAGCTAGGAAGCTTGTTTGAGAATGAGCTGGATTATGTTTTTATAGGAAAATTTAATGGAAACCCTTTTATTAATTCTGAGGAAGTTGAGGGCTGGAAATGGGTAAGCATGGATGAATTAGAAAAGGAGCTGGAAAAAAACCATTGGGATTATAGTTACTGGTTTAAGGTGGCTTTTCCGAGAATTATTGGTTTCTTAGGGGAAAATGGGGCTTCTTTATTCAAAAGCTAAATGTAACTCCGGATATATATTTTCAGTCTATAGCTAAGTAAGCCTGTTTTTTAATAAGATTTATATAAATAAGAATTATTTTAAGAGCATGAAAATAAAATCTCTTCCTTTGGAAGACCGACCCAGAGAAAAGCTGATTAAGCAGGGGGCAGAAAATCTGACGAATTCTGAACTTTTGGCGATAATCTTGAGAGTTGGGAATAGGGGGGAGAACGTTTTAGATTTATCAAACAAACTTTTTAATAAATATGATATTCGGTCTCTTTCCAGGGTTGAAATAAGCAAGCTGAGAAAGGAAATTGGAATAGGGGATGCTAAAGCATGCCAGATTGCTGCATGTTTTGAGTTGGGGAGGAGACTGGCTGCGTTTAAGAAAGACGGACATATTATAAGGGACACAAAAGATATAGCTAAAATTTTTCTCCCTGAAATGGGTGCTCTAAAAAAAGAGCATTTTAAAGGGGTTTATCTTAATTCAAGAAAAAGGATAATCAAAGAAGAGACAATTTTTATAGGCAGTTTAAACGAATCAGTTATTCATCCTAGAGAGATTTTCAGAATAGCTCTGGACGAAAATGCTGCTGCTTTAATCTTGCTCCATAACCACCCTTCTGGAGACCCCACACCAAGTGAGTTTGATATTAAAGTTACCAAAGAATTAGTGAAAGCAGGAGATATTTTGGGAATTAAAGTACTTGACCATATTATTTTAGGAGAGAATAAGTATCTAAGCTTTAAAGAGGAGCGGTTGATTTGAGCTATTCTTCAAGCTCCTCTTTTATTCTCATCCCTTTGGGCGTTAATTGATAAAGCCTTCCGGTTTTTTCTTTTGGATTCAGGCATTTTGCAATTTTCTTTTTTTCAAATGCCCGTAAAATATCGCTTACGTTATTGAGCCCTAGCCGAGTTTCTTCTTTGATTTGGGTTGGTATTTTAGGCTTGTTCATAACTTTAATAATTTTTCTTCTTTGCTTTCCACGGACTACCCAAGAATAATTTTCATTCATTGCTAAAGGTATAAATGCGGTATAAAAAGCTTTACACTGATTCTATACCGAAATATTTAAAAACTTTCAGTTCTAGTTAAAGCGGTGTCAAGAAACAGGATTAGGAAGTTTTTTTGGATGTTGAACTGCAAAGGGCTAATCAGCTTTAGATTTTTTAAGTGGTTATTTGGGTAAAGAAGCTTCGCAGAAGGTTTATGTAGGAACCGCTATTTAATAAGCAATTTTGCCATAATTATGGGATTACATATGTTTTATTGAAATCAATCGATGATAAAAATGTATATAAACTTTTTATTAATAATAATTTATGGAGTCAATTATACAGGAAATTGAAACCAGCTTAGATAAATGCCAGGAATTTATCTTTAAGCTGAGGAAATTTTTCAGGAAAAATCCAGATGTTTCAGAAAGGTTTGTTAAGTTTCTGCAGGAAAAAGAAGAACTGATTTTTTAACTCAAAATTACTTTTCTATCATCTTTTTCACTTTTTCAATCAGATCTTCTTTTGTAAATGGCTTTGTTATATAATCTGCAATTCCAGCTTCCTTTAACTCTTCAACTCTCTCTGACGAAACCGGGATTGCGCTCAAGAATGCAAATTTTGCTTTTACCCCCATGTTTTTTAGCTTTGCAAAAATATCCCAGCCAGACATATCCGGAAGCATGATATCAAGCAGAATAACATCAAAGCCCTTTTTTATTTGTTTTATCCCTTCTTTTCCAGAATAGGCTGTTTCTGTTTCAAACCCCGCGTTTGTCAATATTAATTTAACCGCTTCTGCTGTATCTTTATTATCCTCTATATAAAGTATTTTTTTCATATTACTTTTTTAGCTCTTTTATCTCTTTTTTTAGCTCGCTCATTTTTACTTCTCTGCCAATCATCAGTTTGTTTAGCTTTTCAATTTCTTTTTCTACCTGCTTTTTTTCAGTTACATCTCGGAATATGCCAATTGTTGAGATAAATTTTCCGTTTGTTATTTTTGGAGAAATATTTCCTTCTACAAATATCTCTTTTTTATTTTTTGAAATAAAAATTGTATTTACATTTTCTAAGTGTTCTCCTGCGCAGACTTTCTTAAATAAATCCATGCAGTGCGTTTTTTGGTCGCTTTTTAGAATATTCAATAAGCTGAGGCTTTTAATGTCCTCTTCTGAATAGCCCATTATTTCTTTCCATTTTTTGTTTACATAAATAAAATTGCAGTCTTTATCTACACTTTGTATCAGGTCATTTGCATTATCCAAAATTTCTTTATATTCTTTTTCTGTATATTTTATTCTTTTGTTTATTTCATTTGCAAGCCCTGCAAATTCATTGTTTTGGCTTAGGTAAACTTCCTCATTTCTTTCAGAGACTGCTGTTTTAATTTTTTCAAGAGGCTTCATAATTGATAGAGAAACAATCAAACCTGTTGTTATTATTAAGATAAATGAGCTAACAAGAAAGAAAACAATTGAAAGTGAATTTATTTTTAGATTGGATAAGTTAGCTTCTGAACTTATTACTTTTGCAGTTATATTCCCGTTTGCATAAATAAATAGAAAATATCCACTAAGAGAGACTATTAGAAATATTGTAAATAAACCTAAAAAAATTTTAGATATTATCTTCATTTTTCCTCTTTTTATCTGAATAAGAAGGGGGCTCTTAAATATCTCACGGCTCTTTTTGGATAACCTTCTTAAATTGTTGGATAAAAATAATTCTTTTTGTAGCTTTTTATAAAAGTTCTTAGAATTCTTTCTTATGATCTATAAAATATATAGCTAAAGCTTTTTATAAGAATTTGGTTGTATATTCCGCCCGGCTTTTAATTTTTCATTCTTTTTTTTACTATCTCGTGAATTCTTAATTTTATCTTTAGTTTTCCTATTATCTTTTTTAGGACTAAAATTATAAATGTTAGAAGTATTAAGCCCCCAATTATCAATAAAATTATAATTATTTGCCCAGAGGTTTTACTGTCTTTTTTTATTATTTCAAATGAGTCTTTTCCTTCGGCTTCTTCTTTATTATTTACAACAATCTGGACATCCAGTTCATAATTTCCTTCAGGGGCATTTTCTGGAATTTTTATATTGCCCACAAAAGAAGCTTGTGTTTCTATTGCAAGTGTTTCTGATTTCGAAGCAAGGATGTTTTTTTGTGAGTCCAGAATATTATAATTAAGAGTTATGTCCATTCTTTGTTGTCCTGCAAGGTTCATTATTTTTGTTGTGAACCATAGCTCGCCTCCAGCTTGGATGTTTTTGTGCGTATCTGCAATCTGAACCTCAAGATTGAATGGATTTTCCTGAGCTGCCGCTAAGGATAAAAGCAGGAGGCCTAAAACCAGGATTTCAATAAATAAGGTCTTGTTTTTTTCTTGTTTTGATTTCATCTTCCTCTTTTTCTACTTTATCAAAAAAATTGAATATTTTATTTAATAGCTCTTCGCCTTTTGTTGAAGGGCTGAAAGCTATAACTCTGGCATTATTCTCGGAAGCGTAATCTGCAATTTCTTTTACAAAAGCAGCTACTTTATTTTCATCATTGTATATTAAAAGAGTGGAAAGTGCATCAATTATTAAGAATTTTTCCCCTTTTATCTCTTTTATAAAACTAGATATTGCGTAACTTAATTTTTCTAAATCCCTTGGAGAAATGTGAAGAACCTCCTCCTTTTGCTTTTCAGAAGTTACACAGTCTATAAAAAATATTTTTTCAGTTTTTATCTTATTTTTCTTTAGTGTTTCTTCTATGCTTTTTTGGGTTTTATTTAAAGAAACGTAAATGCCTGTGCAGTTTTGCATAGAACTTACTATCTTGTTTATTTTTTTCTGCAGTTTTTCTACAGGAGTTATTATTAGTAATGAAGACATTTTATAAGAGTATATTTGAGAGTATATAAATTTACTTTAAAATTTTTTTAACTCTTTCTACCAAATCTTTTTTTGTAAAAGGCTTTGTTATGTAATCTGAAATTCCCACTTTCTTAAACTCTTTCATTCGTTCGGTAGATATTGGAATAACGCTAAGAAAAGCATATTTAGAATCATATTTTTTGCTGCTTAATGTCTTAAAAATATCCCATCCAGACATGTCAGGCAACATTACGTCCAATAAAACAAGGTCAAATTGCTTCTTGTGTGTTTTTTCAAGCCCGTCTGCTCCACAAAAACTTATCTCTACTTCATAGCCTGCATCCTCCAGCATCTGCTTTACTGCTTCTGCAGTATCTCTATGGTCTTCTACATAAAGTATTTTTTTCATTTTTTAACCTCCTCTTTATATCTGATTGGCAATGTGAAATAAAAAGTAGAGCCTTTTCCTAATTCACTCTTTAAGTTTATTTTTCCTCCTAATAATTCAACCAGCTGTTTAGTTATTGCAAGCCCTAAGCCAGTTCCTCCAACTTCGCTTTTTAAAGGAGTATAAATCTGATAAAATTTCTCAAAAAGTTTAGATATTTTATCTTCTGGAATCCCGATGCCTGTATCCGTAACCTCCACTAAAACACTGTCATCCTGCTTTATTGCTTTTATTTTGACATAGCCTTCTTCTGTGAACTTAATGGCATTATCAATTAAATTATTCAGTATTTCTGTTAATCTTATACTATCTGTGCTCATGTTTATTGGCTTGTCTATCTCAACGATTAATTTTATATTTTTCTTATCTGACAATATCTTCAAGTCATTTACAATAGAGCTAATGCAATTTTCTAAATCTATTTTAGAAATATTCAATTCAAATTTATTGGATTGAATTCTTGCAATCTCCAAGATATTATCTACTAGAAACCTTAATTGATTGCTGTTTCTTCTTAATGCGTTTAGATTATTAATATTCTTTTCAGAAAGTTTCGTCTTTATTTCTTCCAATAATTCCAGGTTTGCATATATTGCTGTCAGGGGAGTTTTCAATTCATGGGATACTATATTCATAAAATCTGTCTTGGCTATATCTAGCTCTTTTAATTGTTCTACTTGCTTTTTTATTTTTTCTTCTGCCTCTTTTCTTTGTGTGATATCGTGATATACAACATAAACACCAGTTTGTTTTTTAGATTCATCGTAGACTGAACCATATGAAGCAGAAATCCATTTTGTTTCTTTATTTTTTGTAAGGATTCTAAACTCACTAGTCGAAGTTTTTAAATCCCTCTTTGAAATACATTCGTTCCATTTAGCCGTTATCTTCTTATTATCATCAGGATTTATATAAATCATGAGTCGATTATCATTTGGCTTAAAGTCCATAATCTCAGACAGGGTGTATCCTGTAAGTCTTTCAATGGCAGAATTAGCGTAAACCAGATGATGAGCCATATCATAAGATAAAAGCACATCAGATATATTATCAGCAATCATTTTAAGTTTTTCTTCACTCTTTTCCAAATCCTTTTCTGCTCTCTTCTGTGCTGTAATATCTCTAACAGTTGCCTGCAAATAAATTCTTCCTTCTTCTTCAACTCTGCTTAATAAAACCGTTGCAGGAAAATCTCCGTCTCCATATCTCATATGAGTCCATTCAAAAAAACTACTTCCTTCTTTCATTGCTTTTTCAATCATTTTCTTTGCCTTGATTGAAGATAATTGCCCATCTGGCTGCTTTTCAGGAGATAGATCCACTGGTCCTAGAGAAATAAATTCTTTTTCATCTTTTACATTAAATATTTTAATCGCTGAATCATTTCCAGAAGTAAATTTCCAGTTTGGAGGTTCTAAAGTCATAATTGCATCTTTTGAAAAAGTAAATAGCACTTTGTATCTTTCATCTGTTTCTTCCCTTCTTTTTGCTACATGCTCTCTTTTTCCTACTATTTCTTCTCTTCCGGTTGCTACTGTTTCTCTTTTTCCTACTATTTCTTCTCTTTCTAATGCTATACCTTCTCTGTTCTCTCCTTTTTTTATTCTCTCTCTTTTTCCTACTATTTCTTCTCTTCCGGTTGCTACATGCTCTCTTTTTCCTACTATTTCTTCCCTTCTTTTTGCTACATGCTCTCTTTTTCCTACTATTTCTTCTCTTCCGGTTGCACTCAACTTTTTTCTAATTTTCTCCATCATAATCTCCTTTTAAAATTTTGAATCTCAAACCCCCCTTCTTTTATTCAAATAAAAAGCATTTAAGTATTTTATTTATTATAATCTTCTTCTTTTTTTCCTACGTCCGCGCCAGATATTTTTAATTTGGATGCCGTATCACTATCTGTTGCCTTAGAATTTTTCAATAATAACTTCAAAGTCTCTTTTTCGCTCTTAGCAAGATTCATGCTTCCTCTTTTAGGCTTACTTTATGAATTTAATGTGCATTATTTATTTATATATTTAAGGTTATATGTCTAAACCTTTTATCTAAATTTAGTTCAAGATTTAAACCTTAAACTTATATTGTTAATAATATTGGAGATAATATCATAAAAAAGGTTATAAACAATCAAGAAACCTTTTGGTTTCTGGCTGTCAAAATGCCGCATTAAAGTGGTCAAGCATTTCAACATGAAAGAGGAAAATATAATTAAGATTCTTGAAGGGAAGAATATTGGACCCAATATAACCGAGTTAGTCAATCTTTCTAAGTCCTCTCGTTCAGCTGTCAGAACTGCTATTGCAAAATTAGAAGGGGCTAATAAAATTTCTTTTAGAAATATTGGGCTGGCTAAAGTTTATTTTTTAGATCAAAAAAAGGTGAAGCAATGAAAAAGAAATATTTATTTGCATTATTTTTTAATGTTATCTTATTTAGTTTAGATTATGTTTCTGCTGGCTTTGTAGATAATGCTGCAACATATTGGATGCATAATAAATCTGATTCTCAATTTAGTGCTTATCGTCAGTTAAGAAATGTAAGTACAGAACTTGCAATGATTACCCCTGCTAGTTTAAGTACAAATAATCTTGGAATATTTTGTTGGGGAGATAATTGGACTTCTCCTAATTTTACCAGCATCACTTCAGTCAGCGGGATTTGGAATTTCTCCTTGAATTATACTAGGAGTACTACTGGTTCAAGAACCCCTGTTCTTTATTTATTTGCAAGAATCTTCAAGTTAAACTCCACTGGAAGATTTGAGATAGCAAATTCAACTCAGTCCGCAAATGTTGGCGGACAAACAACGAATACTGCTGTTTTGTGGGGCTATAATCTGACAGATAGTTCTTTAACAAATCTTTCTGTTGGAGAGAGAGCGGGAGTTCAATTTTGTATTAATGTTACAACTGCCCGAAATAGAAACGCAAATATCTACTGGGAAAACTCGACTCGTTCTTTTGTGGTAATCCCCCTCCAGTATTTTGACGCCTCTTCTCCAAATTTAAATATAACTTATCCTCTTAATGCCACTTATAATATTAGTGTTTCTTCATTAAATTACACAGTCTCTGATGCAAATTTACAAGCTTGCTGGTATAATTTGAATGGAACAATTAATATAACAATTACTTGCGGAACAAATTTGACTGGATTGACTTCAACAGAAGGAAGCAATATTTGGAGAGTTTATGCTAACGATACAGCAGGAAATATAAACTCTGGAAATGTTTTTTTTACTGTTGACACGACACCTCCGCAATGGAGTAATATTCAGCAGAATATTCCAAGCCTTTATTCTGCTAACCTTTCTTATTTCAACATTGCCTGGACAGACAGTGGTGGCATAGGAATTGTTCTTTTTGAAGGCAATTTTTCAGGAGTTCCTGTAAATTATACAATGTATTTAATTTCTGGAAATACTTACGGGTTTAATGCAACACTTCCTGCCGGAACTTTTTACTGGAAATCCCATGCAAACGACTTCTATGGAAATCTTAATTCAAGCCCAACTCAAATGTTCATAATCAATAAAGCAAGCCAGACAGCAACTCTTAATATAAATGAAAGTTCCCCTATAGTTTACGGAACTTGGGTAAATGTGACTTGCAATGGAGAATTATTTAGAAATGATGCCGATTTTAGTTCTGAAATAGGACATTCTATTCTATTAAACGCAGGAAATTATAATTATTCATGCAGATTATATGAAAATGAAAACTACTCGTATGATGATGACAATTTAACATTTAAGGTTAATCAGGCAGCTGGAGACATTCGCTTATCGCCTCCTCAGCAGAATCTTAGTGGCGGCGGCAGTTGTTTGTACAATTGGAGTTGCACAGAATGGAATAAATGCAGTCAGGAAGGAAAACAAACTAGAACTTGCTGGAATCTTGGTACGTGCCCTAATAGGTATAATGCTCCTAAAACAGAGCAAAATTGTGCATATCTTGCCTCAGAAAAAGCTTTATTTGATATCGTTTTAACAGTAATAAACCCACAAATAATTCTTGGAGAGAACTTAACTGCCAAAATTTCTCTGGTCAATTATGGAAATAAAACAAATTTAAATGTCACTTTAAATTACACGATAACTGATTCAAATAATAAAACTATTTTAAGGGAAAAAGAAATAGTGCCAGTAGAAATCCAAAATGAATTTATTAAGGAATTTGTTTTACCATCTCAAATAGCTCTTGGAGAATATAAATTGTTTGTTGAAATAAATTATGAAGGTCAGGAAAAAGAAGCTGTTTCACAAGGTTCATTCAAAATTCTTCCAAAAAAACAAGGATTTTTCCCTTCTCTTATAGGAAAGGCGATTTGGACTGACTCCGACAAAAGAAACTATTTGATAACAGGCACTTCACTTTTAGTAATTATTATGATCGTTGTTTATATTTTAATTAAAAAATCTATAAGAGAAAATAAACAGAGTATAAAATATAAAAATGGATAAAGCTTTAATATTAGTAAAAAAGTACGAAGATTATCTTAATAGGATATTTGAAATAATAAAGGAGCGTGGAAAAAAAGCATGCTATGTTACATTTAACAAAACTCCTGATTTTATCTTGGAATCTGCAGCAAAACACAATATCCAAAAAGATAAGCTTTATTTTATTGACGGTATAACTGCAAGGATTAAAAGTTCTGCTAAAATTAAGAATTCTGTTCAGATAAGCTATTTTGATAATCTTTCAAAGATAAGCAACAACATCAGAAAGATAGTAAACAAAGGTTATCCTTTAGTTATTTTTGATTCACTTTCAAACCTCCTCATTTATCCTTCTATAAATGACTCCTCTATTGTTAAATCCCTCAAGGTTTTATTTGAATCCCTTGATAAAGTGAATGGAGAAGTTGCTTTTGTTTGTTATGAGAAGGATATTGGGAATTATTCATTAGACAAAACATTATCGTTATTCAATAAAATTATAAAGCCCTCCAGCGAATTATTTGGAACATAAAAAAGATTTAAAGATTGAAAATCTTTAACTCATTTCAGTTTTAAACAACTGAAGATTTAAAAATAAGCAAGACTTAAATAAACAGAGAAAAATACAGAAAACTATAGTTTTCTGTCTGATTAAACCAAAGAAAAGCAAAGCTTTTCTGGTCCCCAAAAATCCATAAAAGATTTTTGCGGTTTCAAACAAAACAAACAAAAAATTTGACATGGGAAAAAAAATAATGATTGTGGATGATGAGCCTGATATAAGGATGCCTATAGAAGAGGTTCTTGAAAGAAATGGGTATAAAGTCGTGACTGCAGTTAGTGCTGATGATTGCCTGAAGAAAGTTCAGGCAGGGGAAAGGCCCGACTTAATTTTAATGGATATTGTGATGCCTGGAACTCCTGTAAGAAAAATAATTCCAAAACTTGGCAAAATTAAGATAGCTTATTTATCTGTTGTCAGAATTTCTGAAGCTGAAAGAAAAGATTTAATGAAAAACAAGAATATTGTTGATATTATACAAAAGCCATTTGAGCTTAGCGAATTAATAAAAAGAGTTAAGAAGCTAGCTGGATAAACTTTTGTTCCGGTTCGTTTGCACTGAGAACTTGTATTTTAGTATCTAAAAAATGTTTTAATTTAATGTAAATTATACCAAAAAATATTTCTTACGGGATAGGGGTTCACTTCATATTAGTCTGTATTATTTCTCATAAAGTTTCCTTTTTTCGATTATCTTCCCAACCCGAATCTTTATTTGCAATTTTTCAAATAGAACTCTCAGTTTTTTATATGAGAAAATCAAAATTATCAAAACCAATATAAAAACTGCCGCAATAGCAATTAGGTAATACATCCTGTTGTCAATTTGTTTTTCTACAACATTGAAAGATGTCTCTGCGACAACCTCTTTATCATCACCATAATCTACTTTTGCATTAATTTTGTATTTTCCAGGCTCAGTATCCTCAGGAATATTAAAAGTCTTTACAAAACTGGCTTGTGTTTGAACAGCCATTGTTTCTTTATTTTCTGCTATTATGCTGTTGTTATCATCACTAATCCAGTAATTTAAAGAAATATCCGCTTTCTCGATATTTTCAAGATTAGCTATCTTTATGGTGAACCAAATATCATTTCCTGCCAAGACTTCTTTATAATTGTTATGAACACTTACTTCTAAGTTAGAAGCACCTTGAACAAAAACTATTTCCATTAAAAAAATAAAAGTAACTGTTGAATATAAAAATAGTTTATTCATGTTATTTTCCTTCTACTTTATCAAAGAAATTGAATATTTTATTTAATAATTCTTCTCCTTTTGTTTTCGGACTTAAAGCCACTATCTGCACATCCTTCTCAGAGGCATATTCTGTCATTTTTTTAACAAATTTAGCTACGCTGTCTTCATTATTAAAAATTAAGAGGGTTGATAAAGCATCTATAATAAGAAATTTTTCTCCTTTTATCCCTTCCATAAATGCACCAACAGCAGAATCCAGCAAGTCTAATCTGTCTGGAGCAATATGCAAAACATCATCTCTTGTCTTTTTTGATGTAACACAGTCTATGAACAATATTTTTTTAGTGTTTATCTTGTTTTTGGTTAAGCTTTCTTCTATGCTTTTTTGAGTTTTGTTTAAGGAGATATAAATTCCAGTTAACTTTTGTACTGTCCTGATTTTTTCAATTATCCTGGCTTGCAGTTTTTCAACAGAAGTTATTATTAAAGTGGAGCTCATTTAATATTTCAAATAAATTGTTACTTAAATACTTTTATCCAATCATCTTTTTTATCTTTTCTATCAAATCTTCTTTTGTAAAAGGCTTTGTTATGTAATCTGAAATTCCTGCTCTTTTTAGTTCTTCCATTCTTTCTGATGATACTGGTATTGCGCTTAAAAAGGCGAACTTTGATTTTACTCCTTTTTTGCTTAAATTCGCAAAGATGTCCCAGCCAGACATATCCGGGAGCATGATATCCAGCAAGATAAGGTCAAAATTCTCCTTTTCAATTATTTTTAGCCCGTCTTTCCCGCAGGAAGCTATTTGAGAGTCGTAGCCTGCAACATCTAAAATCATTTTTACAGCTTCTGCAGTGTCTTTATTGTCTTCGATATATAGGATTTTCTTCATGTTTAAGACTTTCCTCCTTTCAATTGTTTTTTCTTTATAATTTCTTTTATTTGTGAATCAAATTTTGCAAAGGGGTCGGGGTAATTTCTGTTTTCAATTTTTTTGCTGCTTATATCTTCTGCTTTGCGTTTAATTGGAAGAGTGAAAGTAAAAGTTGTCCCTTTTCCTTGGATGCTTTTAACTTTTATTGTCCCTCCATGCGCTTCGACTAATTGTTTGGTTATTGATAATCCAAGGCCAGTTCCCCCATATCTTCTTGAAACCGAAGCATCTACTTGATAGAACTTTTGAAATAAATTTTTTATTTTTTCTTCTGGAATTCCTAATCCCGTATCTGAAATATCTACTTCAATAAATTCTCCACTTTGCTTTGCTTTGATAGTTATACTTCCTTGGTCTGTAAATTTTATTGCATTAGTAATAAGGTTATTTAAGATTTCTTTTATTCTTGAATCGTCAACTTCTATTATCTGGAGTTTTTCTATTTTTGTAATTATTTTGAGGCCTTTTTGATTTGCAAGGATTTGTAATTCATCAACTACATTTTTAATTAATTTTTCTAAATCTACTCTTACTCTTGTCAGTTCAAATTTTCCAGAATCCATTCTGGCTATTTCCAGAATATTTGAAATAAGCATTTTCAGGTTATTTGCGTTTCTTCTTATTGCTTCAAGGCTGTTTAACTCTTCTTTTGTCAAGTTCTTTTTCATGTCATCTAAAACATCCAGATGGGCAATTATTGCAGTAAGGGGGGTTTTTAATTCATGAGATACTACATTTAAGAATTCGGATTTGGATTTGTCAAGCTCTTTTAACTCTTCATTTGCTTTTGATATGTCTTCCATCATGTTTAAAATAGCTATTTTTGTGTTGCTGATGTCTTTTGTTTTTTTATTTACTTCTCTTTCCAGAGCCTCTCCTTTTTCTTTTTCAGATTCTAGGAGCTTTTGCTGGTATTTTTCCAAGTTTTGTGCCATTAGTTCAATCGAGCTTATTAGTTCTTTAATCTCCCCTTTTGCATTTATGCCTATCTTTTTATTTAAGTTTCCTTTTCCAATTTCTTTTGTGATACTTACTAGTTCAGAAAGTGGGCGGGTAATGTTTTTAGATAAAATTCTGTTGAATATAAAAATAGTTAAAATAAAAAGGAGGCCCGTGGACCAGATTAAAATCAGAAAAATATTTAGGGTGTTTATTCCTTCTTTGTAAATTTCTCTTGGGAGTGTTGTTTCAACAACAACTGCTGGATTTTCTTCTATATCTTTTATTAGGAAATATGTCTGTATCTCTGTCTTATTTTTTTCGAGATATTCTATGTTAGATTTTAGCGCCTCTTTTGCTTCGGGATTTTTGAATTGCTCGTAGGAAATCATATTTATCTTAACCCAAACTAAACTTTCCAGTTCTTTTATTTTCTCTTCATTTAGCTTGTACCCTATGGTTAAAAATCCTGCGGAGGGGCCTTCCTTATTGCTTCTTAATATGGGTTGGGAAGAAATAATCAAAAAATAATTTTCTAGAACTTTTAACCCAGTTACATTTGTTGTTTCAAATTTTTCATAATTATTGGATAGGTATTCTTTTATGCCTTTTACTTCAGATTCCGCTAGTTCTGCGCGGTTTATAAAATAAAATATGTCCCCCGATGTATTTGTAAAAGACATAAATTCAATATTTAGATTAGCCAGTGTTTCATCGTTTAAATTTGAGACTATGTAACCAGGATATTCATTTTGTATGAATAAATAAGTGTCATCCCAGTCTGCCCAATCTACAGAACTAGACCTCACTATTTCAAATTCTTTGTTAATAGCTTCTTGGACTCTTTTGCAGTTAATATTTGCATTTTCATTTTCTAATTTCGAAAAGCTTTTGTTTATTGTAAAGTAGGAGAACAAGGAAATTATAATTAACATGATGAGAGTTATGGAAATGTTTATTGCAATCATCTTGTTTTGGAGGTTCATCTTAATCTATTTGGTATCTCTTGGGCTGGCCTCGTTGATTTAGCAATTCATTTATTTCTTTTTTTAATTCAACCATTTTAAGCTCTCTTCCTACTGCAAACTGGTTAAATTTTTCAAGCTCTTCTGCCCTTTCTTTTAACTCTTCTTCTGCTTTCTTGCGCTCGGTGATATCCCAGAAAATGCCTAATATGCCAATAACGTTGCCTTTTTCATCCTTGACAGGGGTTTTTATCGTATGGACAAATACCTTTTTCTCATCTTGTATATACCCCTCTTCTATATCTTCCATCTTGTCTGTTTCCATAAGTCTCTTATCATCTGCTCTATATTTTTCAGCTAATTCTTTAGGAAAAAAATCAAAATCTGTTTTTCCGGTAATTTCTTTTGGTTTAATTTTCAGGTCTTTAGCATAATTTTCATTGCAAGATATATAAACTAAGTTGCTATCCTTTAAGAAAATTTTCTGCGGAATATTTTCAACCAATAATCTGTATTTTTCTTCGCTTTCTTTTAATTCTTTTTCTGCTTTCTTTCTTTCTGTTATATCTCTAAAGAAGCCCAACATTATCTTTTTACCTCTAATCATCACCTGGCTGCTGGTTATATCACAATAAATTACTTTTCCATCTTTTCTTAATACTGGAAGATTTTCTGCAGTTGTTATCTTTCCTTCCCGCTGTTCTTTAAATTTCTCTATCACTAAGGGTAGGTCTTTTTTTGGATGGATTCCCGTAATGCCCAGTTCCAGGATCTCTTTTTCAGAATATTTAAGCATTTCCTGGATTTTTTTATTTGCAGAGATAAAGTTCTTCTTCTCTGCATCTGCCACAATAATTCCTTCTGCAGCCTCATCAAATATCACCTTGTATTTTTCTTCGCTTTCTTTTAATTCTTTTTCTGCTTTTTTTCTTTCTGTTATATCTTCTCCGGAGCTTATTGTTCCGGTTATTTTGCCTTTATCATCTTTTAACAGGGTGCTATGCCAAGAGATTATTTTTTCTCTTCCTTTTTTTGTCAGGACCAGATTTTCAAAAAATTCTGTGTAGTTTAATTCTCCTTTCATTAATCTATTAAACACTACGTGGACTTCTTTTCTTTTTTCTTTTGGAATGCAAGCATCAAACCAATTCTTTCCAATTAGCTCTTGTTTTTTATATCCAAGAAGTTCGCAGCCTTTTTTATTTATTAAAACAATTGTTCCGTTTGAATCAAGAAAAACGATTAAAGAATTAATCAAGTTTAATAATTCTTCAGCTGATTTATTGTAAATACCTTCCATCTTCCCTCTTTTTTTATAATCTATTTTTGAAATTTTCAATTTCTGCAAAAACCGGCTTCGGATTTTCTGTTTTTAGATTATTAATTATCTCATTGAACAACTGTATTGGGGAATTTTTTATTAAAGAGTTGTGAGAGAAAGTGAAAAGTTCTTTGTTTTCAATAAAATTATGCAGTTCTTTCTTTTTTTGGGGAGAGTGGAAAAATGAATCCATCTCATCTACATCCCGAAACCCATAGAGCATGGCGTGAGTTAAACTTCCGTGAGGAAGCCTGAACACTTGGATAATGTTCGGAGTTTCTAAGAGCTTTTTTTCTGTTTCAAGCTCTCCTTTATCTAATCCTTCTTGCGTTAACTTAGCTAATGCAACTGCAAATGTCTTAATGCCCAGTTTAGAATAATTAAGATTTACGGTATAAGAGTCAATCAAGTTTTTCTCTAGTTTTCTTCTTATTTTTCCAACTGCCTGGCTTGAAATTTTTAGCTTTTCTGCTATCAGGGAATCAGAGACTCTCGCATTTTCCAATAAAAACTTTAGAACTTTTTTTTCGTTTTTTGTTAGGTTCATTTTCTCTCTTCTTTTCTCACTTTCAAATATAAATCATTTAATAATTATTAGTTTATAAATTTAACTATATTTTATTAAACCAAAAGAGACTTATAAGTTTAAAGTTTCAACATTAAACTTATATCTTTAACTTAGCTTTCTGTCATCGTTAGAGTTAGGACTTTAAAAAAAAGAGGCAGTAAAAATGAGCAGATTATTTGTTAAAAGGGTTTACAGTCAAAATCTTGTTTTAGGAGCAGGTATAGTGTTTCTTCTCAGCATTACTTTCATTTTGCTTATTCTTCCCAAGTTTAATATGTTCGCTGTTCAGTATTCTGATGCTGAAAAAATATTAATTCCAGAAGTTGGCGCAGAAAAAGAAATTGAATATTATGGATATAAATATTCAAACAGTTCAGGGATTATTGTTTCTGCCCTATCAGAGATTCATTGTTCCTGGAAAAGCGCAGGGGAAGATGATAGCTGGAAGGAATGTGAAGCTGTTTTTGAAATAGAAGATAGCAATAGGGTAAAAAGCAGGCTATATTCTCCCAAGGTTGAGCTTAATTTTGCAGATAAAATAAATGTAAAAAATATTGAAATAAGCTATTCTCAAGATTTTGAGATAGAGCGTGAAACTTATATCCAATCAGGTGCAGAGGAGACTGCCCAGGAAGTTGGCCGTGGCAAGGAAAGGAAAACAGGCTTATTTTCTGCATCAAATCAGGGAAAGCTTAAAAGGCCGGTAGAAAGGACTTTAGAAACTGAGAAAAAGGTTTTTCTGAAAGATGAAAAATTAAGCTTCAAAAAGAGAAAATTTACTGATTTTTCAGACTTTTCTGAATCTGTTACTGAGAATCATAATCTCTCTTTGAGTAGCTCCACAGAGGGAGTTTCCCCTCCTGTAAGGGGGGAGATTTCTGAGCAGAACCTTTCAGGGAGTTATCAGGAATCAGAAAACAATGGGTCTAATCTAGAGACTAATAATTCTGGTTCAAACGTTTCTGCTCAGAAATCTTTAGAGTCTTCAGATAATTTTTCTGAAGCTCTTAAGAATTATTCAGAGAATTATGAGGAAGGGTCTCAAGGACACAATCTCCTTTCAGGATTTTCTCTTTTTAGTGATACGGAGTTGAGTACAGAAGAGCCCTTTGCTGTCAGAGTTAGATTTGAGATTCCTAAATACTCTTCCAACCAGTTTGACTTTAAGATTTATGAGGAAGGATTTGAGGCTTCGATTGATCCAGATGTTTCTGGGTGCGGCAGTTTGGACTCTGAAAATGGGGTTTATTTGCTGGAGGAAGACGTTGAAGCGGCACAAATCTGTTTTATCATCTCTGAGAATAATATTACACTTGATTGTCAGGGGCACAGGATAACCTATTCTTTTTCAGGAGAGGGGTATGGAATATATTCTTCTGCAAATTTTACGACAATAAGAAATTGTTTTATTACAGATGGAAATTTTACGGGCAATGGAAGTGCAGTTTACCTTTTAGATTCGGAAAATAGTTTAGTAGAAAATAACACAATTTTAACTTATCTAGATTACCTCGAGGGAGTTTATGTTAGCGGAGATTCTAACATTATAACAAATAACAACATTACCACTTATGGCAGATATGCTTATGCTGTTTATTTTACAAATTCTTTTAATAATTCAGTCATTAATAATTCTCTGAGAACTTATTATTGGGATTCTTATGGAATCTTTCTTGATTCTAGTTCTGGCAACCAGATACGCTGGAACAATGCTACAACTTTTGAAGCAGAGGCTTATGGGATTCGGATGTACAACTCTAGCTACAATCTGGTCAGCTACAATAATATCACTGCAATTGAAGAGTTAGGATATCCTTTTTATCTTGCATCTGACTCAAATTATAACAATCTATCAAATAATGAGCTTGCAGTTTATGTTAAGGATAACGCTGCAATCTATGTTGATTCAGATTATAATTATTTTAAGAGCAATAATCTAACCAGCCATGGAAATGTAGCATTTGGAATACATATCCGGCCAGAGGCAAGCAACAATACTTTTCAAAATAATCAGATACTTACTTATGGAGATGATAGTTATGGTGTTTATTTTGAATCTGGCTCCAACAATGTCTTTTTAGATAATATTTTTGTTACTCATGGTTATTATGGATTTGTTTTTTTGATTTCAGGCTCAAATTTCAACTCTTTTTTTAATAACTCTCTTTTTACATATGGGTTGTGGTCCCCCTGTGTTTTAATTGAGGGGCCTTCAAATGGGAATTTATTTTCAGGTATTAGGGCAGTAACAAATAATTCCTTTTCTGAAATATTCTACGCCTATAATTATTATGTTAACTTTTCAGTCCAGGACAGTTATATCAATGCTTCTTATCCTGCAACAGAAGAAGTTTATTTAGAGTCTTCATTAACTGACAGTGTGTGGAATTTTACTAATGTAACAACCTTTGATTCTAGGTGGGATATTGCGACCAGCGGAGAGTTGATTGTTTCAAATTATCTTGACATTTTTACAAATTTCACTAATGGCTCTTATGTTTCTGCAGACATCCTCTTATCAGATAAAAATTTTAACGAGATTTTTTCAGGGCAAACTAATAGAAACGGGAGCTTAAGTAAGATTCTTCTAGATTATATCCAGAACACCCCCGATAATATTACAGGATATTCTAATTATTCATTAAATGTTTCTCTTGGATGGGAATCTTTCAGTCTATCTCTAAATTTGAGCCAGAGCCACTCTTTATTCTTTACTTTTGATTCGGGGCTTTATCAGCAATACAACGAGGAAGTTTATCCTAGAATCAGTTTTATGGATCCTACACCTGCAAATGAGACTATACGAAACAGTACTTCTTTCTTTGTAAATGTAACTGCAAATGACTCTGAATCAAATATCTCGATGTTTATGGATTTTGATGGCTCCTTGCTTGGGTGGTGGAGAATGGACGATATCGGAGAGAGAGGAGAGATTCTTGATTATCTTGGCAGAAATAACGCCGCTGCGCACGGAAACGCAAGACGGTCTTCAGATGGAAAGCTTGGCAAAAGCTTTATTTTTGAAGGAAATGGAGATTACATTAACCTTGGAAATAGCAGTATCCTTTCTCTCGAGCATAATTTTTCAATTTCTTTTTGGGTAAAGACTTCAGATTCTTCTGGGCAGCCTACATTTATCGGGAGGGTAGATGAAGGAGGGGAGTATGTAAGCTATTGGTATATTGGGAAAAAAACTGGAGAAGGCAGGGTAGAAGTGGGATTAGGAGACGGGGTTAATTACTCTATTTTTCACTCAATAAGAGATGTAGACGACAATCAGTGGCACCAAGTGATTTGGATAAGAAATGACGGGGGTCAAGAAATCTACATAGACGGGATAAACAGCACATATGAAGCGAGATTTGATGGCCCCATAGGGGACATTAATATTTCAACAGATGTTTATATCGGAGGAGATCCTGAAAGCGAAGACTATTACTTTAATGGTAGCATAGATGACTTACTGTTATTTAATAAGAGCCTATCAAGAGAAGAGATACTAGGATTATATGCTAACCAATCTTTAAAGTACATTGGAATTAATTTTACCAATCTGCAAGAAAAAAATTATTTATTCAGAGCATATTCCCAGGATTATGGTGGGAGGGTTAACCTGACTGAAGAAAGGTTTGTTTTGATTAATTTCAGTTACGCTGAAGCGAATTTTACTAATTCTACAAACTCTACTCCTCCTGCGCCCCCTGGCGGAGATGGCGGGAGCACGCCTCCTAATTGCATGCCTCTATGGTCCTGTAATCAGTGGTCTGATTGCATAGACGGAAAACAGACAAGAATCTGTACAAATCCAGATTCAGATTGTAAAGCACGCCCTGACATAGAAAGAAGTTGTAAAGTTAAAGATATTGAAAAAAATGGCAAAAATGATACTTTATTTGATATAAGCCTGCAGATAATTAAGGATAAGATTTTTCCTAATGAAAATTTATCTGTAGCAATGACTTTAATTAATCTGGGCATTCCCGGCAAGGTAAATGCAAATTTACATTATAGGATTGTTAGCTCATCCGGGGAGATGGTTTACGAAGAAAAAGAAGTAGTTCCTGTTGAAACTCAGATAGAGTTTATAAAAACGATAAATACCTATGATTTGGAACAGGGAAACTACAGGCTTTTAGTAGACTTAAGTTATGAAGGCCAGATAGAGCCTGCAAATGCACAAGGCAGCTTTAGCATAGGCAATGGGTTTTTGTTGGGGTCTGTCCAGAGAGTGTTCGTTTATATTTTGTCCCTGTTTTTCTTAACATTAATTTCTTTAACATCATACCTTCTTCTTAGGGAGCTGAAAAAAAGAAGGGCAAAGTTTTAATTATTTTCTCATCAGGCTTTTTAATCTTTACAAAGGTTTATAAATCATTTTTTAATAGTATTACTGAGTAATACTTAGTAATATTTAAAAAGCAGGTGTTTTTTGTATATAAAAAGAGAGGCATAAATGAAAGAGAGAGCGAGTTTTACTTGTGACAAGGAAACATTGAGGGTTCTAGATGAATTAGTGAAATCCGGCAGATACAGGAACAGGAGCCATGCTCTTGAAGAGGCAGTGAAACTTCTTAAGGACAGGGAAAAAAAGGAGGGGCGAAAATGAACAGGAAAAGCATGGCTAAGATAGGAGCAATAAGCATTGTTGCAATTGTTCTTATAGCGATTATTTTGGTGGTGGTGGTTACTTTATTCAGTTCAGCCTTAATAGACAAGCAGGAATATTATTTGGGAGAGAGCATCAAGTTTAATATGGAGAATCTCGGGGATTACAAGCTTAAGATAACTACTCCTTCGACTTCTCTGATTAGGCTGGGAAGCAACGATGTTTTTATTTTCAGGCCTCAAGAGGCGGGTAATTATTCTGTGGAGCTTTGGAGAGGCGGGGGGAAACAGGATTATTATTTTGAAGTTTTGTGGAATGGGACAGAAAACAATCCACCTGGAAATGAAACTGGACAGAATGATACTGAAGAAAATGAAACTGGCAGTTACGAGGAAGAAAAGCCTTTTGGATACGATGCAATTAAGATAGGCGAAAGTGTTAACTGGAGCATAGAAAGAGTTATTGAAAGCACTGTGAGAACTAAAATAGTTGTTCCTGATGCTGCTGAAAATATTAAGGTGTATAAGGCAACTGCTGCAGGAAAACAGGAAATTGAGTTTGAGGTTAGAGATTCTGTTTTTGGCGAGATATTGGATGTTATTAACAAAAGAAATGAAAAAGAGGTCATTTTTCAGGCAAGTGGCAGGATTGTTGTTGAGTATACAACCAAAGGGCCAGAAAAGCAGGAAAAAAAGCTAGACGAGAGAACAAAAGAAATCAAGATAGGCTCTCCAGAGGGAGTTAATTATGAAAATGTCTTGGCTTATACTGAGATAGAAGCCAGCAGCAGGCATTTTATCAGTGTTTATTGGAAAGAAGAAAAAAAGTTTGTGGATTTTAGATCTTATGATTTAAATGAAGATGGCAAGGTAGATAGGATTGAGTGGATTGTGCCCCATTTGTCTGAGCAGACCTTTGAAATAGTAGTGATAAGCAAGGCAGAGCATCTGGATCCTGGGAGAAATTTTATTTCAGATGTTTATAGCAATGTGAGCGTCAAGGATAGTATTTGGCAGGAAATTCCAGGGGGGAATTATTTAAGAGTAACTTTTGAAAAAAACCTGACAAATGGAAATGATATTACTTTATATGCAAGAGGAAGCGGAAAAGTAGAGGTTTATGAGAAAAATGGAAATGAGAAATTAATGGAGCTGGATATTAATGGGGAAAACTGGTATAAAGAATATTTCAGAGAATATTTATTTCAAGACAGTTTTGACTTGCTTATTTTTGGGAGTGTGGAGCTGGATTATGTTATTGACCCTACCCTTACAAATAGCCCTATTGGATATACTGATCCGGGAAGTGACTGGGTAAATGAAACAGGGGGTTATTCAGATGGGGGATATTACGCCCAGGCAACTGCCCAGAATAAATACCTTATCTATTATAACTATAGTTTCAGCATTCCAACTGGCTCTACTATCAACAGCGTAATGATAAGAGTTGATCAGTGGGCTTCAGATGGAAGTGATTACCATACTGTTGAAGTCAGCTGGGATGGCGGGGCTGCCTGGGGAAGCGCCACTGCACTTCCTGCCTCTTCAACAGAAAGAACTGATTGGGTGAATGTGACAAGCAATACCACCTGGACAGTGGATAAGTTGAACAATACTAATTTTCAGGTGAGATTAAGAACCCAGGCTTCAGGCAAGCCTGCTGATTACTGGAGAGTGGATTGGGTGCCTGTGGAAGTTATTTATACAGAGCCAATTTCTGCGCTTTCAGTTTCTTTAAACAGCCCTATTGATTACTGGAACTACAGCGCCTATAATGTTTATTTTAATTACACTCCCTCAAGCACAGGAACTTTCATAAACTGCAGCCTATGGGATAATTCTTCAGGCACTTTTTCTCCGCAGGTTTATAATTCAACTGCGATAATAAATGGGACCAGCAACCTTCTAAACAAGACTTATTCTTCAGATGGTTCATATTTATGGAATATAAGGTGCTGTGACAACACTAACTGCACTTTTTATTATTTCAACAGGACATTTACGCTAGACACTGCTTATCCCACAGTCAATATAATAAGCCCGCCTGACAACAATTTTTCAGACTCTCCTTATGGAGTTGTTTTTACTTATAATGTTACAGATACTAGCGGAATTGTTAACTGCTCTCTGGTAATTGATGGAACTTTTGCTGATACAGATTCCACTGTGTCAACTTCTGTAAATCAAAATTTCACTTACGGGCTTTCAAGCGGGCTTCATAACTGGAGCGTAAATTGCTCAGATTATGCAGGAAATCAGAATTCAAGCTCTACCAGAACAATTAATATCTCTGTTGCAGAGCAGGATTGGGGTGCAACGTGGTACGAGACATCTACTTCAACTTACACTTCAACAGCATATATAAACCTTGAGAATGTTAGAGATGGTACTGCCAACTGGATGAATGCAACTATTGCTTCTAAGGGACTTTACACAATGGTTTCTGCAACCTCCCCTTTTATGGGCGGGCAGGGCGGCTTGCTGGAAGCAAGCTCTTCAGTCTCTTTTTTAAGCTACTTCTTAGTCCCAGACAACAAGGGGTATGTTACCTGGAAGGTTTATATTTCCAACAGTTCTGGAGATACATTACTATGCCAGAGTGGAAATGATGTTACAGGCGGCACAAGAATAGCAACAGTCGGCAGCAACACTTCTGTTTCTGGCTCATGCAACTCTCCTGCTTACGATTTGAGAGTTCAAGGCACAGACAGAATAAAACTTGTTTTGAATCTTTATAACGATGCGGTTTCAGCAGGGTCTTTTATACATTACTGGGATGACATTTTTCCTTCTCAGGTCGACTTGGGGAATTTTTCAACCTTGGGGATTCTTTATACAGATTTGTTTGCTCCAACAACTGATTTAAGCATAAACACTGGGGAGCAGTTCAATGTTTCCTGCGAAGTCAACTGCTCTGTTGGAAGATGCATGAACACTAAAGTTTATGTTCAATACAATACTTCTTCTTCTGACTGGGCAAATGTAAGCAGCTCTGGAAACTTAATCTTAGCTTCAGGGCAGACAAACGGGCACAGCTTAGGGAATGTCAATACCACTACTGTCTGGACTAATTTTACTTTGCAAGGAAATGCAGCCTCGGTAAATAATATAAGGTGCATAGGCATCTCTAATTATTCTATAGACTATGGCGAGACAACAAGGCAAATTACAGTCTCGGCAGCAAATCTTGCTCCAAATGTCATAGCGGTAACACAAAACAATTACTGGAGAAATGAATCTAGCATTGTGCTTTATTACAATGCAAGCGATGACAATAATTTGTTAGCCAACTGCTCGCTTTATCTAAACGGGCAATTGAATCAGACAAATTCTTCTGCTTTGCTTGATGCCCAGACAAATAACTTTACTATAAGTGCTATAGCTGATGGTTCTTATAACTGGAGCGTGCAGTGTTTTGATACTGCTTCTTTGTCTAACTGGTCGCAGAACAGGACATTTTATATTGATACCTCTTTTCCCGGGCTTATTCTTAATTATCCAGGCATAGATGATGTTTTATATATTAGTACTGTTAGTTTCAACTTCACTGCAACAGATAATATGGTTTTGAATATAACCTGCAACCTTACTGTAGACGGCAGTGTTGTCGATGCCAATTTTAATGTTACTAATGGGACAATGGTCAACAGGACACGTACGGGGATAGGTATCGGAGACCATCTCTGGAATGTAACTTGCTGGGACAGGGCAGGCAATATAAATAAAAGTGAGACAAGAAACTTTACTATAACTGACCTGCCGCCGACTGTTTTGTTGATAGAGCCTAATAACAGCTACTGGCATAATGAATCGAATATTACTCTTTATTACAATGCATCTGATAATAATAATTTAGCCAATTGCTCGCTTTATCTTAACGGGCAGTTCAACCAGTCCAATAGTTCTGCAATATTAAACGGAGAGCTTAGCAATTTCACCATTCCTTTTATAGCAGACGGAGAGTATAACTGGACTGTTAACTGTACAGATAATGCAGGGCTTAACACCAGCTCCTCTAAGAGAACATTTTACATAGATACAATTTTTCCTGAAGTTGATTTGAATGCTCCCCGGGACAATAATTTTTCCTTAACCTCCAGCGTTTATTTTAATTTCACTGCAACAGATAACCTTGATACAAATTTAACCTGCAACCTTACTATTAACAGCGCAGTGACTGGGGGCAGCAATTTTAATGCAAGCAATGGAACGCTTACCAACAAGCTTGTTACTGGATTGACTGATGGAGATAAATACTGGAATGTCACCTGTATTGACAATGCAGGAAACTTAAACACGAGCCGGACATGGATGTTAAACGTTACAGTGTACCCTTCTGTTGCCCTGAATACTTCAGATAACTCTTTTTTTAATTATTCTGATATTTACCTTAATTATACGCCGAGCGACAATACCAATTTAAGCAATTGCTCGCTTTATCTTAACGGGCAGTTCAATCAAACTAACTCTTCCAGAGTCTTAAACGGGCAGATGAATAACTTCAGCCTTTTGGCTGGAAGCGGCTATTATAACTGGAGTGTTGTTTGTTATGACTATATTGGCTTGAAAAACTGGTCTGCAAACAGGACATTTACTGTGGACTTGGCATATCCTACTATAAACCTATCCTATCCACTTCCTAACCAGACTATTTATGATGCTACAGTTTATTTTAACTACACTGCCGTAGATGATTTAGATACTTCCATAGAGTGCAACTTAACTGTAAATAACAGCGTTCTTAATTATACCTTTGCTGTAAATGGCAGCGTTACTTCAATCCCTATAACTTTCACCCGGGGGGGATTTAAGATGTGGAATGTCAGCTGCTGGGACAATGCAGGCAACTTAAATTACAGCGAGACAAGAAACTTTACTCTTTATCTTCCTCCGAAGGTTAACCTGAGCAGACCTGACAATAATTACTGGAATAATGAGAGCAGCATAGTGTTGTTTTATAACATAACAGAATATAATGCAAACATTGTAAACACAACTTTGTATATTAACGGGCAGGTTAACCAGACAAATAGTTCTGAAGTCTCTACCACCGGAGAAAATAATTTTACAATAGAATATTTGGCAGATGGAGCTTATAATTGGACAGTTATAGTTAAGGATATAGAGAATCTTATCGGCACAACAGTCAATAGGACTTTTTACATTGATACTTTGCCTCCCAATGTAACCCTTAGTCAGCCAGGAGATTATTCCACTGTTGACACAAATAATGTCAGTTTTAATTTTACTGTCTATGACAACCTTGCCCCCAACCTGACCTGCAATTTGAGCATTTCAGGATTTGTTGAGGATGAATTCATGGATATGGTTATAACAGAAGGGCAAGCTACTGCAAGGTATATGCTTCTTCATGATGGAGATTATTACTGGAGCGTCGAGTGCATGGATCTTGCAGGGAACTATAACATTACAGAAGAATGGAATTTTACAGTTGAAGCACCTCCAAATGTGACTTTAGTTTCGCCTGAACCTGATTATAGGACAAACAGCTCGAACATTACTTTTGTTTATTTGCCAGAGGATTATTATCCGATGATTCAGTGCGATCTTTACATTGATGGCTTGTTTAATGATACTGATGAGGGTATAGAAGAAAATGAGAACAACCAGTTCGATGTTTATTATATCTCTGAAGGAAATCATAACTGGACTGTCAACTGCACTGATTCGGATTGGAACACTTTCCAGCCAGATGTCCGCTTTTTTACAATTGATAAAACACCTCCTAATGTTAATTTGATGCTTCCTTTAAATGACTCTGGAATTGATTTTAATGAAGGCAATATAACTTTTTGGTGGAATGCAACAGACCTTTTAGATTCACAGTTGAAATGCGATTTGAGGATAGATGGCAATAAGCAAGGAGCTACTAAGGATGTAACTTCTGGAACCCCTTATCAGGAAGATATAGATACTTTAACAGAAGGGGGGCATTATTGGAACGTGACTTGCTGGGACAGAGCAGGCAATACTAATACAAGCGCTCCCTGGATATTCAATTTCACTTATCCTGATTTTTTTATCAATTTAACTTATTTTATTTTTAATACAACCTCTCCTGCAGAGGATGACCTAGTTTTGATTAATGCCACAATAAGAAATTTGGGAGGGGCTGATGTGGATAGCTTTGTAGTTCAGTTTTATGATGGAGACCCTGATTCGGGGGGGGTACAAATAAATGGAAACAAAACTTTGAGTATCTTAAGGTACAATACAACTGAGACTAATGTTGTATGGACAGCAGACAGGGGAGACAGCCAGATTTATGTGGTTATAGACCCGACAGTATCTTCTGGAGGGCTGTTAGACGAGTGGAACGAAACTAATAATGAGGTGAACAGAAGCATTATTGTGGGCTCTTGGTACGTGCTGTATGGCAACGTGACTTCTGAGAGCATTTATGTATTGGATGATGAAACGAGCAGGGTTATTAAATGGTTTGCAAATGATACTTATAATGGCAGCATTTTCGTTGCAGACGAAGAAAGCATTATTTCCTGGGCAGATGTCCAGGCCATTGGAAAAAACGAAACTGGCGGAAATACCAGCAATGATTTCGCAGATATTGATGCTCTTTTGGAAATGAGCGGATTCAGCGATTCAGTTTACAATGTTTTTACAGATAGTGGGACCACAAGAGACAGAGCTACCTTTTTGATATTCCAGAAACAGGTGAACTATGTGCCTGTTGCTAATTCAACCAACAATACTAATTTCGTCACTGGAATACTCTGGGATATGTTAGATGATGAAGACGGGCAATACAGCCAGGCTGATGAAGAAGATTTGGTTTTTACTTCCAAAATTAATAAGGGTGCAGTGGGGGCTTATGGAGCGTATGATTATGAAGTAAGGATTCCAGCTGCATTAAGAGAGTATAAAGGAACAGACTCAGAAGTTGCAATTTATATAGAGCTATACTAGGGAGATAATGCAAAAGGTTCATTGAACTTTGCTGCTTTCAGACAAGCAAAGTTCTTCAGTTATTTGGAAATTGTTTGGCTTACTTTAATATAGGGAACAGAGATTTAAAAGCTGGGGGCAAGAGGGTTATGGAACTACCTTAAGAAACTGTGCCAGTGCTTTTTCTTTGCCAGATTATCTTTTGTTCTAAGTTGTAGTTTTTAAATTCCCTTAACTTTATATATTGGGCTTCTGAAATCTCAACATAATTTATCCTGAAATTATATTTATCTTTAATTTCCTGCACCAACTTGTTAATTTTTTCTTGCGGCAGAAAGTCTCCCACTACCAGCAATTTTGCAGCGTTGCCTTCCTTGGATTCTAAGATTATTTTTTTGGAGCGCGGATGGGAGGCTATTGTTTCTATAAACTTTTGTAAAGGATCCCCATCTTTTTTTAGCAGATTCATCAGTTCTTTAGTCTTTTCATTTTGGTCCAGCTGATAAAATCTTACTTTTCCTATTATTTTGGTTTTTAAGAAGCCCTTTTCTGAGAGCTTGTTAAGTATCCTGAAAGTCGTGGTGATGTTCACTTTTGCAAGATTTGCAACATCTGTAAGAAAATAATTTTTCTCGGGGTTTTCCATAAAAAGATTTATTATTCTTACAATCTTTTCATCAAAAAGGTCTTTCAGAATCTCCATTTCTTGCTTTCTTTCCCCTCTTTATGTTAGGGAAATCAAGTTTATAAATGTTTTCATTTTTGAAAATACAAGTTTCAATTCTGATGATGATAGATTTCATTTTTGAAATGGTTATTTCATTTTTGAAAAAAGCGAAACATTTATAAAGACTAAAGTTTTTAAAATGGGATAATTAACCCTTGAAAGGAGGAAAAAAGAGGTAATATGAAGACAGTAGAAGGTTTATCCTTATTTATACTTATAATTGCAGTTATAGCTTTGTTTTCAGCTGGGCTGGTTTTAGCGGTAGTTCCTTTTGGTGCAGATATAACAGAAAATGTCACTACAAGAGCTGCACCAGATGATCCTGAGCTCCATAATGCTAATGCAGGAAATGTGACTTATATGACTATTTTTGGCTACTCTGTAACGCAGGCATGGCAGGGTTACTATGGTAATGTTTCTGGTACAATAATGTTGGCAGATAACAACGATAAAGTATTGTACAATTGGAGCCTGGCAAATCCAGAGGGCGAGGTTTATGCAACTGAAAACGGAACAGGGCAGGTTGACTGGGGCAATGTAGAATGCTTTAATATATCTGAAAATGGAAATCTAACTGCTTTGGAGACTTGGTTCAACATCTCTTCAGCTGATCCTGATGGTGTCAATGAAACTTTCTCATACAGCAATGATCACGATGTTTTTTATACTGCAGATGAGACTTTTAGTTATGGCGAGTGTGCAGCAGCTTTTATGTTTAACAGCTCGGGAGCTTCTGACCCTACACAATTCCAGGAAGTGCTTCTCACAGACCAATCAGATGATGTGCAAATAATTTTCGTTGCACTTATCGAGGAATTTGGAAGAGCTGGTTTTGATGGGAATAACTATGACTTTGAAATGGTTGTTTTGGAGAATGGGCATGGCACAGATACAGCATACAGGAACTACTACTTTTATGTAGAGTTGCAATAAGGTTATTTTATTTATTATTTTTTAGTTAAATAAGAAGTAGAGGGTTAATACAGAACAAAATGTTCTGTCTCCCAAAGTTTAGACAAACAAAAACTTTGTGATAAGGGAAGAGATTATAGAAACATAAAGAAGATGAAAAACCATAAAAACTTGGTGGAATTGTTTTTAGTTATAACTGTAGGCTTGGCTATCTTTTTATTAATAAGGGTGCAGGCAGCTGACCCTGTTGGGCCAGATGCCATTGATTTGATAAGCAACGTGACCAAAAATACAACAGCCACAAAAATAATCAACATTTCGGGGGGCAGGATAGGCACTTTTGATGTCAATGCAACTATCCAGAATCCGCGGTGGAAGGCATTTATCGGTAATGTTACTGGAAAATTCACTTTAATGGATGGGCAGGGGGCAACGGTTTTTGACTGGACAATCAGTTCTATAACTGGAAGAATTTATGCCACAGCTAACTCTACTGCATTATCTTGGGCGTCTGTTAATTGCTCTAATGTCACAAGTTTAGAATTGGAGAATGTAAAATTTAATCATACTAGAGCAGATGATAATATAACCAAAACCTTTAATGCTACAATTAATTCCACAGAAGACAACCTGACGATTTCTGGAGGGCATAATTATTTTTATGTTGGAGCCAGATACATGCCTGCAAACACCTGCCCAACATTAAACACTTATGAAAACAGCAACCCCCAGGATACTGATTTTGAAGAGGTGGCTTTATACGATGGGGGCAATATGATATATGCCGCTCTGCTGGAAGATAATGAGGCAGGTTATAATGGCTATAAATACGATTTTCAGATGATTGTTCCTGAAATAGGCTTATCAGACTTTAGCGGGGCAACAGCCTACTATATTTATGTTGAAATTGGAACTTAAAAATGGAAAATGAAAATATTATCAAATTGGGAGTGAAGGCAATAGAGGCAAGTTTTATTATAATAGAGGTTGTTCTGTTATTCCTGCTGTTTTCTTTTTTCAGCTCTCCTGTAAGCGGAGGAATTGGAAATCCTAATACCACTGTTCAGACAACTCTGAATATCGGGGAGGTTTTTCCGGAAATTTTGAATGTAAGCATAAATGAGGGGGCTGAAACAATTACTTTAATCCCTAATCAGTCAGTAAATGTTTCGTGCGTTGGATTGATTAGAGACTATAATGGAGAGCTAAATTTAAGCACAGTTAGTGCAAGATTTTTCCTTAATTCTGTGGGTTATGATGGAGCAGAGGACAACAATTCGATGTACAGGAACAGTTCCTGCACTTTTAATGAAACTACTAATAATTGGGCGGGAGTTCCAGATGATCCTTATCACGCTTTGGCAAATTGCACCTTTGAAATTTGGTATTTTGCAACTCCTGGAGTCTGGAATTGCACAATGTGGGTAAACGACAGCACTAATTTTAATGACTCTAACAGCGATGATATTAATGTTTCTGAGCTTTTGGCTCTGGCTGTTCCTGACACAATAAACTATGGGCTAGTTAATGCAACTGATGTTTCTAATGAGAATGTTACCAATGTCACAAATGTAGGGAATGTAATGTTTAACCTTAGCCTTAAGGGATATGCTTACAATGAAACAACTACTGCTAATCTAGCAATGAACTGCACTTTAGGAAATATAAAGAACATTTCAATTGAGCATGAGAAATATAATATGACTAGTTCAAATGACAGCGTCTTAAATCTGGGGCAGACTGCAGGCATTTATAAAAACCTGACTTCTTCAACAATTGTAGAGATGTTTAATCTGGGTTACAGGACAAATGATACAATCCAGGATGCAATAAATGCAACTTACTGGAGGATTTATGTTCCGTTAGGGGTTGCGGGAAGCTGCCAGGGGAATATTATATTTGGGGCTGTGCAGTCCGGAGCTTCACCTTAAGTTATATTTTTTGATTTAAAGTGAAAGGAGGTTTAAAATGAGTTTGATGTTTTTGGCTGACGGAGTACTTAGTCCGTTATCCTCTGGGGCAAGTCCTTTGGAGGCATTTGCAGGGGCAGCTGTGGGTATTATGGTACTCTTTCTTTTGTTGGGTGTGGCAATATGGGTGTATATTGCTCTTGCGCATATGGCTATTGCCAGACGTGCAGGACAAAATGACAGTATTTCCGGGCTTTCGTGGGTTTTGGGTTTTGGGCCTTTGCTAATTGCCTATATTCTTTCGGGGATGCACTGGTGGCCGTGGCTTCTTATGTTAATAACATTTTTGCTGCTGTATTTGGGATTTGCTTTAGTGCTCTTCTCACCAGTTTTAGGAGTTCTGTTCATTATCCTTAGTGTGATTGGATTTTTGGTTTTTGGGGTGTATTCAATAATCTGGATGTGCAAGATGTTTAAGGCAGTTGGAAGATCTATTTGGTTTGCGTTACTGCTGGTAATACTGACTGTTGTAGGATATCCTTTGGCATTCTTAGGGGCATATATTCAAATTTTCGTACTAAGCTTAATTGGACTGCTGATTGTTTTGGCAGCAGGAATTTTGTACTTGGTATTTATAGGGATTGCAGCATGGGGGAGCAGAGGACAGGCGAGAGCACCTGCAGCAGCTAAGCCAGCTGCTAGAAAGAAGTAAATTTTTTCTTTTTTATTTTGTTGTTTGTTTATATTGCTGTGATAATATTTAAAAAATTGAGAGGCATACGCCAACTCAATTTTTTCTTTTTAATTTTAATCTGAGGACCATTCTATATTGGGGGGTTTGTTTTTGAGGAGAAGAACAGTATCTCCGAACGTAATTAATCATTCTTAAATTACTCCAAAAAGTTTAAATACTTAACCT
>MFWN01000025.1:0-2883 GCA_001786395.1 Candidatus Pacearchaeota archaeon RBG_13_36_9
TAACAACTGCTCAAGAGGAGGGAACTGTCTCTGGCCCCTGGATATGAACTTTACAATCAGCAAAGTAAAAAGAACATTGATGACCGGAGGAGAAATCCATTGTTATATGGTTGTTGATAATGTTAATTATTACAGTGAAAAAGGAAGCTACTACGGCATAACAGAAGAGTCTTTATTTACATGGGTTTTAGAAGATGTATCTGAAGCTCACAAAATTGAGTTTTGTTGCGGAATTGAAAGACTAACCCTGCTGGATATAGCGGGATTAGAGAAAGAATGGCCCCAGACGTGTGTAAAGAAAGAAATAAAAACGAGGTGTAATTAAGATTATAAAATGAAAGGATATATTTTGACAATTTTGCTGATTTTTTTCCTAGTCCTAGAAGTGGCTAGCGCAAAAGAATTAAATGTCACAATTGTACAACCAGGATATTACTCAGATATCTGGCTCGGAGTCTCAACAGGGGGGTACAGGCTTATTACTGAAAAAGGCTCTTCCTACGAGCTCAGGGTATTTGTAAAAAATGGCATGAGCAATCGTTCATTGCACAATGTTGAGATAATCCCAAATAATTTCCCATTTGAAATAAATTCTATAACTCCAAAATATATAGAGCAGCTAAAGCCAATGGAAATAAGGATTTATTATGTGAATGTTTCTATTCCAGAAACTGAAGAAAAAGGAACCTATCCTATAAAATTCGAAGTTTCCAGCGACGAATTTCCAATAGGGGTTTTTTCATTAGAATCTGAGATAAAAGTAATTAATAGGCTGAAAAAAGAGTTTTATATACTTTATGTCTTAATAATGGTTATAATTCTTATTCTTCTTTTTTATAGGAAGTTTAAAATTAAAAAGATAAATGAAAAAGAGAAAAGAAAATTATAAATATTCTTTCCCAGACTATTTTTATTTAAATGAAAGACAAAAAAATGAACATAACGCTAATAAGAAGGATAGTTCAGATAACTGCGTTTATTTTGTTTATTTATGGGGGGTTTTTCATAACAGTTAAACATATTGATTCTTCAATAATGCCTTTTGTAAAACCTCCCGAAGATGTTGTAAAAGCAGACAATCTTGTCCCAAAAACCAAATACGATGAAGTTTTTGACAGTTATTTTCCTACGCGAACATGCAGGTACATAGAATCTGATACCCGGCTTTTTAGGGCATGTGCAATGCATTTTTTAACAGAAGTTCCGATTTATGGGGTTCCATTATACGATTTTCTGCCACACCTGCTTTTATTCCTTCTTCTCTGCTTTATTCTTGCCAGATTTATGTGCGGTTGGCTTTGCCCTCTCGGAGCAACCCAAGACTTTTTAGATTGGGTGCGCAGGAGACTCGGATTAAATCATATTAAATTGCCGAGGCTTTTTGTTAAATTTTTCGAAAAGTTCAGGTACGTCTGGCTGACTTTCTTGTTTATAATGGCGATAGCCATAGTCATCCCTATCTTGGGCTTAACACTCTATCAAAAAGACCTTAACTTAATCACTTGCAATACCTGTCCTGGAAGGATTATTTTTCCCATAATAACAGGCGGAAGCCCTGGATGGTACCTTTTTAATAATCCAATAAATATAGTAATTGCAGTAATTGCCATGCTCTTCCTGTCCATTTTTCTATTGAGCTTCTTTGGAAAAAGAATGTGGTGTCGAATATGCCCTACAGGCGCGCTTTTATCCCTTTTTAACAAAGGATGTTTGATCGTTAAAGAAAAAAATCCTGAAAAATGCACAAAATGTGGAATATGCGAAAGAGTTTGCCCAATGGATAACAAAAAAGTATTTAAAGAGAAAAGTAAAAAAATTGTTAATGATTACAACTGCATAAACTGCTTTAAATGTGTGGACAAATGCCCTGAAGACGACTGCCTTAAAGTCAAGTTTTTAGGTAAAACAATTTTTAGGTCAAAAAAGGAAAAACCAAAAGATGATAAAAAGGATAATTAACCTCTTAGAAAGGCATGAAGATGAACCTTTAGAATTTGATAGAAGGTACAGTAAAAAGAGCGAAGAAAGGATAAAAAGAATCAGCAAGAGCTATAACCCAGAAAAAGTGCTTGGTGAGTGGCTGCTAGAAAACAGGGAGATAATAAACGAGCAGAAAAAGAAAAAAAATAGGGCTGGTTCAATGGAGTATTTTGACGAAATTTTCACAACTGATAAAATAACTAAGGAGCTAAAAGAACAAAAAGAAAAGGGGGTGAAGATAATAGGGACTGTCTGCAATATGATCCCAGAAGAGCTAATTTACGCTGCTGGCGGGATTCCTATAAGGCTTTGTTCTGGGCATCACAGCTCTGTGAAACCTGGTGAAGAGATTTACCCAAGAGATTCTTGCCCTTTAATAAAGTCTTTTATCGGCTCTACAGTCGCGGGAAACCCATTATTTGAACTGTGCGATGTTATTATTGTACCAACTACCTGCGACGGCAAGAAAAAAATAGGGGAATTGCTCAATGATTACAAGCCTATTTGGACAATGGAACTGCCGAACAATAAAGAAAGCATTTTTTCAAAAAAATATTGGTTATCTCAAAACAGGATACTAAAAAAAAGGCTGGAACATTTAACTAAAAAAAAGATAGAAAAAAAGCAATTGCAAAATTCTATTAAACTCCTTCAAAGAAGACAGGATGTTGCAAAAAGACTATTAAACGTACAAAAGTCAGAGATGCCTGTCCTGTCGGGAATAGATTACTACATAATAATCCAATCTGCTTTTTTTGATAACATAACAAGATGGATAGAAAAAACAGAAAAACTGTGCGGTGAATTAGAAAATAACCTAAAGGCCAAAAAATATGTAAAATCCAAGAACGCCTCGAGGTTCTTGTTTACTGGCGCCCCCGTAGTAATGCCCAATCTAAAAAT
>MFWN01000025.1:2897-9138 GCA_001786395.1 Candidatus Pacearchaeota archaeon RBG_13_36_9
TGGAGTAATCTACCATACCCTAAGACTCTGCGTTTTGTTTGATATAGAATCTAAAAAAATCAAGGGTGTAATGGAAGAAAAAAATATCCCCTTTCTTTATCTGAATACAGATTACAGTAAAGAAGACCAAGAGCAATTAAGAACGAGGATAGAGGCATTCAATGAAATTGTGAGCTTAAAAAAACAAGATGAATAATTTTTTAAAGATTTCAAAAAGAAAAATAGTAATTTTCTTAATTGTCTTCTTTTTAATTAGTATATATCTCCCTACAATAAAATGCTTTGAAGAATATTCAGTAAGCCCCGGTTTTTGTAAGTTATATGGCTTATGTGAAGTAGAAAGATATTATTCCTTATGGTCTGCGACAATTAATTACAACAAACTGATAGGCATGTGTGACGCTTTTAATTACCCTCTTAGTTACGTTTTGCTCTTAGATTTAGTATCAATTGTATCTGCTTATCTAATAAGTTGTGTAATTGAATCCTTTTATAAAAAATACCGGGACAAATAAAAAGTTATTTAAAGGAGGCAAACTAACTAAAATAAAATGAGCGAGAAAAAAGAGCCGGTTTTTGAAAATAGGTACCCTTTCGAAGCAAAAATACAGGTAAATGAAGAAAAAATAAGGGAAATAAGGGAAAACTACATTAAGATATCCAAAATCAACCTGGAGAAGATGAGGCGAGGAAAGAACCGTGCAGCAAATATGGCTTACTTTGAAAATGCCCTTCTGGACAAAACCGAAAGAATAAAAGAGCTGAAAGAGTTCAAGGCCAAAGGCGGCAAGGTAATAGGCATCTTTTGTGTGCATGTTCCAGAAGAGCTCATATACGCAGCAGGATGCGTTCCAATAAGGATGTCCTGCGGGTTTTATGATACAATCGCCCCTGCAGAAGAAATCCTGCCAAAAAACATCTGCCCGCTCATCAAATCGAGCATCGGCTTCAATTTTTTGAAGGTAAATCCTTTATTTGAACTGTGCGATATTATAATAATACCGACCAGCTGCGATGGAAAAAAGAAAATGGCGGAAATCCTCTCCAACTATCAGGAAGTCTGGACATTAGAAATGCCCAATGACAGGGATAACGAAGTTTCAAGAGAATTCTGGGTAAAGCAAGTAAGATTGTTAAAAGAAAGGCTAGAAAATCTTACTGGGAGCAAAATAGAGAAGAAAGTCCTAAAAAAGTACATACTTAAACTGCACGAGAGGACTGCGTTAGTGAGGGAGCTTTTTGACTTAAGGGTTGGCCAAAAGATAGTGGTGGATGGAAGGGATGTATATTTTGTTTTGCAGACTGCCTTCTTTGACAATCCGATAAGATGGATGGAAAAGGTAAGGCTCCTGATAAATGAGCTTAAAAAAAATATTCAGAATAACAAGGTGATTGTAAAAGAGTCTACACCTAGAATAATAATGACCGGCTCTCCCCTAATCTGGCCCAACATGAAACTTCTGCATATCATCGAAGAATCTGGTGCAGTTGTTGTCGCAGATGACTCTTGCGCATGCGGGCAATATTTTTACAATCCAGCAGAGCTGGAAGAATGGTCCATGAAATCCATGCTCGAGGCGCTCAGCGACAAATATCTGCTTCCGGTAGTATGCCCTGTTTTTGCCCACTGCGATGACCGAATTGACAGGCTTCTGGAACTTATTGAAAAATACAAGGCAGATGGTGTCATTTATCATATCCTTAGATTATGCCAGGTATTTGACTTTGAATATATAAAAATAAGCAAGTTATTTGAAAAAAAATCTATCCCCCTCATTAAAATTGAGACAGAATACAGCGAAGAAGATGCGGGGCAGATAAAAACAAGAATAGAAGCCTTCATCGAGATGCTGGAGGCGAGAAGATGAGTATTGTAGCAGGAGTAGACATAGGCTCTACAACTGCTAAGGTCGTTATTCTAAAAGATGGCAATCCAGTTGCATCTTCAATAACTTATACTGGAGCAGACTGCAGCGCAGCTGCAGAGTCTGTGCTGAACGAGGCTCTTCAAAAAATAGGCGCAGACAGAAAAGATTTGGATTATACTGTATCAACAGGGTATGGAAGAAGGGCAATAAATTTTGGAGACGAGACTATAACTGAGATAAGCGCAAATGCCAAGGGGGCTGTTTTTGTAGGCAATGAAGAAAAAGGGGGAGAAAAAATAAGGAGCATTATAGACATAGGCGGGCAGGATACCAAAGCAATAATCTTAGACGATAGCGGCCGTATAACGAGTTTTGCCATGAATGATAAATGTGCAGCAGGCACAGGAAGGTTTCTTGATGTGATTGCTCGCGCACTGCAGGAGCCAATGGAGAATTTTGTAGCTCTCGCGCTCTCATCAGAAAATCCCGTGACAATAAACTCCACCTGCACAGTTTTTGCAGAAAGCGAAGTTATCTCTTTGATAGCCAAGAAAGTTCCAAAAAAAGATATAATAGCTGGCCTGCATAAGTCAATAGCCAGAAGAGTGACAGAGCTGGCAAAAACCGCAGGAATCAAACCTGTGGTCTTCTTCGATGGAGGGGGGGCAAAAAATACCGCGTTAAAACAGTGGATTGAAAAAGAGCTAGGGTATGAGGTCTACGTTCCAAAGCATCCGCAGACAATAGTCGCATTAGGCGCATCAATCTTTGCCTACGAGAAGCTTCAGAAAAAAAACCAGAACAATAAAAATTTTAAATAACTAAAGAATTATATACTTTCTTCTCTACTTAGTTAATATGGCTCTGCGTAATAAAAAAGAAATTAGGCATTTTAAAACGGGAATTTTTGACAAACCTGCTTTTTATATCCTAGGTTCTGTTACTTTATTAATTCTTATTGCTGTTCTTATTTATTTTATGGTGCAGCACACAGTATACAGCTTAAAGCACGCCCCTGAAATAAAAGAGCCAAATGCGGACTGCGAGATTTATCGCAGCCCAGGAGAGAAAGATTACGCTTGCGTAGCTGCAAAAAGAGCAGAGATAGCTGAATATTGGTCCAAATACAAAACAGCAGAAGAATGCGAAATTGCAAGAAAAAAGAATTTATGCATTATGGTTATTGCCAAATTCACAAAAAATGCTTCTGTATGCGGTGCAGAAATCGGGGGTTATAAAGAAAAAGATTTATGCTATTTTTGGATGGCTTTTTACTTAAGAAACGAAAGCATATGCAGCCTTATAGGCGATTCTTATTGTGCAGGGGATTGCGAAGATATAGTGTCTTTTGCAGAAAAATCAGATAAAGAGAACGCTAACCCTATTATAAGTACTCCGTGTAATCAAGATACAAATGAAACTTTCTGTGTGTTCCAGCCATTCTGCTGAATAAGCTTTAGCTCATATTTAATCAACTATACAATTGTTTAAAAAACCGCCTCATCTCTTAAAAATATGATTTTAATGCTTGCCTTGTTCATCGCACTAATCCTGGGCATTATAGCCGGCTGCTTAACAGGCTTTCTTCCTGGAATTCATATAAACCTGGTTGCTGCACTTCTTTTCGGCGCATCTTCCATGCTTCTTTTAAATTTTCCCCCGCTTGCATTAGTTATTTTTATTGTTGCAATGTCAATAACCCACACTTTTGTGGATTTTATTCCCTCCATCTTCCTTGGGGCCCCAGATGATGAGGCATTTCTATCTGTTCTTCCGGGGCATGAAATGCTGAACAAAGGAAAAGGATACGAGGCAGTTATTTTAACTCTCTACGGGAGTATTGCCGCAATTTTTATGATTCTTCTCCTGGCTCCTGTTTTTATTTTGTTCCTGCCAAAAACTTACAACTCTCTAAAATTAATAATGCCCTTTATTCTCATCCTGGCTTCTTTCTTTCTCTTTTATTTTGACAAAAAATCAAGGCTATTGGCAGTTATAATCTTCTTCATGTCCGGAATATTGGGGATTGCTTCTTTTAATCTTGGCCTTGCTGACCCTCTTCTCCCGCTTTTTTCTGGGCTGTTCGGCTCTTCCTCTCTAATAACCTCTATAATGAAAAAGCAAAAAATACCCAAGCAAAAAATTACAAAACTAAAAAACATAAAAATAAAAAGAAAGTCTATTGTGCAGGTTTTAGTTGCCTCCTTTATAGCCTCTCCTCTCTGCTCTTTTCTTCCAGGAATGGGCTCTGGCCAGGCAGCCGTAATTGGAAGTGAAGTGACAGGCGATTTAGACAGGAAAGAATTTCTTATTTTGCTTGGAGCAGTCAATACTCTGGTGATGGGCCTGTCTTTTGTTGCTCTTTACAGCATAAAAAAAGCAAGAACAGGAACAGCAGTTTTCGCAGGAAAAATTATTCCGGATTTGGCAGCAGGTGATTTATACTTTATATTAGGAACAATATTTCTTTCAGGAATAACTGCTTTCTTCCTAACAATTTTTTTAGCGAGAATCTCTGTAAAAATGCTCTTCAAAGTAAACTACTCAAAACTCTCTCTAGTAATCCTCCTATTTATCTCTGCAATAGTTATCTATTTCAGCAACTTTCTGGGATTTCTTATTTTCTTTGTATCCACTTTTTTAGGCCTGGCATGCATTTTCCTCAATATACGAAGAACTCATTTAATGGGCTGCTTGCTTCTCCCGACTATTTTGTACTATCTGCTATAAGCTACGCCTCAACTTCCATATTTTTTATAATCTCAGGTATCTTTGCAATAATAAATCTTAAAACTTCTTTGTCTTTTGCCCTTCTGTGCCTCTCTTTAAAACGAAAAACTTCAGTTGCTGCTGCAATTGCCACTATGCTTGCCTCATCAGGAGTTCCTCCACCGTCCATTGCATGCCCAATTGCCTCTTCTATTGTGGCATTAGGATTTTTATTTTGAAACCTAATTGCCCTGTCTGCAGCAGCAACAATAGCTAATCCATCATCTTCTTCCATTTTCCTTTAAAAAATCCAGGATTTTTAAACATTTCTGCGGAAAATTAAGTGGCCCAGCAGTCTAAACATAATATTTCCCTTGGATAGCCTATTGCTTTCTCAAGTATTTCTATAGTAGCATAATTAAGGCTTTCCAGCTTCAGTTTATCCCTTATCTGTTCGAAGGGCATTCTTCTCGCAATGCAATCTTCGTCTTTTTTCGTGGATTTACCGTATTTGCAGGCAGCCATCAAAGGAGGACAGGCAATCATTGCATGAACTTCTTTAGCTCCAAGCTGCTTTAGTCTTTCAACTTTATTCAGCGTTTGGGTGCCCCTCACAATACTGTCATCAACTAGGATTATTCTCTTTCCATTTATTATTTGTTTGATTGTTATGAGTTTTGTTCTAGCCTCCTCATCTCTTGTTGTCTGCTCTTGAGGGGTGTAACTCCTGTCAGAATAATCATACCTTATAAAAACCTCTGTATAGGGAATTCCAGAAGCCTTGGCGTATCCTAGCGCATGCCACCTTCCAGAATTTGGCACAGGTGAAACCAAATCTGCATTAACTGGATATTTCTCTGCCAAAAGTCTGCCGATTTCCATTCTTACTTCTGCAACATTCTTTCTGTCTATTACCGAAGCAGGATGGGAAGTGTAAATCCACTCAAAAGTGCCATATTTTATAGGTTTTAAGTCTAATCTATCCAGGATTTTTATGCCCTCTCTGCTTAAAAAAACAATTTCTCCTGGCTCAACATCCCGAGTAATTTCAAATCCCGTATTAACAAAAGAATTGCTCTCAGAAGAAACAGCGTAGCTGCCCTCTTTCTGTCCAAGTACCAATGGCTTCCTTCCCCAGCCACGGGCAGTATAAACCCCTTCTCTTGTTAATGCAACAATCGCAAAATCTCCTTTCATCATGCCCGCAAGTTTTTTTATCCCTGAAACAAAATCAGTTTCCCTGGCAACAAGTTTGGAAATTAAAGCAGTGTCAGAAACCTCCTCAGGAGACTTGTATCCAGAAAAACTAGCCCCTTCTCTAAGAAGTTGGTCTTTTAATTCAGGATAATTAATAATATTCCCATCAAAAGCAAGGATTATAGCGCCAGATTTCGAAAGTTCAGAAACGGGCTGCCTCTCGCTGGAAACGCTCCCGATTCCCATTACTCCCTCCATTTCCCTTAGAGCCTCTTTTGGAAACTGCTGTCTTAAAAGGCCTTTATGAGTATAACACTCCAGTGCCTTATTGTCATTAAAAGCAATCCCGCAATAATCCTGGGTTCTATGCTGCAAATAAAAAGTTCCTAAAAATAAATCTCTGATACAGTCTTTGCCAGAAACCACACCAAAAATTCCGCTCATCTTTTTTACCTTTTAATACCACA
>MFWN01000025.1:9202-14162 GCA_001786395.1 Candidatus Pacearchaeota archaeon RBG_13_36_9
ACCCTGACTGCTTTTCTGTCTCTCTTCCAAAGATGCTTTCGATGTATTTTTTTGTCAGCTCCAGATTCTGCTTCACATAAGGCGGGACATCAAAATTAGTAGCTAAGCTCAAAGCAGGCTCGAGGTACTTTATAATTCCCCCTTCTGAAATTGTAAATATTATTCTTCCTCCGCATTTTGTGCACTTTCCTACCAGGGGCGGCCTCCTGAATTTCTCATTGCACTTAACACACCTGAATACTTGCTGGGAGAATTTTCTCAGGTTTCCCTTTATATCCCTAATAAAATGCCTGTCAATCACCAACCTTGCAACGTCTCCAGTGTCCACTGCCCTTAGTTTCCCGACCAGTTTCATCTGCTTCTCCACTTTTTCCTGCATAGTTGGTATAGTTTTGTAAGAAGAATTCAAGACTCCTAAATTAAAATCAGAAGAGTCATGTGTAAATTTGATGTTGGTGAAAGTAGCTCCCCCGGTTTTTAGCCTGGATTTCACAGTCTCCACCTTTACTTCAGAAGAATGCTTTCTCTGCTCAGCCAGCTCGTAAAGCTCAAGAGGATACTCTCCTACCTCAAAATCAAGAATCTGGTCATCAACTTCCCCTGCATTTATCTTGGAATTTAAAACAAGAGGCGCATCCTGCGTTCCCCCTCTGTGAGCGGGCAAAAATTTTCTGGAAAAGTTTACAAGCACATCAAGAAGAAGCATCGTAGCAACCTCATCGCCATCACAGTCTCTCCTAACAGCCGCATGCATATAAGGACTTGCCATCAAGCCCTGCACCTTGGAAAATCCGACAATCCTGGCTATTACCCCCGCGCAGTTATGCGGAGCCATGCAAACCCCTAAATGCCCGACTAAATCCTCCCGGTTCTTGATATTGTAGAAAGGTTTCAGTTTATAAAATCGTACGAGCAGGTCGTCTAAAAATTGGGCTACATTAATAAAAACATCGTCTGCTTTCTCATCCTTAGAATCCGGGCAGCATGGAATGAGGATATCATGCGGCATCAGCTCTAAAATCTGCTCCTCGCTTTCAAGCTCTTTCCCATCAGTGTCTTTTGTGTATCCAAGCTCCTTCAATTTGGCTACGCTGACTGAAACTTCTTTTGGCTTGAAATGCGTAATCGGGAGTTCAGTAACATCATACCTTACTGTCCCGTCTTTATTCACGCATAATCTGTGCTTAGCTCTCAAAATCCCTTTAGCCAGGTGTTCCGGAGTATGCTCTGAAGAGCTGGTTCCTCTCACCCCCTTAATCATCACGGGAATCTCGCTCCTTTCCAGCCCCAGCCTTTTGACAGCAGAATCAAAAAAATGCTTTACATCTATTCTTCTTGTGGAAAATGACTGGCCTTTGCCGTGCTGGGGGCACTTTTCCTTTATAAATTTTTGCTGGCATTCCGGGCAGAAGTTCAGCTTTTCTGCTTGCTCCCCGCAACCTTCGCAGATATAATAAATAGTCTCCTGCTGGCACTTCGCGCAGTAATATATTGGAAAATCTCCCTTCACGCTTCCAAAACTATAGGCCTCCAGAAGGCTCCTCATCCTCCCCCCCTCCTGGCCTACTGGAAAAAGCCCGTTAGGGCTGCCAATCAATTTTCTTAATTTTGCTTTTTCAGGCCTGCCCATCCTGGCTCCCACAAAATCTCCTGCCTTGTCTTTTATCTTGTACTTGCAAAGGCTTCCTATTATCTCTAATACATTGCCCTCTTTTATTTTCCCTGCAATAGAATCCACCTCTGCTCCCAAATCGCCTGATTGTATGCCTAAGTTTAAAAGAATGGCCTTGCTGTCATCTTCGCTTAAAACAACATTCTCAGTAGCCACCTCCTGCTCAACACCTAAAAGTTCGAGCGCCCTCTTGCCTTTAGCAAACCTCTCTCTTTCTGTTTTGTTATATGGAAACAACAGCTTTCCTTCTCTTACCATAGAATGGCCAAACCAGTCTAAAAAAGCCAGGAAAAGAGGATAATCTATCTGGCTCCAGAAATAAATAAATTGGGGATGCAAGGGTATTTTATATTTTTCAGAAAGCTCAACAGCCTTTTCAAAGCTTATTTTTTTCTCAATCTTGTCTGCATAACCTGCTTTTTTCAGCTCCAATTCCCACCACTCCTCAACATAACCCGGCTTGAGCAGCTCAGAATTTCTGTTTACAACATCGCTGATAGGAAACAGCAAATCTCCTAGATAGATTATTTCCTCACAATCGTTATAAATTTTTTTAGCTTCTTCAAAACTTGCCGGTTTTCTTACGCTCCCGTCCTTTAGCTTTACAATAGGCCCGTCTATGCTGTCACAGCTCGTAACAACGCAGCCTTTAGTCGGCTTCTCCAGTTTCAGCTGGGTTCCTGTAGACAAAAAAGAGTCTGTTATGCCCATCACAGAAGGATGTATTGATGTAGCAGAAAATCCATTAACCCTGCTTCTCCCGTATCTGAATCTGAATCCTCCTGACGCAGAAGGATGCCCGAAAACCGGCCTTCCTGCAACAATGTCTTTTATATATGTAGCGACAACATTTCCTTTTCCAGTCTCTCTCTTTTTATGGATTTCTATATACTCCTGCAAAAAGTCCCAGCCAGTCATTTTCAGCCCGTTTTTCTTGGCATTGTTATAAAGCCTAAATCCCTTGGCTGCTTTCTGGGCAAGCCCTTCAGAAAAAATAAGGCACATCCCTCCTCTGATAAAATTAGTGTCTACTCGGGGCAAATCCTTGAAATTAGACACTTCCTTCTGCTCTGTTGGGTCGCCTGCAATTTGTATGGGCATATTCTTGGCTAGAAATACTATCTCTTCCTCTGTTGGAAGGTACTGCAAGTTGCTTACCCTCTCATGATAGTCCATATTCTCAGTTATATACCTCTTGACTTCTTCTTCACTCGGGTCATATTTTGCAAATCCAAAAGTTTCTCTTAAATAATCAATAAGCATCAATACCATGCAGCTTGCTGTTGTTCCTGCGCTTCTAATCGGCCCAGAAAAATAAGCAATAAAATAATCCTCCCCTTTTTTCGTTTTGCCCAGCTTCAGCTCTGTAAAGCCTTCGATAGGGCTGCTTACAACCGCGAGAGTTATGTAAGCAAATCCCACCCTTATCCCAGCATCAATCGCCTGCAGCAGCGACTCAAATTTGCAGAACTTTTCTCTGGCAATTTCTTCTGCAATCTTAAAATAAACAGTTGAATCCAATTTGCCATACTCTTTTTCCAGCTCCAGTATTCTTCTGACAATTCTGTCATCATCCACCTGGGGGTATAAGGTGGCGATTAATTTCACAGCTTTTTCAGCCATGCTCATTGCCAAAGGAACCTCCACCTTGCTTAATGGATCCAGCCCTTGCGCTCTTGCCTGCTGCGCTACGCTATAGCAAACTCCTACCTTGTCCTGCAAATCCTTGAAATATTTTTCAGTGTTCATTTTCATTGAAAATGAATGCTCGAAAATCTTTGATTTTCGTTGTGTTCATTTTTCTTCTTTTCCCCACTCCCCTATTTTCTTCCCCTTTAAACTCTTATCCAGCATCTCCAGTTCCTCATAAATACCTTGTATAAGCTTATAATTTTTAGCATCTTCCAATGTAACCCATGCATATTCTGTTAGCCCCTCTCCAAGTTTTACTTCCCCGGACTTATATTCTGCAAACATGCTCAAAACAAGAGAAGGAATTCCGTCAGGCCTTACAAAAGTCAGGCTTGCAAGATAATTGATTTTGTCCATCTCTAATCCAACTTCTTCCATTACTTCCCTTCTTAGCAAATCTTCAACAACATTATACCACTGCCCCGCATCTGTATCATGCTTCCTATTTTTGTAATCTTTCTGCTCTAATTTTCCTCCTGGAACAGTCCACAGTCCAGGAAACGCTTTCTCGTAATCTGCCCTCTTGGCTATGAGGTACTTCCCATCCTTGATAACAATCCCGGTTGCTACAACATAGTGTATTTTCTCATCCATTTTTTCAACTGCCTCCTTTCCTTCCTTTTGTCTTTATGAAAAATCTAATATCTTCAGCTCCCTTGTCTTTAGATTCATCATGTGGACCTTGCAGGGGTCGGGGATATTTCCTACTTTCTCCTCAAAAGGAGTTTGGCTCTGCCAGCAAGAATTGGATATCATAAGTATGTTATTATAAGAGTCTATATCGGGCCTGTGCAAATCTCCTGTTGTTATAATGTCCGGAATTCGCCTTATAATCAGCGGGTCTTTCTCCCCTGGAATGTATATGACTGAAGAATGCGAGGGAGCCAGATGCCTCCTTTTTAAAAGCTCCTTTATAACCAATGTAGGTTTTTTATGCGCGTTAATAACTCTCAGAGAGTCTATATCATTTATAACCCCGTTAAAGCTTGCCCCGTGGTACATCAAGATATCAAATCCTTCTGCGAGAGAAACGTAACAAGGGTTCGTCACAAGGGTAAGGTTTTTTAATTTGTAAAGTTCTGCCCCATAATCCTCTCCGATTGCTGGCTGGGGCTCTGCAACTCTTACTGCATCGTGCTGTCCGGGGCACATAATTATCCTTATATCTTTTCTTATCTTGCCAAGTAGCCCCGCCAGTTTGTCATATTGCTTTTTCATGTCAGTTATAGAAAGAAAAGCTTCCTGCCCGGGATAAATTCCCACTCCATCCACGTTATCTCCCAGCAAGAACAGATATTTTATCTTCTTTATAGCATCGGTTGGATTTATCTCTCCATTAACCCAATCAATAAATCTCAGGAAATTGCTCTCCAAAAACTTATCACTGCCCACATGTACGTCTGAAGTGAACAGGGCATAAACCTCGCTGTCAGATTTCTTTTTTTCAAAGATGGCTGCATCCGGATACACAATCTCATTGACAAAAAGCATCTCCCTGCTTCCAGTACACTTTAATCCAATTACTTCATCCATTACTATCCCCTGAGCTTTTTCATATAGCTCTTTTTTGTTCTGGTTTATAAGGGCGTGGCCCCT
>MFWN01000025.1:14213-16421 GCA_001786395.1 Candidatus Pacearchaeota archaeon RBG_13_36_9
CTTTTCCGAAACCAGCACAATAACAGATACATTTTGTCTCTGGCCGTTTATTCTATCAATAGAAGTTAGATTCTGCAGCTCCGACCTCTCCTGCAGAATCTGCTTAATTTCTATATACCTATTTCTAAAATGCTTTACAAAATCATCCACCTCTATTTTTCTTGCCGGCACTATGCTCGGAGAAATAATTCTCAAACTGGCTGAGTCTTCAATATTTTTTCTCTCTTCAATATACTTCTCCTTTTTTATTTCTATGTTAAAGCTCAGATTAACAAAGTATCTTTCCACTAATTGTTTTTTCTCTTCTTCCAGAGACAAAAAAAGATCCTGGATTTGCCCGAGGTTCTTATCAATCAGCGATTTGGTGATAACTCTCTCATTAGAAACGGCCCTTATTTTATCTAGAATTTGGTTCGCTACAGTTTCATCACTTAATTCGCTGAAAAATTTCAGCATCTCGTTGTCTAAAAGAAAGCCCCTCTCTATAAAAAATTTTAGATGTTCTGATTGCATTTTCTCTACCTGTAATTTATCTTTCTTGGGTTATATCTACAAAGAAAGCGCCTCAATTAAGGTGCTTTTTGCCTGCTGCTCAATCTCTTTGGGTATAGCAGACCTTATTTCCCTTGTCTTGCCATAAGTCCCCCTGGATACATTTTTGGCGTTGATTAGCCCCTGCATATCATACTCGCTTATTATGCTGCTGACCCTCCTCTGTGTTAAAATCTCTGTGTGGGTTTTTTTGCACAGTTCCTGATAAGTCCTGTAAACATCTCCTGTGAAAACTTTGTCGCTTTTCTCAAGAAGTTCCATCATTGCAAGCAGAGTCAGCTGGAATTGTTTTGGCTCAGATTCTACCACATCTAAAATCTTGTCTCTTTCTATCTTGCTGTTCGCAGAGTCTATGTGTTTCAAGTCTATCTTACTTGCGCCCCCTCTCTCGGCTACTTCACCCGCTACCCTCAATAAATCCAGCGCCCTTCGTGCATCTCCATGTTCTCTGGCTGCGAAAGCAGCACATTTTTCTATTACCCCATCCCCCATTGCCCCTGCCTGAAACGCACTTTCTGCCCTTTCTCTTAAAATATCTTGTAACTGCAGCGCATTATAGGACTGAAAAACTATTTCTTCTTCTGACAGAGAGCTTCTCACTCTGGGATCCAAATTGTCCAAGAACCTTAAGTCATTGCTGATACCTACCAAACATATTTGAGCATTTTTCAGCTCAGTATTCAATCTTGTCAGATTATAAAGGAAGTTGCTCTCTGGTATTTTTTTCACAACCTGGTCAACTTCATCCAAAACAAGAATCAAGAGTTGCTTCTCTTTGTCAATCATCTCTATAAATTGGTTGTAAACAGCATCTGTGGGAAGGCCCGTAGCCGGAACTTTTCCTCCAAGTTTTTTTATGAATTCAGCCAGAATTCTGTATTCAGTATCTGAAACCTTTCTGAGCTTGCAGTTTAGATATTCAATTTTTAAGCTCACGCCGCTGTTCTTTACCCTTTTTAGCAGTTCTTCCTTGACATACTGCACAGACAGAGTCTTGCCACACCCGGTCTTCCCATAGACAAATAAGTTGCTTGGTCTCTCCCCTTTTAAAGACGGCGCAAGAATAGCTGCCACCTGTTCTATTTCCTTGTCTCTGTGGGGTATTGTCTGGGGGGTATAATTTGACTGAAGCATATATTTGTCCTTGAATATAAAGTTCTTACTCGTAGAATCAAAAATTTTGTCCAATTTTAGTACCATCTTTTTGCCACCCCTGTTCCAAAAACAGGATTTTCAGAACATCTCTTTTTATAAACTTTCTTATTCTCAACTGTATATACCATCATGCATATTTCCCATTCTTTATTATCTCTGCCATACCTTTTTATTAGCTCCACACTGACACGTACATTTCCTATGCAGCTGAAAAAACTAAAAAAGTGGGATATCATCGAATTCACAAAGAACATCCTCTTAAAAACAAGTGTAATCACGCAAGAATTAGAACACCTTAATTTCCTATGCAAAGTTATGTATTCTAAATTATTATATAATATAATATATATAATATAATATATATAATATAATATATAAAACTTTATAAATAAAAAACAGAAAAAATAAAGTCGCTTTTTCCTTTTTAAATCTTTCTGCTCTCCCCATAAGAAACTTAGGGGTAGGTAGGTCTTTACTATTTCCTTAATAATTTCCCTTAAA
>MFWN01000025.1:16585-17296 GCA_001786395.1 Candidatus Pacearchaeota archaeon RBG_13_36_9
TTGTGACAAAAGAGGGCAAAAGGCTTGGCTTAGTGAAAGATATAACTTTTGAAACGCGAACCGGAGAGCTTATTCAGATAGCTCTTAAAGACCCTACTGCTTACACGAGAAACCTTAATTTGGAAAAAACCAAGCAAGGAGAGGTTCTTATTCCCTATTCTGCAATTGTAGCTATAGGGGACTTTGTTGTAGTAAGCGAAGAAGATTTGGTATAAGATATATTTCTTACTTCAATAATCCTTATAAACCTGTTTAATTCTTAATTTCCAATGGCATTAACCTCATGCGAAAATTTAAGAAAATCCGAAGTTAAAAAAGGGGATTTAGTTGTAAGGGTAAAACCCGACACAAATACTATATCTTTAACTTATTTTAGCAGTTTTGGAGATTCTGAAGACTGCAGGAAAGGCCATTTTTTAGCAGGTTCAGAAACAGTTGAAATTAATTTAAATAACTCTCCTCCAACTTATCGCAGATGGGACAAGCAAGTTTTACCTCGGGTGCAATATTCAATATCCCATAAATATGGAGGTTTAAGAGAGGTTTATTTTGGGGCTGCAGGAGAGGTTCTTGAAACCTTGAGAGCTCTTAATATGGCTGGAGTAGGGGAAATAGGAGAGAAGGTTCTTCCAGATGGGGGTTTGTCCGTTATAGAGTAACAAGAAGATTTAAAAACTTCCACCCTCTTTAAAAAAGTTATTATGAGATCCT
>MFWN01000025.1:17322-19253 GCA_001786395.1 Candidatus Pacearchaeota archaeon RBG_13_36_9
AAGAAGGGAGATTTAGTTTTAATAGTTGATAGTAATAACAACGATTCAGCGCTTCTGACAGTTTTTGACAGGTTTGGAGAAGCCTGCTTCAAATGCATGGATTTTGGAGCAAAATTAACCTACTATCCGACAGTAAAATTAGGAAGAGTACCTCAAATAGAATTATGGGATTGTGATACTCCTCAAGCTACAAAAAAAGAAAGGAGGAGGTTTTATTTTGGAGATAAAGAAACAATAGCCCAAGCATTAGTCCAGGAAAAGTTCGAGCCCCATGCAAGAGCGCTCTTTCCAGAGTATTTTAAACCGTAACATACAAATCTTTTTAAACTATCTCCCTTTCTTGTTAAAATGAGAATTATAGGATTTAATTTTAAAAAAATTAGTGCAGAGAGAAAAAGCGACCTAAAAGGAAAACTACAAATCAAAACCCACATGGATCTTGAGAAGATAGAAAAAGAAGAGTTGGACATCGCAGGAGAAATTTTGAGATTTTCTTTTGTTTATGCAGTGAATTACGAGCCAGACCATGCAGTAATTTCTTTCGAGGGCAGTGTTCTGATTAAGCCAGACAAAGGTTATGATACCAAGCAGCTGCTCAGGGACTGGAAGAAAAAAAAGCTTCCAGAAGAAGTTCGTTTGCTGGTTTTTAACTTTGTCATGACTAAATGCAACCTGAGGGCCCTGCAGTTGGAAGAAGAATTTTCCCTTCCTCCGCATATCCCCCTTCCAAGAATCTCCAAAGAGCAGGAAGGAAAAGCCAATTATACAGGATAAAGTATTCTTTGAGGTGGCTGTGAATACCACACAACTATTTAAAACCAAAAGTTAAGACTAGTGCAATGTCAGAGCTTACTGTATTAGAAGATGAAGAAAGAGTTATTGTCCTTTCTCCTTATTTTTCTTCTGGGAGAGGATTCATTTTCCCTTATGGTCAATTTGGAGAGGGAATAATAGAAGAGTGTTTTGCATTTCCTCCAACAGAACCGGAATCTTTTTCTCAAGCCAGAGAACGCCTGGACTCTCTTCAGGTTAAAATGCCAACATTAAAAGATCTCTTGGAAATATACTCGTTTGTAACTTCCATCCCAATTCCACTGCTTGCTGGGAAGTTTTTAAACCTATTTCATTGTTACCCTTTTTTTGCGTTTAATCCATTTGTGTATATCCCAAAAAGAAGGGAAGTTCAAGGAGTAGGGGGAAATTTAGAAAAGAAGATTGTTTGGGAGGTATCAGATTTTTATGGGCAGAGTAGCCCGCAAGAAACAGCTTCAAATCAGGTTTTATTGAATTTAATAGGCAATCAGGCTATCAGGCATATGAATGATTTTTTTGACAGTACAAGAAAACATTATTCTTGGAATACTAAAATAAATAAAGTAGTCACCTGTGTATTAAGAGGTTTAGAAGAGGACTATTCTTCGGAATTTGTGAAAGGTTTTCCAATTGTTCAGCTTGAGAGTTCAGGGGTTGGAGAATTTGCTTTTAATGGAGGAATAGATTTATTAAAAATAGTTCTTGATTTTTGGCCGCATGAAGAAGGAAAATCGTATGGTTACACGTTTGGAATAATAGAATAATTAATCCTATAATTTTATTAACCCTTTTTCTCTTTATATCCTATGCCCAGATGCGACAATGGTTTACTCGAGCGGGGATAAGATCCTGTTTTGAGTACTCTGTCTCATTCTAAAGCATTATAAAGATTAGAAATATTTTTTATTATGGATATTTCAAATTCTGGAAGTATAAGAGCAAAAGCTCATTGGAAAAAGCGTCAAGAACCATTAATCGATTATATAAGAAACAGTCATCACAGATTACTAAAAGAAAAATCTCGAGTTATTGGGTTTATTATGGGTGACGGAAGTATAACCAGTTTAGGAAAGCCTCCCTCTCTTCAAAATCATGTAGTCTCTTTTTATCCTGATGAT
>MFWN01000025.1:19320-21120 GCA_001786395.1 Candidatus Pacearchaeota archaeon RBG_13_36_9
AGAAAGGAATAGAATCTGTACAAAAGCTCTTAAATGAATTTAAAATAAATTCCAAAATATATACCTATAATAGAAAAAATAAGAATTGGAATACAAACTATATTCTCTCAATACCTAAAAAAAGCATTCAAGATTACAAGAGAATAATCGGATTTAATAACTCTAAAAAACAGTCTAAGCTAGATAACCTGCCGGCATGCCAGAACGGTTAATGGGCGTGTCTCGAAAACACGTGTCCGAAAGGACGCCTAGGTTCGAATCCTAGTGCCGGCGTTTATATTTTAATTTCTAGAAAGTGGTTACAAAACGATAAATTTATAAAATCGTTATGTTATGTAAATTAGGTATGGTCAAAAGAAAAATCTCCTTAGATTGTGATGGAGTAATCTCAGATGTAAATGGATTTTTAAGGGATTGTTTTTATGATTATTTTAAAAGGGAAATGCCAGATGACTTTATTGATGCCTATTACTCTAACAAAATAGAAAAATGTACTGAGAGAGATAATTTTGATCATGAAAAAATTAAACAATTTCTTGAAAAATATCCTTCAATGTTATTTAAAGCACTCCCAGAACTTAAAGTAGTTAACGGTGCTAAAGATGGGATTGAAAGGCTGACCAAAAAAGGAATAGGGTGTGTTGTTAATTCTTATAGGCCATCAGAGTGTCAAGGAATAAAACAAAATATAGGAGAAATAACAAGAGACTGGTTCAAAAAGAACGAGTTATATCTTCCGGTTAATTTATTTGAGAGTGAAGATGAGAAATGCTCTGGAATTTGCAATTCTGGTTTTGAAACCCATGTAGATGACAATCCAGGGCTATTAAGAAATTTAAAATCTTCAAATAATAATCTCGCCTTAATATTTTATAATCCTGAATGTAATTTGAAAATAAATGAGAAGATTATTACAGTTAAATCTTGGGCAGAGTTAACAGAATTTATATTAAATTTTAAAAACTAAAGGAAAAATGTCTTTCGAAGAAATAGCCAATAAAAAATGGAAATGGTCTTGGAATGGAAGCAGCCCCTATTATCTTTTAGACCCTTTATTTATAACCCCCCTCAAAAGATTTATAGAAACTTTAAAACATATAGATTATTATGCTCTCTTGTCTTCAGACTATGGAAAATACCTTTCTGCTTATTTCTCATTTAAAGAGGGGGTTATAGAGTCTAAATCTTTAGAGTATTTTGAAAAGAATATTGATAAGTATATAGGAGAATACAAAGATTTAATAGAAAAAACAAACAAGGTGCTTTCGTCTTATAAAGCAATTTTTGAAGGAGGGGAGAACAAAGAGATTAGTTCAGAAGAGTGGAACTACTTGGGGGATTTATTAGCAAAAAATAATGAACTATATGTTATTTCCCAGCCAGAAATAACTTCAATTTTGAACAAAAAATTGACAGAAGAACTAAAGAAGCAATATAAAAATGAAGAAAAAATTAATAGAGTGATAAGAAGTATAGCACAGCCTGAAAAAACAATATTAAACAAAAAGGAGGAAGATTGGGATGAACTTATCAGCAAAATAAAGGATAAAGAAGATTTAGAAAAAGAAGATATAAAAAAGGCGATTTTTGATTACTACTGGAAATACAGGTCTTTTTATCTAATAGATTTAAATGCAAATCTGGAAGAAGAATTAAAAAAATTTAAAGAATCGGTTATTAATGAGTCCAAAAAAGATAAAAAGAATGAGAGTGCAAGGGAAAATGAAGAATATAATATTTCTGAAGAAGCTAAAAAAATAGCTTCTTATATAAAAGAGGTGATTAGTGTAAATCCGGACT
>MFWN01000026.1:0-618 GCA_001786395.1 Candidatus Pacearchaeota archaeon RBG_13_36_9
ATATTTATAAAAAAATGGATGGCTTACTGATTAAGGCTGTGAAAGAAACTTATGATAAAGTTGTTGGGGAATAAAAAATAATTTTTCTTTCTGGCTTCATCTTCTCATACTTATCACCTTCTGAATATCTTCTAATTGCTCGTTGAAAAAATGAGCTGAAACTGAAACTGTTGCCAGCTTCCCTGGAGGGCAGTTTATTTTCTTGCAGATGTAATCCTGGACTAGATACAGCTGATAGATGTTTCCTGGCCAGCCAAAAAACATCTCGTTGCTCCTGATAATTGCTGTTGCATGAAGCTTGTTCTTTCTAAGGACAAAAGACATCATGATCATTCCAGGAGTCTCTTTTTTATGGAGATAAGAATCTTTTTGTGGATTATAAAATACTATAATTGCCCGCTTAGACTCCGGAGTTGATTTTAAGAGAGGGATGACATATTCTTCCACTTGGTTTCTCCATTCGGTACTAAAAGCCCGCTCTCCATAATTGTAATAGTACCCAGGGACTTCTTTTTTTCCAAGAATAAACGATTTCATTTCTTCCAGAGGAGGATAAACCCATTTCTTGAAGCTGCTCAATATCTCTATTGGCTTCTCAACTCCTGCTGCACTTTCCAC
>MFWN01000026.1:637-1521 GCA_001786395.1 Candidatus Pacearchaeota archaeon RBG_13_36_9
GTTTATTATTATGCTTATTTCTCTTATAAGAGACTCGGAAGTTATAGAACCAGAGCGATGGAAAGTCACATCATTTCCTCCATTGAAAATCTCTGAGATTATCTCTCTTGCAGCTATTTCTTTCTTTATTTTTTGCGCATAAAGATCTTCAAAACTGGTAATTTCTAATGGCGTATATCTTGCTTCGCTTAAATTCTCGCCTGCTTCCTTAAATGCGCATGAAAATGCCAGCTTGAATCTGGAAGGCATGCCGCAGCTATTGTAGATAATTTCCTCTGCTCTTGAAAAGCTGTCTATTTTCTTCTTTGATTCACTTATAAGGTTTATTACCCAATCCTGGTTTATTCCTCTTTGCGATAAGCCGTAATTCCAGAACCTTATGTAATTCCTGGAAATATTCAGGAATTCTTTATTATGATTGAGAGAAATAAGGCTTTTGAAATACTCTTCTGACTTCCTTCTCTGGAGCGAGTTTGCCGAGAGTATTGATTTAGTTATGTTAAGAATCAGCTCTGAGAATTTTTCAGAATCCAGGGAATACTGAGAAATAAATCTACCTACATCTACTATGATTGAAGACTGAGAGCAGGCAACGCATACTTGCTCTTTTATCTCCTGAGAGAGCCAGTCTTTTTCACTGATAGAGTAAGGCCCTGCTTTTCCAAGAAAATAAGGCGAAGAATAAAGGCTTTTATTTTTTATATAAATAACTGCCTTGTTTCTGGAATAAGTTTCTACTATCTTTGCTAATAATTTAAAGCGTTCCTGCAGGTCATTTTTGTCTATGCTGAATATAACAAAAAGGTTGCTTTTTATAGACTTTAGGAATTTTTCAAAATTACCTTCATTTTTTATCTTAGAAAGCTCAATTACAATGCTTAGTT
>MFWN01000026.1:1678-1868 GCA_001786395.1 Candidatus Pacearchaeota archaeon RBG_13_36_9
TATTTTCTCGCATTTTATAACAACTGAATTTAATCTGTCAATCCAGGTGGCTGTTTCATATTTTGTTACTATGCCTTTTTGTTCGTATCCTTCAATAGGCATAATAGGCATGGCTGGCTTGGAAACCAAGACTCTCTTTTTAATGTCTGTTGTTATAAGCTCTTCATTATCTGCCAGATTCAGCAAAAAA
>MFWN01000026.1:1876-2212 GCA_001786395.1 Candidatus Pacearchaeota archaeon RBG_13_36_9
TCCTCTTTCTCCATGTTTTGCCACCCTTAAAATATCTGAATCTATAAGCTTATTAATATGATGAAGAAGTTTCCTATGAAGCTGGGCTATCTGGCTTTTAGTGTCTTTTAGAGTTTCTTTAGAAGGGCTGCTAAGGTTTTTTCTTAAAGAAGCATAGTTTTCATCTAATCTTTCTAGAATTTGCGAGGTAGAAAGCTCACTAGAATCATTTCTAAACAAAGAAATTATTTTTTGTTGAGTTTCATGCATATTGTCTCAACTCTCTTTCCCTTACTTTAGAACAATACAAATAACTATAAAAATGTTTCTGTTTCAGCAGTTTCAGTTTGTTTCAGA
>MFWN01000026.1:2230-5155 GCA_001786395.1 Candidatus Pacearchaeota archaeon RBG_13_36_9
GTTTCAGCAGAATACTGAAGCATTCAGTAAACCTAGAGAAAAATAGAATATATACAAAAGAGCCTAGTAATTATTATGGAAAATGACTCGAGGAATGAAACCGGCAAAAAAGGGAAGGTAATAACAGAAGAGATTGGAGCTATAAAGAGGATTTATTCAAGGCTCTATTTTGTCAGGGGAGACATAGAGGCAATAGAAAAGATGGAGATTAAAAGCGAGGCAATAAAAGGCTTAATTTCTGGGATTTCAAACAGAACCGAGATTCTAATGGAAATGCTCCTAGGAGAACTAAATGAAAAATCAAGAATTACTCAAAAAGGCAGCCCAACAGGCGCTGGCTGAAGTGCTTGGGTATGATGAAGCAAGAGCCTACTATCTTATTTTGACTAGGCAGGAAAAAGAGCTTGAAAGTGAATTCAGCTATAGCAAGAAATACAGGCTGCTTAAAAATTTGTTTGAACTAGGAGCGGTAGGCAAGATAAAACCAGGACAGCAGGATTTTTTCAATTATTTCCTGCTTCCTCCATCTTTTTTGTATTTTGAAAGGGTAGACTTAGAGATCATAGAAGTTTTAGAAAAGAGCTATTTGGATAATTTCAGAGAAATCTTTGAGAAAGAATTCTCGCAGATAATTTTAAAAGATGAAAAAATCATTCTGCTTTTTATCTTAAAATATTTTATGAAAGAAGGAGCAAAACTTGATGTGGGGGAGATGGATTTGAAAAGCCTAGGAAACGAGAGCAAAAAGGTTAGGATAATCAAAAATGAGGGGGAATCCAGAAGGAAAATGGGGATTATAGACCAAAGCAGGGCTTTTGAGTTCACGAATATAACCAGTATGGAGTCTTATGAATACCTAGGTTATATTGCTAAAAATGTGAAGAACTGCAAAAAAGATTATGTTTCTGCTGTTGAAAAAGAAATGAAGATGCAAATTTAAAATTCTTTTTTGTCTTTTAGAATCAAATTGTTTATCTTGTTATAGGTATCTTTCTCTTTTTCAGTATTTATATAGGAAGTTATAATCCAGATCCCAAAATCTCTAGATACCTTTCCCTTGGCTGCATTTTCAAAAAAAGTCTTAATTGACCTTTCTTTTTGTTTTTCCATGGTTCTTTCAGAATCGAGCACATCTTTCAGAACTTTTAGGAAATTCTTCTTGTCTGCCTCATTTTTAAAATGGACTTCTACATTGAAATGTACAGAGTCATAATCCCTAAAACAAAGAGTATACGTTCTGCCGTCCCCTTCACCTTCCAAGTAAGAATTCTTTCCAATGCAGATTATCTCCTTTTTGCCTAAATCGTAGATTTCCAAATTAAATTTAAAACAGTTTTCAAAGTCCTCCGCCAGAATCTTATCCTCCTTGAATAAAGTCAGTTTTGTAAATCCAGAAACTGAACCCATTATCACGGACATTGAATCTTCGCTTAAAGAAATAAGATCCACAAATACTCCGTCTCTTATGACCTCTGCATTGATTTCCTTAGATAAGTTGTTTATTTTTATTTCCATTTTATTTGGGGTGTAATATAAAGTAAAAAAGGGCTCCAGAAAGAGCCATAAATAAAAACTGTTTAAGGGAATTGGAAGTATTTTTCTATTATTGTAACTATCTTGTCCCTTGGAAGAGCAGTATCCAGGTTTATGTAAAGATTCTCTTCTCCTATGATAAGATAGGCCTTAAGTTCCTTGGAAACATATATAAAAAAAGATGTTCCTGCTGGATACAGAGCTTTATTTTCAAAATCTAAGTCTAGTTTTTGTAATGCATCCTCATTGGAAAGCCCTAGGTCCATAAACAAGGGAATTATTTTACTGTGATTTATTCCTTTTAACAGGGGGACAACAAAAGAGTCTAGCCTGCCATCAGGATATTCTTCGCTAGAAATTCCCTTAAGTTTGAGTTTGTCCATCTTTAGTCTTTATCAGTATCTAGTTGTATATGAATGTTTGCTAAAGGTTTCTTCACTCCAGGAACAAGGTATTCATAGTTTATATGATCTGCATCCTCGCTGTCTCCTGCACCAGGAGCCCTTATTCTCTCAATCATATTCCCTGCTTCCGGCATTTTCCTTGCCAAACCAGGACCGAGATTTAAACTGGAAGCTGGAACAAAACCGCTAGAGCTATCCCCACTATACAAAGCTGCTGCACTTAATGACTCTAAGTCCTGAACTATGTAAATTCTTGGTCTTGCATCAGACATTTGCATTGGCTTGTACATCTGTAATGTTTGTTCAAGTTGCATTTTCACTATTACCTCCTTTCAAAGAATTATTAAAATAAGATAACAGGGCTTGTTTTGTGAAAAGCCTTAAACCGTCCTTTAAAGCAAGGGCATTTGCTAAATAGACCTTAGAATAAGAGCCAAAAACTTTTCTTAGTCCTTCATCACTTGTTCTCTTAGAAGCAACTGTTTCTTGTTCGGATTTTCTAAAATTGTGCTGAATAGCTTCTTCAGTTATTGGTTGTTCTTGTAATTGCTTTCTTTTTTGTTGCAGATAATCTGTATCCCCTGCTACAAACTCTCCTGCGAGAATTGGATGAGTAACTTGCACTTCAAATAATCTAACTCTTCTTTCAAAATCCCCTTCCTCAAAAACAACTAAATCAAGCCAATCATTTTTAGCTGAATACAAGTAGTTTGAAGAAGCAAATAAATCAATATCTGAAAAAGGTCTTTTACTCCCAGTTAATAATATTAGTTTAGAATTTTTAACTTCTTGAACTCCATAAACTTCCTCTAACAACCTCCTTGCTCTCTTAGGAGTGGTTCTTCTAGCCATTCCCCGGTCATAAAAAGCAGCCAAATCTCCATAATTACTTGAAAAATTAACAACTGAATCAACTACTCCTTTTTCTTCTGGTGAAAGCGAATCGTATTTTCTTTCAAAATCTTCTCTCAAGCCAAACTCTTTTGTA
>MFWN01000026.1:5180-5933 GCA_001786395.1 Candidatus Pacearchaeota archaeon RBG_13_36_9
AAAGCTCGTATCTTCCTAGATTTCCTTCTCTGAATTCTTCTAATTCTTCAAAAGCTTTGCTTCTCTTTCTAAATTCCTGCAAATCTTGCAATGAAAAATTTCTGCCATAGAATTCTTGTTTTTCTTTTTCTAATAACTTTCTTTCTAATTCCACAAGTTTTCTCCCCTGCAAAGATTGCTCGCAATAAAGCCCATGCCCAAAATATTCATGGAACAATCCTAAAAAATCACCTTCTTGTATTATGGCAGACTGGTTTCTAGGCAAATAAATTCCGGAGGAATTGGGATTTAAGCCCCTTGCTCTAGTAAACCCCTTCCAATCTGATTCTAAAACCGGTTGCAGTGAAGTTTGTTCTGGTATGTAGCCTAGTAATGATTCATAGAAATGGTTAGAAGTGCGCAGAAAGTCTTTTATTTTAGGTTCTCTTAATCTGGAAAGTGCTTTAAGCCCCATAGCTGAATAAAAAGTGAAGAATACCTTAATCAGCCTGTTAAAACTGATAGAGTTTCAAAAGTAAAAGCCTCTTATTTTTGAGACGATCCTCATGGGAATCTATTTATCTTTCAATCGCGTAACATAACGGCATAATATGAAAATACTAATTCAAGAGAACGCAAGGAAATATGCTTTAGAGAAGTTCAAGGATTTGCCTGAATTGGAATTTCAGTGGAGATAGACACCCAGGCTCCAACACAGTCCAACCATGATCCTGCATCAGGCTCAACTATTTATACCAATTCTCCTACAATTAC
>MFWN01000027.1:0-147 GCA_001786395.1 Candidatus Pacearchaeota archaeon RBG_13_36_9
AAACCTTTTGGTTTTATATTCGGCAAATCTCAGAGAATCAATTCATATTACTTAAATTTAGAAAAGTTAGGGTTCAACAGAATATATATCTTGCCCCTTGGAAAGTCAGATATATCAATTAAGTCCATAAATTATTAAAGAATAGCA
>MFWN01000027.1:172-5585 GCA_001786395.1 Candidatus Pacearchaeota archaeon RBG_13_36_9
TTTACCGCAATATTACCTACTGGCAGCTTCAATTTCTGCTTTATCAAATGAAGTATAGTGGCACTTGCCACAATAAAGCCTGCCGCACGAGTTAGCTAGAAAAACTCCTGGCCCGCATCTTGGGCAGAACCTTCCCCTGGAAGTTTTGTCTCCCTCAATCTTATAATGTTTCCATTTCTGGGAAGTGGGCTTGTTCCTGGGTTTTTTCTTGCCCTTTGGTCCTGATTTTTCTTTTGCCATAATTACTGTGTCTCCTCCTTCTTTTCGCCTTCAGCTTTAGGCGCTGCTGTGGTCTCTGCAGCTTTTTTTACTGCATCCCTCTTCTTCTTGGAAATTATCTCTGTCTTCTCCTTGTCCTCTTTATTAGTATAGATAGAGGCTACAATTAGAAAGGTTTTCCTTCCAAATTTCCCCCTAATGCTCTTAACAACAATGTTCTCCTCGTCTGCTTTAAAGTGCTCTGCAATGAGCCTTACAGCATCTTCCATGCTCGGATTCTTGCCTGCATCGGTGATTATCTTTAGCTCTCTTCTCCTTAACAACTCATTTTGCTTGTCTTCTATTATTTCCATGTTAAATGTGATTAGAACTATCTGGCCTTGATAGCATAAGCTCCTTTTTCCTTAATCTTTAATTTTTGGGCAACCTCTGATTTTTCAGGGTCCAAAATTATCACTCTCCCTTTCCAGGAGTCAGTTGATTCTGCAGAACCGCATCTAGGGCATTTGCTCTCTTTCTCGTATAAAGTGCTGCATTTCTTGCATGCTTTTTTTCCTGCCATAGTTACTTTTTCTTCTTTCCTCCTTTCTCTGTTTTTTCAGCTTTTTCAGCTTTTTCTTCGTCTTTAGCTGCTTTTTTTGCTGTTGCCTGTGCCTTCTTTTTATCTTCTTTAATCCACTCCAGCTTCCCCAATCCAGGCTGCCTCATCGTAAGCCCTATTTTCGGGTCTTCTCCTTTATAGCTTATGGCAACAACCCTCGCAAGACAGGCGTCTCCTTTCTTTAAAGCTCTTTTGTTTGACTTGCCAATAAGAGTATTTGTCTTTGAAAAACTGACGTAATCATCCATTGCCTGGCTTATGTGTATCATTCCCTGCATTACCCCTAAATCAATAAAAGCCCCAAAATTAGTTATCTCGGTTATAACGCCATAAACCAGCTCGTGCATCTCTGGCTTCCAGACCAGCAGCCTGAACCTGCTGCTGTAATATGCTGCACCATCCCCGGGGATTATGATTCCCTCGCCTACACTTAAAACATCCAAGACTCCAATTACCTCTCCAATTTCCCTGTCATGATACTTGGCATAAGTTTCCTCAAGCTGTTTCTCAACAGCATCCTTAGTAGCCAATCCAAAAAGCTTGGGCTCTACTCTTATGTGATCCTCTACCTCAACAATATAGAACATTTTTATTCCTCAAAAGACTAACTATATGATAAAAAATGGATTTATAAAGCTTACGAAAGCTTTATTTTGAAAAATAATCTATTAAAGGCTTTATAATTCCATAATAACCAACAAACCACCCTGCTGCACCAACAAGCACAGTTGTTAAGGCCAAAGAAACATCACTTGAATTAGAATGTATACTGTAAACTTGAGCTAGAGGGTCTTTTATGATAAAAGCCTCTATCCTACTAATACCTCTTGCTGTCCTCACCCTATTTATCCCACTTGTTTTATCCCACTACAAATATTCTTATACTCCCTTGTCTGCCCTTTTCTACCTAAGTTAATTATTCTTCTTGATTCATTAATACCTAAAGGATCAGAATCCAAGGGCGTTTCAAATACCTGCCCCCCATCCATACTAAAAATAAAGATTAAATACTTTTAAACTTTCCTATACTAGAAAAGTTCCAGTTTTTTCCTGCCTTTTATAGCCAGTATTCTCGCCTTTCCTTTCAGCTTCTTTTTAAGCTCTTTGTCCATGGTGGCAACAATATCTCCTTCCTTAACTTCTGCTATTATAGCCTCGTCTCCGCCTTTCTCATCTGTTTTCAAAACTTTAATCTTTTCTTCCACAATATTTTTTTCCAAAATCTGCAGGGCAACAAAAACAGCCCGCCCGTCCTTTGCTTTTTCTTCCTTCGATTTTAATTTCTCAAGCTCTGCAACAACAGAAGATAAAACAACAACCTCTCCAGGAACAGGCATCTCGTTGATATAATCTATTTTCTGCTTTGCGCAGTACACTAAAAAATTAGCATCAAGCATTATTTTCATCACTAAATAAAGAGAAAGAATATTTAAATAACTATCTTTATTTTTCTTCTATGATAATCCTGTTCATTGGAGCACAGGCATCTGGAAAAGGCACTCAAGCCAAAATAATAGCAGGAAAAAAAGGTTTTGCGCACATCTCCACAGGAGATTTGCTTAGGCAAGCAACCGGAGAATTAAAAGAAAAAACAGATGTTTATATCTCCAAAGGCAAGTTAGTGCCAGACGATCTGATTCTTGAACTACTGAAGGAAAGGATGAAGCGGCCAGATTGTAAAAATGGAATCATTCTAGACGGTTTTCCAAGAACATTAGAGCAGGCAGCAGACCTGGAAAAAGTAACAAAAATAGACCAGATTTTTGAAATAAAAATAAGCGATGAAACAGCAAAAAAGAGATTAACGGGAAGATGGAATTGCAAAAAATGCGGGATAGCTTACAATTTAGTGACTGCACCAAAGCCAAAAAAAGGCAAACTCTGTGATAATTGCAATATTCCATTATACCAAAGAGAAGATGATAAGAATGAAAAAGCAATCCAGAAAAGGCTTAACATATATCATGAGCATTCAGAGCCAGTATTAAAAAAGTATAAAGATAAAGTGATAAAAATTAATGGAGAGCAAACAATTGAAAAGACTACTAAAGATATTCTTGAAAAGTTAGAATAAAACTATTTTTACAGCCTATAAAACCTAACAGAAAAAAATAAAAAATAAAAAAAAGATTATTTATTCTGCTGCGGCTTCAGTCTCTTCTTCGCTGCTTTCTTCTGTCGCTTCCTCTGTTGCCTCACTTGCTTCTTCGCTGCTTTCTTCTGTTTCCTCTGTTGCCTCTGCGCTGCTCTCTTCTTCGCTGCTTTCGCTGCTCTCTTCTTCGCTGCTCTCTTCTTCGCTGCTTTCTTCTTCACTTTCTTCTTGAATTTTAGGCATTTTTACCTCCGATTTTTAATTTGATTAATAACTATATGAACCTGATTTATTTTTAAACCTTGCTATAACAATGTAGTAACTCATGAATAGATAAAAAATAGAAGAAGAATTGCAAAGCTGCTGATGTCAAAAACCACAAGTCAAAGACCTGTGGCATGTTAATGCCACAGCAATGTGGTTTTTGAGCATTTCAAGAATATTTTATTCTTGATAACTATCAGAAACATAAAGTTTCTGAAGTGCTCAAAATTCCATATACCCTCCCCTCTTCAACCACACGTTAAAAACATGTGGAATTCTGACATTTAAAAAATTTTATATATCCCCCTATACTTAAAATATGATGATACAAATTGACGGCTCATTCCTGGAAGGAGGCGGACAAATTCTTAGAACTTCTCTCTCACTTTCTGCACTGACTGGGAAGCCCTTCAAAATAGAAAACATAAGGAAAAACAGAAATAATCCTGGATTAGCAGTACAGCACTTAGAAGCCATAAGAGCTATAGCCGCAATAACCAATACTAAAACAGACGCAAAAAAAGGAGATATAACAATAGAATTCTCTCCAAAAGAAAGGATAAAAAAAGAGGAGATAAATATAGAGATACCAACTGCTGGCTCCGCTTCTCTTATTATATCAACAATTCTGCCGATAGCTTACAAGATAAAAAAAGACTTGAAAATAAGAATCCACGGAGGAGGAACATGGAACAAATGGGCCCCATCGGTTATTTACCTGCAAAAAGTACTTCTGCCACTGCTGAAAAAAGCAGGTTTCAAGGGGGAAATTGAAATCAAGCGCGATGGATTTGTGCCAAGAGGAGGTGCAATTCTTGAAATAATATTACATCCCTGGAAAAACCCCCCGCCTTTATTTCTGGAGCAATCCAATATATCAGGGGTTTTCATTGAGTCTGTTTCTTCTGTCTCGCTGGAAAAAGCAAGAGTAGCAGAAAGGCAAATAGAAGCAGCAGAATCTATCTTAAAACCGCTGAAACTGGAAATAGAAAAAACAGCGAAATATGTCGAAGCCTACGGCTTCGGAAGCGGGATATTAATTTGCTCTTCCCCAACAATCTTAGGGAGGGATATCCCAGGAGAGCGTGGCATTACAGCTGAAAAAATAGGAAAACAAGCAGCCATGGACTTCCTAAGCGAAGTGCAAAGCAAGGCAGCAGTAGACTCTTACGCTGCCGACCAATTAATGATTTATCTTGCATTAGCAGGGGGGAAAATAAAAACCTCTTTTATCTCAGACCATGCAAAAACAAACGCATACACAATTGAAAAATTCCTGCCAGTAAAATTCAGCCTGGATGAAAAGGAAAAGACTATTGAGTGCAAGAAAATTTAAGAGCTCGGTGTAAGGTTTTTAAACCTCTTTTATCTTGTTTTATTAAGGGACTGTAGGATAATGGTAGTCCGAGCGGCTCCAGCATTTACGAAGAAACCGCTAAGAGGGGGTTCGATTCCCTCCTGTCCCATTTTTAACAGAGGGGCCTATTACCGCAGCCAAGAAGCATAAGTTTAAATTAAGGTATTTCTTATGGATTTTATGACTTGTCAAGTATGTGGGGCAAAATCTGGATTCTTTCCATTATGCAAGGAGTGTAATTCTTTGAAGGAACAAGGGAAGGTTACTAAATGCCAAGAGTGTGGGATTTGGAAAAAAGATGAAAAGGGCAATAAACCCTTATGTTATGAATGTTGGTTAAAGAAGGACAAAGAGGAAAAGAAGAAATCTAAAGATTATAAACCTTCAAAATTTGAACAAGAAGATACTAGTTTTAGAAATAAATTTCCAGCCGAGATTAGATGTGAAGACGGGCATAAGGTAAGGTCAAAATCCGAGAAGATTATAGATGATTGGCTATACAATCATAAAATTGCACATGCTTATGAACGGAAGGTTCCAATTGAAGAAGAAGTGTATTGTGATTTCTTTTTGCCATATGATAAGAAAGTATGGATAGAATTTTGGGGATTAGATGACGAAAAATATCTTGCGAGAAAAGAACTTAAAAAGAAATTCTATACACAAAACAATAAAATTTTGATTGAAATTACAGAAAAAGACATAGAAATATTAGATGATATCCTTCCGAAAAAGTTAATGCCATTTTTGCCTAAAGATTTTAATTTCGATTAAATAAAAAAGTGCAAATTAACACTTTCTTCAATTTTCCTCCATTCGAGTTTGGGACAGGATTAAGACCTAGTCTTTAATTTTTTTAATAAGCTTTCTGCAGTACCCA
>MFWN01000028.1:0-2638 GCA_001786395.1 Candidatus Pacearchaeota archaeon RBG_13_36_9
AAGATATTTTAAAGAAATTAGGTGTAATGACCAAAAACTAGGGTAAATTCAGGTAAATAAGAAGGCCCGAAAATAAAAAGAAACATTCCTCCAATAATCTCCAACATCCCATCGAGCGCTTTTAAAATAACCCCGATTTGAAAAAGTTTATGGACTGTCTGGCTGTTTTTTCGGTTTGTAAAAATATAAGCCCTCTTTATTATATAAATACTCGTCTTACTTATTGCCCTCCTTTTTTAATTATTTTCTCTTTTTTATATCTGCCACTTTCCTGGCAATGTCTTTTTCCAGCTGTTTAACCGGCACTCCTATATCGCAATCCAGCGAATCTTTAAACATATCAATTCCTTGCAGCCTTCTTAACACAGGAAACCATCTTTTAGTTGCAAGGATAAATGGATAAACCCCTCCTGCTTTATGGTAGCTTCGCCTTTCTCTATCTGTCCCGCCACTTACTTCAATTAGGTTATCAAACCGGGCCATCCAATAAGCGCCAACTTTCCCATAAGCTGTTGCAACAGCCATGCCGCTGTAAGCCAGTTTTGCTTCTCCATAATTTTTAAGCATCCCGTTGTCTCTAAGAAAATGCATAGTACCGTCAGTAACAATGACTGCAGCAGGAAATCTTCCATAAGCCTGTTTGTAGCTTCCAATACACAAGTCTACTTTCTTTTCAATCTGTTCCTCGTCTTCTCTTTCCATATGTCACTCTAGAATTCTTTGTTTTTAGAATTTTCTATTTCTGCTTTATAGAACCTAAAAGTATCTTTTAAATAAATGCTGGCTGAAAGTCTAGATTCACAGCTCAATTGTCTCGAAGCTCGCCAATCTCGCACATTTAAATACCAGGATTTGCAAATAAATATATTAGCGAGAAAACTGGGCAAGAAGAAGTTTTTGAGCGTATAATCAGACTATTTATAGAAAAAATTAAGAAATATTTCTATTTTTACTGCAGTTCAACATAAAAATAATAAGGTGTCATGGCTGTATCAGTTCCGTGCCCGTTCTCTAACACTATCATCTCAAAATCATAATAATTGCCGTCAAAGCCCACTATATCTTCTTCTTCCAAAAGCGAAGCAAAGATTGTCTGTACAGGAGAACTTGCGTCTGTCAATAAAACCTCCTCGAAACTGTTGTCGTTTCCCTGCCCGCTTGCATCAAATATCTGCGTGCTGGCGCAGGTCCCTGTATCAAAGAAAGCTCCTGCAGTATAAAAAGGATCGTGGCTGTTTCCGGTCTTAAAAGTCTCATTAACTCCGTCTACATCATCAGTAGAAATATTGTACAAAGTTTCCAAAGCCAAATGATTATCCATGTTAAAGCAGGCTACGTTTCCCCAGTCTATTTCCCCGCTTCCGTTTACAGAAGCATAAACCTCTCCTTCAGGAGCTGCCAGGCTCCAGTTGTAAAGGACTTTATCGTAGCTGTCTGCCAGTATAATAGTTCCGGTAACATTTCCATAATAGCCCTGCCAGGACTGTGTTGTTGTGTATCCAAAAATATCCAGCTGAGTTACATTTCCTGCCTGCGCAGGAATGGATTGGGGAGCATCTGGCTGAGCCGTGGAACTTATTTCATTAGTATAGTTGGCCCCAAAAGGCTCAACAGCAATAACTGCTCCAAAATAAAGCAAAAAAGCCAGGGCTACAAAAAATGAAAAGTAAATCCAGCTGGTTCTATTTTTGTCTTCCATCTTCAGTATTTTATATCCAGGTCCCATATTATCCTCCTAGGCGAATTTACCCTTGATGAATGCCCGTTTATTTCTCTTTGAAAATGCCTTACAGCTTCCACCTTTGCTTTTTTTATTATTCCAGAAGCCATTAAATTGTTCAGTCTTGGAGCAACAGCTGAGGATGTTATCCCGACTCTTCTGGCAATCTGTCTTCCCGCAAGGGGCCTTTTCTCATACAAAGCCCTTAAAATTTCCCTGTCAGTACCGTCAATAACTCTGGTTTTCCTACTTTGCATCTTTCTCTATAATTTCTAGTTTAACTTCTCCCCCCTTAACCAGCCACCTTAACCTATCCCCTTTTTTCAGCTTAAGCCGCTCCCTTATTTTCACTGGAATCCTTGTTAACAGGTTTCTTCCATCGCTGCTTACAGTAGAGACTTTCTCAGTATCTGCCTCTACTGTAAGCATTTCCCTTAGTTCTTTTTCAGTTATAGACATGTCGGAAATGATGATACCCGGACTCCATTTCCGAGCATCCTAAAAACCCTGCTAATAAACTCGAGGGTTTTTTTGATATTTATATAAGAAAAGTGTACTTTTTAAATATATCGTTTATGCTCAATTAGTATAAATAATGTGTACACAAAAAATATATAATAATTATTTCAAAAATTTTTAAACCTTATACATCCTGAAAGAAGCCCCGTTTTCCTTGAACACCAAAGATTTCTCAGCTTTTATCTTGTTTTTCTTGAATATGCCTTCAGAAACCAGGATTCCTCCGTGCGCATGGTCCACCATTTTCCTTGTAAGAAGCGAAAAATCTTTCAAAAATTTCTCCTTGTTTTTAAAAGTCCCGGAATTTATAGCAATAGAAACTGCCTGCCCCTTCGCCATTGCCCTGTTCCGGACTTTCCTTGCAAGGCTGTAGGAGAAAATCTCTGGATTCCTGTTGGA
>MFWN01000028.1:2678-5447 GCA_001786395.1 Candidatus Pacearchaeota archaeon RBG_13_36_9
TTGGTCAGGGACAAATTTTCTTTTTCAACAATTTCTCTTGCTTCCTCAACAAATTTGTCAAACCTGAAAAAAAGCATGAACGCGCGCTCTCCCTTTTGCAGCCCAAGCTCTGCTTTTCCTTTCTCAGCTTCTTTTTCCTCTGTTTTCCCTGCCTTCCTCATTTTTCTTATTTTCTTTATCAAAAAATAAAGGGCAATTGCTATAGCTAAAACAATAAAGAGATAAAGATAGCTTTTCATGCTTATCTTAATCTCAGGCAGGATGGCTGCTCCAGTCACTCGTGTGAGCACAACATCAGTAAAATTTCTTTCTCCAACACTTATATTAAATATGCCACTTAAATTCAGCTGATGTCTGGTTTCGCTGCCTATCCCCAGCCCAACTGGTATCGAGATGTTTTCCTCTAATGACGGAGAGCTAGCCAACAAAAAGACATTTCCGGTATAATTTACATTCCCTATATTCCTTATGACCAGCCAGCTTCCTTTAGAATCGTTAATTATTTCCACAAAAATTTTCTTGTTTTCATCTATCCATATCTGCTTCTCAGAAAAAACATCTCCGTAATACGCGCGGATGTTCCAGGCGCTCTCTCTGGAAGAGTTATCTGGAAAATAATAAGTAAATGTCTGCCCGCTCTCAATTCCCCTGTTAAGGACAACCTCCTCCTGAGCATTGAAAAGTTTGGTAATTATTGTGCCGTTTTTAATAAAGCCGCCTGCCTGGTCTAAAAGGGAAATTTTAGCCGAAAAATCCAAAGGAGGCTTTACCGACTCCTGGCCGTCTATTTTTATGAAAGTCGGCTTTCCTTTTATTTCAATCTCCTCTGTTTTCTTCCCGTAATTTATAACTTCTTCCTGCGCATTTTTCTCAAATGCCTCAGCTGTAAGAGCATATTTGCCTGGTGCAGCATCTCTCTTTATCTCAAACTCAAAAGAAAAATTCCCATTTGCAACTTCTGTAGTTTTGTTCTCTATGCCCAAAGAAATCCTCACAAATCCCCTTAAGTTCTGCCCGTTTCTCTTTTTTGCACTTCCGTTGATAAACAATTTCTCGCCAGGATAGAAAATCCTGTTGTTTATGGTGTAATCCAAATCTATGCTATCACTGATTTCAAATTCCTGACTTCCCTCTGTTTCTTCATCAAAAACAACTTCTATGCTGCAATTGCCATTTAAAGAAGCTGGAAATTCTATTTCTGTCTCCTTTTTCTTGTTTCCTTCTACACTATAATATTTCTTGTGCACCAAAATCCGCTCTCCGCAATCCAGATACGCCTCAAGGTAATCCGCTGCATTTTCCTGTTTTTGGATTGTAATGCTGGCATTGATGCTGTCTCCTGAGCTATACACTTCCTCAAGGCTATTGATGATGATTTCCGCACTAGCCCCTTCTAGCAGAATCAAAGCCATAAAAATCATCAAAAGTAAAATGCCTCTTTTCATTGTATCATAAGTTTTATTTAAGCCCGTCAACAATTGTCTTTATCTCTTCCAAGTCTTTTGTCAAAGAAGATTTTTTCTGGATTTCTTTCAGTGCATCAATGTACCTCTGAACCTTGTTTACAATCTTTTCCAAATCATCTTTTGAAGCTAATCCCCCAATCCGGTCTTTTAAGAATCCAGCATCTTTGGTATTTTGGTCTATGCCAACTTTCATCTCGTTGAGTTTTGACTCCACTTCATCAATAAACTGGAATTTCCTCCTTATTTCAGCATAAATAGTCTCTACCTTATCAGTGTTTATTGAAATTTTAGATTCTACTTTTTTAATCTCAATAAGTTCTTTTTTGACTTCCTCGCTCAATTTGATAATTTCCTCCACTCCCCTGAAGAACTCTACTTTTCTCTTGACAGTTTTTAATTCTTCCATTAGCCTCTCCATAATAGATTCGTTGCCCTCTAAATTTGCCTTCAGCGCCTCTGCCTTCGCCTCCTGCTTCTGCACCATTGTCATTATTTTCTCGGGCTTTACCGAATCTACCAAATCGTAAGCCTTTATTGCCTTAAGCTCAATTTCCTGTATGCTTTTATCCCTCTCAAGAATCATACTTCTCAGCTCCCCAATCTGCTCGCTCACCCTTGAAAACCTCTCTGTAAAGCTCTGCCTTACCTCTGTAAATCCCTCTATACTTCCCTTCATCCTGTCAATTTCAGTCTGCAGTTTCGTTAAAGCCACAGTATCTGAAGGATTAGATGAAACGGCTGCTGCTGGCCTATCTTCTGTTTTTTCCTCTGGCTTCTCCCCTTCTGGCTTTTTTTTCTTGAAAGGATTAAACATTTTCTGCCTCTTTTTGTACCTGCTTAAACAAGTTTGCCATGTTTATAAAGTCGTCCTTGTGATGAGTTACGTTGAAAAGCTTTATCTTTGATCCAAGCAGGCTTAATTTTGTTTCAATAAAAAAAACATCGCTGCCTTTGTGCTTCATACTCTCTGTCCTCTCCTTTAGATAATCGTACTCTCGTTCCAGCCTTGCTTTCATCAGGTATTTTATTGCCCCTATTTTATCTTCTTGCTCCACTTTCTTTAGGTTTTTCAGGCTTTTTTTCTCCAATATCCTTTTAGCAAATTTCATCAATCTTTTTGTCTCTTTTTTGTCAGTCATTGAAAATAAAAGAACCTATTATTTATAATGTTTTCCCCTTCATTTTTTCTCTTCTTTCTTCTCTCCCTTCTTTTCTTCTTTCTTCTCTCCCTTCTTTTCTTCTTTCTTCTCTCCCTTGTTTTCTTCTTTCTTCTCTCCCTTGTTTTCTTCTTTCTTCTCTCCCT
>MFWN01000029.1:0-3664 GCA_001786395.1 Candidatus Pacearchaeota archaeon RBG_13_36_9
AAACTGATAGAATATTGCTCAAGATGAATTCGAGGGATATCACGATAACTTAACTATATCCTACCTCCTTCTCGAGATAATAACCAATAAGTAGTTAAAAAATAAGAATTAGACAAAAAACAAAAAAATTACCTCAAAGCATCTACTATAGCCATTATCGCCCCAACTATTGTAAGGACAACAACTATCCACCCTGCTAAAGGCACTATCGGCTGTATCCAAGGTACGCTTAAAGTTCCGTCTGCCATGCTGAATCCAACTGCTAAAGCCACAAGGACTCCGGTAATCCACCCTATAAGGCTTATAAGCTTGGCAAAGGACTTTTTGACTTCCTTTTGTATCACCTTTTTTCTTGGCATTTTCTTTTTACCCTCCATTTTATTTGAATATTATCTTCTGCGCTTCTTAGCCACTTTTGCTTTAGGCTCTGGATCTTTATTAAGCAAAAGATAAATTATAGCTATTAAGCCTAAATCATTCAGGATGAAAGTGCACACAAACAACACTGTAAACCAGACTATTTGCTTTCTCTCGAGGGACTTGTACAAAGCAAGCCCGTACCAAACCAGTTTCCAGATAATAATGACTATTAGTATTATCAACCATTCCAAGGGGATATTTGCTATTCCCTCTCCAAGGAGAGCGGTAATTGAACCTATATCTGCCATTTTTATTTTTTCTCACACTTTCAGTCCAATAATCACGTTTAATTACTTAACTTAAAGTGTTCGACCTCTTTAGTTAAAAGAATAAAGGACTATTCCTTTATAAATGTTGTGAAATATAGTTTGAAAAAGAGATAACAGAAAGAATATATCATAAAATAGATGGAACAAATTCTATCCTTGTATTTTAAAGCATATATTTTATCACAGAAATATCCTAGAAAATTCTTCAGAATTTTTGGGAAATTTATATTCCAACATATATACTAAAGAATATAAAGTTTTAAATACTCCTGGTTTTTGTATGCTACTGCAGATTGTATAAACAACAAAAAGGTGGTACAATATATTGTATTTACTCTAAAGTTGCACAAATACAATGACAAGATTCAAAAGAGAGGAAAAATGAGATGCATTTTTTGCGAAGGCGAGACAAAGGTAACAGACAAAAGAGACAGCCAGGGAGAGACCAGGAGAAGAAGGGAATGCCTGAAATGCAAAAAAAGATTCACAACCTATGAAAGGGTTGAAGAGCCTAATTTTATTGTGATTAAAAAAGACAAGTCCAGAGAGCCGTTTTCGCGGGAAAAATTAAGAATGGGAATAGAGAAAGCGTGCGAGAAAAGGCCAATTGAAACTGAAAAGATTGACAGCATGGTTAGTGAGATTGAAAGGAAAATAAGGAACAAGATAAAAGGGAAAGAAGTGGAGAGCAGTGTTATCGGAGAGCTTGTAATGAAAGAGCTGAAAAAAGTGGATAAAGTAGCATACATAAGGTTTGCCTCTGTCTACAGGGAATTCAAGGATATAACTGACTTTAAACGGGAGATAAAGGAGGTGGAGTAAGATGGGGAAAGTAATAGAAGAAGATACATTAGTAGATTCTAGGAATAGTCCAAAAAAATATTCTCCATTCCCATTAAACTCTTTTGATAAAGGGAGGCATATTTGTTTAGAAGAAGCCTATAAATTAATAGTGTCTCAAGAAGATACTAATCTTGATGTAAATTACCTTAGACAAGCAGTTAATAAAGGAGAAATAGTTGTCTACCATTTTGGAGGAGAAATTTACTTAGATAGGTTAGACCTTGGGAGAGTATTTCATGTTGAGAGAGAGAGAAAAGGCCTTAATATTGAGAGATACTTTTCAAAAGAAGGTCGGGACATTTTTGAAAGTTTTGGTCAATATAAGCCTAGAGACCTTGAGTTAAAAAGCAAGAGCGGGAAGGTGCTTTTTGAAATGAAAGATGCTATGTTCCCTGAATCTTGGACAGATGAACATGCACAAATTGTAGCACAGAAATATTTCTTCAAACCACATAAACCTGAATGGAAAGAAAAGATAAATTCTAAAATTGGGGTAGAATATGAAAATTCCCTTAAGTGCTTATTTACTAGAGTTTCAAATTTCTTTGCACAAAAAGGATGGGAACTAGGTTATTTTGATACAGAAAAAGATAAGAATACTTTCAGAGACGAATTAACTTTTTTACAGGCTCATAGGATGGCTGCTTTTAATTCTCCTAGTTACTTTAATGTTGGAATCTATGAAGAATATGGAATAGAAGGTCCTCCAGCAATGAGCTTTATCAGAGATCCTAAAACTGGAGAGGTTAGTAAAGTAAAAGACGGTTGCTATGTTCATCCTGTTGCCCATGCTTGTTTTATCAGAGCTGCTAAAGATAGTCTAGTAAGTATCTTAGAACAAATGGTAGATGAAGGAGGTATATTTAGCCATGGTTCTGGATGTGGAGGAAATATCGGAGCATTAAGAGAACAAGGAGGTATATTAGGCGGGGGAGGCAGAGCATCTGGACCTATAAGTTTTATGAAAGTTCTTGATACAGGGGCAGGGACAATAAAATCAGGGGGGAAATCAAGAAGAGCTGCAAGAATGCAGACAATGGACTACAATCATCCAGATATTGAAGATTTTGTTGATTTGAAGGCAGGAGAAGACAAAAAAGCATTAATTTTGATGAAAAATGGATATTCTCCTGGAATGGATGGTGAAGCTTATACTACTGTTGCTTTTCAAAATTCAAATTTATCAGTTAGACTTGATAATAACTTTTTCAAAGCAGTAAAAAATCATGGCAAAATTAATTTAATAAGTATACATACAGGAGAAGTTGTAGGAAAAATTTCTGCTGAAAACCTCTTAAAAAAAATCTCTTTTGGTTCTTGGAGAAGTGGAGATCCAGGAGTTCAATATGCTGGTCCAACAGATGAGTACAATACATGCTCTTTATCTGGAAAAATAAACTCAAGTAACCCTTGCGGGGAATACATCTTTTTAGATGATACTTCCTGCAATTTAGCATCTACAAACCTATTAGCATTTACAGATCTTAAAGGCAAATTCGATGTAAAAAGTTATGTAAAAGCAAATAGGATAATGTTAATAGCACAGGATATTGCAAATAGGATTTGTGCTTATCCTGTTAGGGATATTGCAATAAATAGTCCTGATTTTGCAACAACAGGGCTGGGTTACACAAACCTTGGAGCTACTTTAATGAGAAAAGGCCTTGCTTATGATTCAGATGAAGGTAGGGCTTTTACTGCTGCTGTAACTGCGTTGATGGGAGGAAGTGCATATGAAACTTCTGCAGAGTTAGCAGAACACCTAGGAACATTTACTCACTTTGAATTAAACAAAAAACCAATGCTAAGGGTTATAGAAAAACATAAAGCTAGTCTGGAGAAGATTGTTTGGGAGCATGTTGATGAAGACATTAAAGAAGAAGCTTTCATGGCCTGGTCAAGAGCTGCAACAAAAGGCAAAGAAACAGGTTTTAGAAATGCTCAAGTGACGGTTTTAGCTCCAGTAGGAACCACCTCTTACCTAGAGGGCTGTGATACAACCGGGATTGAAGCAGCATATGATTTAATTATAAAAAAGCAACTTGCAGGAGGAGGAGAGATTGTCTTAATTAACCAAGAGATTCCAAATGCATTAAATAATTTAGGATATAACAAAGAGCAAAAAGAGAAAA
>MFWN01000029.1:3706-11119 GCA_001786395.1 Candidatus Pacearchaeota archaeon RBG_13_36_9
CAGATATAATGCCAGAACATAGAAAGATTTTTTCAACTTCAAGAGGAGATAGATTTGGGAGTGGTGCAATTCCTTTTAACAGCCACATACAGATGTGCGCAGCAGCACAACCATTTATTTCAGGGGGAATATCAAAGACAATGAATCTCCCAGAACAAGCATCAGTCAAACAAATCTATGATGGATTTTTGCTTGGGCACAGTCTTGGATTAAAAGGCCTAACTGTTTTTAGGGATAATAGCAAACCTATATCTGCAATGGGCAAGCAAAATATATATAAAGAATTTAAAAGAGGAGAAAAAAGAGATTTACCTAACAAAAGAATGTGTAAGGAATTTGAATTCACAATAGCAAATGAAAACAACCCTCAAACAATACACCTCCTTGTAAGTGAATATCCTGGAGGTACTCCGGGTCAAATAACTTTTTTAGCTTATAAAGGAGGACAATCATTAGGAACTCTCGTAAGTATTGCAGGAATAAGTGCATCTAAAAGCTTGAAAAGAGGTGTTGCTTTAGAAGAAGTTGTTGGGCCATGGCTTGAACATAATTTTAAACCAAATGGTATGGTTTATGGATATGATTATATACATCATTGTAAAAATGTTCTGGAACTTGCAGCTAAAATAATTTTGCTTGAATATAAAGGTAGGGTTGAATTTGCTGATGATCCTAAAGCGTTTGCTGATAACCCTGAGTTGATTACCCAACTAAGAGGTTTCCAAAATGGAGCACTCAGATACTACGAGAGAGCAGGTGTAGACTCGTGGGATTTTACGCAAGTTATGAAGGACCCTGAGTATGGAGGATTTGAAGAACCAGATTCTAAAGATCCTATAAAAGCGCTACTTTTAAAAACAAAAAAAGAATCTGCAAAGAATCCTTTTAGTTCCGACTTGCTTCCATGCCCAAACTGTGAACAAAATACCCTAAGGAGAATAAGTTCAAACTGCTATGAGTGCCCATGTGGACATAAGGTTGGTGGATGTGTTACTTAAACATGCAGCTCAAAATAAAAAAACTAAATCCAGAGGCAAAACTTCCAAGCTATGCACATAAAGGAGATGCTGGATTGGACTTGTTTTCCTGCGAGGATGCTGTTTTAAAGCCAGGGGAGAGAAAAATGTTTTCTACGGGCATATCAACAGAATTTCCAGAAGGCTATGTGGCTCTGATTTGGGACAAATCAGGAATTGCTGCTTCTGGAATAAAGACGATGGGAGGGGTTCTAGAGCATACTTATCGCGGAGAGTACAAAGTCATAACGCTGAATACTTCTTCTGAGAATTATGAAATAAAAAAAGGGCAGAAAATTGCACAGCTGCTGATTCAGCCGATAGTAACTGCTGAAGTGGAAGAGGCTAATGAATTGAGCGAGACAAAAAGAGGAGAGGGAGCTTTTGGAAGCACTGGACTGAATGTATGATTAAGAATAAAAGATATGAAAATAAAAATTAAAACTCTATATCTGAATATGGATTCTTCCCATATCTCTTTGCAAAATCTTGATAGGATATAGGTGCTTTACGTTCCATATCTCTTTCGTCTATAACCATTGTTGCTACCGGTTCCCTATATACCCTAGAAAATTCTTCGATTGGTGTACTTCTCATGCCTGAAGATAAAACACTTCCAATTGCCATATCAACTAACTTGCTTCTAACCTCTCTTCCAACTCTGCTATTTTTTATTCCAGGATGCCTATCAATAAAATCGACTCCTGCCTTAGAAATATTATATATAATTCCAGGCTCGCCAGAAGCGGAAGTAGCAGTACAAGCCACTAAACATAAAGCTGCAGCAACATAAAGTGCAGCTGGTGCTCTGTATTTTGTTGGAGGCCGTACGTTCTTTTGTTTTATAATTGGATCTTCAGTTGCCATAAAATATAGAAAAAGAGGGGGTTTATAAACCTTTCTATTGTAACTACTATTGAGTAAAGAACTATAACTTAATCAACTGGCTTGTCTTAAATAAGCTATTAATGGGGCTACTGCAATTCTTGACCAGTTTTCAGCTTGAAATTCTGGAATCTTACACAGCTGGCTTAAGTCCTGGACATCTCTTAATCTTCCTTCAGCAATCTCCGGGTCTTTTGGAGTTATTAAAGTTGCATTTGTTTCAACAACATACAACAAACTAAAATGAACCTGCCCAACAGGGTTAGAATCATCGTTAATACAACCAATATTTCTTACTTTTCGGACGTCTCCATGAATAGTTACTTCTTCTCCCAGTTCCCTTAGAAAACCAGCTGTTAAAATATTTTCTGCCTGGTCAGAAGGCTCGACATGCCCGCCAACTCCCCAGCTCCACTTGCCCTGCAGCCTTGCCTCATCATACTTGCCTTCGACTTTTTTTGCCCTCTTGAATGCAAAAACCTGCCCAAGCGAAGGATTAACAACCATTGCATAAGGAATTGGCTGCTTGAAGCGAGGATCTTCTTCTACATCCCCTCTCCTCACCCATTCTGGTCTTTCTAGAATCCTTGCTTCGTAATCCACTTCTCCTGCTTCTCTGAATCCCTGAAAATAATCCCCATTACCTCCAAAAAGAACTTCTCTTCTAACAGCCAGTATCATTGAGTCCTCTGCCATGCTACTTAATGCAATAAGAACTTATTAACTATTTATATTCCTGACTATACATTTCTTTTTGTTTTCTTATAAATATTATATGGTTTCGGCAAAGCACAAAAGCACAAACCTTTTAAAGGAGAAACTTCTAATTTTTTAATGATTTGCAGAGGTGCATCTGGAAAATGGTCGCAAATAATGACCTTGCAATGGACATATCAGAGAAAGAATTTGAAGAGACAATCAGCAATCCCAATGGATTGACTGTTGTAGATTTCTATGCAGAATGGTGCATGCCTTGCCTGATGATTGCTCCTGTTATTGAAGAGCTTGCTGCAAAATTCACAAAAATAAAGTTTGCCAGGGTCAATATCGATGAAAATCACTCACTTTCTTCAAAATTTGATGTTTCTTCAATACCCTGCCTAATCTTGTTTAAAAGCGGGCATGAGATTGATAGGATTATCGGGGCGCTGCCTGAAGAAGTTATAGAAGAAAAGATAAGGAAGCATATAAAGTAGAAGTAGGGTATTCTTTCTTTTGTTTATAAAGCCAATAATACGCTCCAAAATCTCGGTGCTCGATTTTCTCGCTAATAATTTTATCTTCAGATCGCAAAGATAAATGCGCGAAATTGGCAAGCTCCGAGCCAATTGAACCATACATACAGGTAAAACAGAACTAGTCTGGTTTAATCAAAAAGATTTATTAAGGACTCTTTTTTATATATTTCATGGTTGATTTAAAAGGGGAAGATGAGGACTCTATAGATGCTGCTTTAACCCAGCAGGTTAATACAGAAAACTCTTCAAAAGAGGATAAATTAGAAACAGCTGGAGATCCGGAAAATCCAATCAAGAGGCAAGAGCCAGCTCCTAAGTCTGAACAAAAGCCTAACTACTTAAAAATTATTATAATAGTTTCTATAATCGTCCTGGCAGTTATTCTTCTCGCTGCTTTAATATTGAGTGCAGTTATGCTGCTTAAAGATAAAGAAGAGAGCAGAATATTAGATAAAGGTGCCAATATAAAAGAGGCAAAAATAGCAGATGAGAAAACTGCTTATGTTACTCTATCAGACAGTGTGGATTTAACCAAGTTGCAAGAAGTTGAAATTGTATTTTCTGACGATAAAAATAATGATTATGCATATAGTAGCTCTCAAATATCCCAGCAGTACGAAATCACCCCTAGTGCTATTGGGCTTGGCAGCTTTGAAAATATAACTTCTGTTTCAGCTTCCTTTACTTTTAAATCCACTCCTGCTCCTTCTGTAAATAACACCAATACAACAAATAACACTTTTGTAATGTGTACAGACTCTTGCACAAGCCTTGGCAAAACATGCGGAAACTGGAGTATTTGCAACAAGTCAGTTAGTTGCGGGAACTGCTCTTCTGGAGTGTGCAATTCGACAGGGCAGTGCCCTGTTTCCTGTTCTGATGAATGTGCAAACGAAGGGCTTTCTTGCCAGGGAAGCATGAGGTACAACTGCAGCGTTGGAACAGACAGGTGCCTGCACAGGACTAATTTAACAGCGTGCGGAACAGAAGAGACATGCAGCAATGGAGCGTGTGTTGCTGTTGCCGAATGCTCCAGCAACAGCACTTGCTTTAGCAACACCAGCTTTACTAATATATGCTCAATAGGCTTCTGCAACTCAGCAAGCAAATGCCAGGCTATCTATAACTCTTCTGCACAAATTTGCAGAAATAATGTTTCAGAATGTGACATGGCTTCAAGCTGCACTGCCAGTTCTGGTACGTGCCCTGCCAACATAAATAAGACAGACGGAACAACCTGCTCTTTAGGCTTCTGCAAGCAGGGAAAATGTGCTGCATGCTTAAGCGACAGCAACTGCAGCGCAGATGGATGTAATGGAACAGAGTATAGGGACTACTTCTGCAATTCAACAAATTCATGCCAGTATAATATTATAACAAAAGAAGAAAATTTGACAAATGGCAATTGTGAAGACAGGATTGATAATGACTGTGATGGCTTAAATGACACTGCAGGCGACCCCGGCTGTGCCGTGCCTATTTGCGGAAACAACATAAAGGAAGGTACAGAGGCGTGTGATGGCGCTGATCTAGCTGGAAAAACCTGCGCTGATTTTGAATGTGGAAATGGATGTATAATAGAATGTTTAACAGATTGTTCTGACTACGATATAATCTGGTGCCCAGACATTCTTCCATCTATGTCTCCTTTTGCAAGGTTCTGGGAATGGGTAAAAAATTTATTTTGAAAATCCTGTATAAATAAAGCTCGTTTCTCTCGAAATAATGGCTCAATTGGTTCCTCTTGCTCACCAATTTCGCTATATTCAACTAATCACAATTTGAAGAAAAATTATCAGCGAAAAAACTGAGCAGGCGTTGAGCATTTGCATTTAAGTTGATTTATAAATAGTATAGAAATGCAAGTGCGAGAAAGGTTTTTTGAGCCCAGGATATTGGCTCTTTGTAACCATAATTAAGAAAGTTAAAGCGTTCTAAAAACATTTTTAAACTGGTTTTTCTTAACTGAACTGGCTCACGAGCCCACTCGCTATGAAGATAGCTGATTTGTCTCGTGAACTCGTTCGCGGGCCCGTAGCTCAGCCCGGTTAGAGCACTGGCCTTTTACAGTGTTTAACAGTGTTTGATTGGAAACCAAAATACTGATGACAGCCAGGTGTCGGGGGTTCAAATCCCCTCGGGCCCATTTCAAATCAAGGGGATTTGCCTGAATCTCCCTAAACTGAAAGTAGTTCAAAGTTCAGAAATCTTCTTCGATTCAGACTTCTGAGAATGCTCGAAGTTCTATGAACTTTGACATCACGAGCATTTTCAATTTTAACTTGTATAGGGTATTAACAAGAAATTAAAAGTGCGAGAACTCGGGCCCATTTCAACCCGGGAATTTGAAAAGTTAGAAAACACCTAAAACCCCAAAAAACCTGAATTTAAGGGGTTTAATGCATAAAATCCCTTATTTTTATATTTCCGAAACATTTATAAACCCACTTCTAATCCTTTTTAGTATTATAGAGTTGTTAAAGTCAGAAATGCTCATTGATATTCACATTTCTGGACATCCTAAAAACCCTGCAAACAAACGGGAGGGTTTTTTGAAGGTAATTTTGCAATTCTATAGTATAAATTATAAGGGTGCCTAAAATATCTTATTTTCAATAAAATGCATATACTCCAGCCCAAACACTCTAAGTTAAAGCCCGAAGAAGTGACTAAGCTACTTGAAAAGTATAATATTTCTTTATCTCAACTACCTAAAATAAAAGCTAATGATGCGGCCCTGCCTAAGGACTGCAAAGTTGGAGACCTTGTTAAAGTAGAGAGGAAAGATAAGGGAAAAGTTAGTGAATATTACAGAGTTATTATAGCTAAGTAATAAAGGAAAGTAATAAGGAAGAACATGGAAGAAACTGAAAAAATGGAAAGCAAGAAAGGGGAGAGTATAAAGCCAGAGAGCGAAAGAAAGGATGACCCTCATTTACTTGTAAAAAGATACCTTCAAGAGCACAGCTTGGTAGAAAGCAACATTATTTCTTTTAACAATTTCATTGAGGAAAGAATGCAGCAAATTGTCAACGAGCTGAATGCCAATCTGGCAAACGAAGAAATAGAGATTAAACTGGGAAACATAAAGGTAGAGAAACCAAATATTATCGAAGCAGACGGAAGCCAAAAAATGATAACTCCTGCAGAAGCAAGAATCAGAAATCTGACTTATTCTTCGCCTGTTTTTTTAGAAATTACAATTAAACAGAGCGGGCAGATAGAAAGCCATGAAGTTGAGATTGGAAGAATTCCTGTCATAGTGAAAAGCAATGTGTGCAATATTGCCAATATGTCAAGAGAGGAGCTAATTAATGACTACATAGACCCTTTAGACCCTGGCGGATACTTCATTATAAACGGCAATGAAAGAGTTATGGTCATGACTGAAGATTTGGCAGCCAACCAGCCCTTTATAGAAATTTCCAGAGGAAAACTTTTGCTAAGGCTATTCTCGCAAAGAGGAAGTTATAGGATACCTATAGCCATATCTGAAACTCACGATGGTATTCTTGATATCTCTTTCTCAAGATTCAGAAACATTCCTGCGATGATAATGCTAAAGGCACTTGGGCTGACTAAAGAGGCAGAGATAGCAAAGTATATAGGGAAAGAGACAGACAGCTTGATTGTAAACCTATACGAGTATGCAAACATACAGAGCAGTGAAGACGCAATGATGAAAATTGCAGAAATAACCGCCTTGCAAGGTACAAAAAAAGAGATTCTTGACAGGGTAAAGCAAAGAATAGACTCCTACCTCCTCCCCCACATAGGATTGAACGAAGGAGACAGAAAAGAGAAGGCAGTCTCATTATGCAAGTTCCTGAAACAATTTTTAATTGCTAAAGAAAATCCAGAGGTCTTAACGGACAAAGACCACTATGCAAATAAGAGAGTAAGGCTCAGCGGAGACTTATTAGCTGACTTGTTTAGAGTCAATCTAAACATTTTACTAAGAGATGTCCAGCACAGCCTTCAAAAAATTTCAAAAAGAAAGAAATTTTACTCAATAAAAACAATCGCCAAATCCACCTTGTTCTCACACCGGATTGAATCTGCAATAGCCACCGGGAGCTGGATAGGGGAGAGAACTGGAGTAACCCAAAACATGGACAAGACAAATTATCTTGCCATTCTCTCTCAGCTGCAGAGGGTTTCAAGCATGCTGCCTGGAGAGCAAGAGAACTTCATGGCAAGGACACTTCATCCTACCCACTACGGGAGATTTTGCCCTATAGAAACCCCTGAGGGAACAGAAATCGGCTTGAGGA
>MFWN01000029.1:11138-11244 GCA_001786395.1 Candidatus Pacearchaeota archaeon RBG_13_36_9
CAGGATTTCAACAGCAGTTTCTTTGGATGAGCCAAGTTTCTTCTCGATTTTAGAGGAACTTGGAATGGACAAAGAAGATGGCCAAACCGATGTGTTCTACAACGGC
>MFWN01000029.1:11416-15260 GCA_001786395.1 Candidatus Pacearchaeota archaeon RBG_13_36_9
TTTATGATACTCTGAACTTGTATCCTGCAGGGCAAAATTTGGTAGTAGCAGTTATGACCTATGAAGGATACAACACTGAAGACGCCCTTATCTTAAACCAGGGAAGCGTGCAAAGAGGCATGGGGAGAAGCACTTATTTTAGGCCTTACACGACCACCGAGCTCCACTATGCTGGAGGCCTAGCAGACAAAATATGCATTCCAGAAAAAGACACTGTTGGCTACAGAACAGAAGAAAGCTACAAATTCCTGGAGGATGACGGCATTGTTTATCCTGAAGCAAAACTTGACGAGGGAGATGTTGTCACAGGAAAAATTTCCCCTCCTAAATTCCTATCAGAAGCAAGAGAAATCACAATCAAAACAAAAAAAGAATCTAGCTCTGTTGTAAGGCAGGAAGAAAAAGCAACAATTGATGCTGTGTTTGTGACAGCGGATTCAGAAGGAAATAAAATAGTCCAGGCAAGGTCAAGAGACCAGCGGCTTCCTGAACTTGGGGATAAATTTTCAACGCCTCATGGGCAGAAAGGAGTTATTGGATTGCTGGTACCGGAGAATGACATGCCATTCACCTCAAGAGGAATCCATCCTGACTTAATATTCAATCCTCACGGCATTCCTAGCAGAATGACTGTAGGATATCTGTTGGAGCTGCTGGCTGGAAAGGTAGGATGCTTGGCAGGAAGGAATATCAACGCAACTTCCTTCTCTGGCGAACCCATGGAAGCTCTAGAGAGAGAGTTGCCGGAGCTGGGATTCAGATTCGACGGAAAAGAGACACTTTATGATGGGATTACCGGGCAAATGATGAAAGTGAAAATATACATAGGAAATATGTACTATCTAAAGCTGAAATACATGGTAAGCAACAAGATGCATGCACGAGCATCAGGGAAAGTAACTCTTCTTACCAGGCAGCCTATTGAAGGGAGAGCTGTTGGAGGAGCACTAAGACTTGGAGAAATGGAACAGCAGGCACTGGTTGCTCACGGAGCTTCCCTGCTATTGAAAGAAAGGTATGACTCAGACAAAGTAGTAGTGCACATCTGCACCAAATGCGGAGCAATGGCAATAAACGACACAATCCATAATAAGGTCATATGCCCTGCCTGCAACAGCCAGGAGATAGAACCGGTAGAGGTTTCATATGCCTTCAAATTGCTGATTGAAGAGCTTCAAGGGCTTCATATCCAGACACATTTTGAACTAAAAAACAAATACGAGTAAAAAAGTAATTAAATCCATCATTATAAAAATGAAAATAGTAAGAAAACAAGTCAAGAATTTAAGTTTCAGCTTAATCAGCCCGGAGCTCATCAAAAGGATATCTGCTGCCAAGATTATCACCCCTGAACTTTATGATGTTGATGGGTATCCAGTTGATGGCGGATTAATGGATTTAAGGCTTGGAGCAATAGACCCAGGAGTGAGGTGCAGGACATGCGGCGGGAGATTAAAGGAATGCCTTGGGCATCCAGGAAGCATAGATCTTGCAAGGCCGGTGTTGCATGTGAAATATATCCCTCTTATCGAAATGTTTTTAAGATGCTTCTGCCAAAATTGCGGCAAGATTCTTTTAAGTGAAAAAGACCTAGAGAAATATAGGCTAGCCCAAAGAATAAAAAAGAGCAAAGATGTCAAGAAATGCCCTTACTGCAATACTCTTCAGGAAAAAGTAAAGCTAGAAAAGCCAACAACTTTCAGAGCAGGAAAGAAAAGACTGTTCCCTACAGAGATAAGAGAAATCCTAGAAAAGATACCTGATGACCAGGCAATGTTAGTTGGCGTTAATCCTAAAACAGCCAGGCCAGAATGGGGCGTGCTGACTCTGTTGTTGGTTCCGCCAGTAACCGTCAGGCCTTCAATAACCCTTGAAAGCGGAGAGAGAAGCGAAGATGATTTAACCCACAAGCTCTCGGATATAATAAGAGCTAACCAAAGGTTGTGGGAGAATCTGAATGCAGGAGCTCCAGAGGTCATTATTGAGGATTTATGGGACTTGCTTCAATACCATATCACAACTTTCTTTGATAATACTATTACAAGGATTCCTCCTGCAAGGCACAGAAGCGGGCAGCCATTAAAAACAATAACCGAGAGAATCAAGGGAAAAGAGGGAAGAATCAGGCACAATCTAGCTGGAAAAAGAGTTAATTTTTCATCAAGAACTGTAATCTCCCCGGATCCGTTCATACACATAAACGAAGTAGGCGTTCCTTTAGAAGTAGCTAAAGTGATTACAGTAAGCGAGAGAGTAACAACAATGAATAAGGAAAGGATGAGAAAGCTTGTATTAAGCAAGGAATATCCTGGAGCAAACTATGTTATAAGACCGGATGGAAAGAGGAAAAGGATTACAGAAGATTTAAGAGAAGAGATAGTAGAAGAGCTTGAACCTGGATATTTTGTTGAAAGGCATTTACAAGATGGGGATGTAGTCTTGTTCAACAGGCATCCTTCCCTGCACAGGCCGAGCTTAATGGCACATTTTGTGAGAGTTCTGCCTTACAAAACTTTTAGGCTGCACCCTGCTGCTACTTTCCCGTACAATGCGGATTTTGACGGAGATGAGATGAACATTCACTCTCCTCAGACAGAAGAAGCAAGAAGCGAGGCAAAAGTACTTCTGGATGTTAAGCAGTCCTTAATCTCTCCAAAAAATAATACTAATCTTCTAGGATGCATATCAGACGCTATAACAGGCAACTATCTTTTGAGCAACACCCAGGTCAATAAGCCAGAAGCATTGCAGATGCTGTATACTGCAGGCATTTTCACAGAAATTTCCAAGAGTAAAATAGATGGGACAGAAGTCTTTTCTGAAGCTCTGCCTAAAGTTACTTTCGCTACAAAAACCTCTGCATGCCTTGGAGAAGACTGTCCTCACCATAAAAGCTGCAAAGAGGAAAATTGCCCTAGCAATGCTTACTTAAGCATCAAAGAAGGAAAATTCTTATCCGGAGTGGTGGATAAGAACACATTTGGAGTAGAAGATGGATTTTTAATTAAACAATTAGATAAAATTGCTGGAAGAGACGCTACTCTTGAAACAATAAGAAGAGTATTTTCCCTTGGTACTACTTACCTATCAAAAACTGGATTTACAGTCGCATTAAGAGACCTTAATGTAAACGAAAAAACAAGGGAAGAAACTGAAAAAATAATAAAGAGCGCAGAAGAAAAAGCAAACGGGATTATCAATTCATACTATAATGGAAGCCTAGAGCTTATCCCAGGAAAAAGCAGGGAAGATTCCAGAGAAATCAAGATACTGCAGAATTTGAACGAGGTAAGAACAAAGATAGGCAAGATTGTCAAGCAAGAATTCCCTAGAGAAAATCCAGTAAACACTATGATAATCTCAGGAGCAGGAGGAAACATACTTAATATCACGCAGATAGCCTGCTGCGTTGGCCAACAGGTATTATGGGCGAAAAGGATAAGCATTGGGTATACCAATAGGACACTCTCTTTCTTCAAAGAGAACGACTTGACTCCAAGGGCTCATGGTTTTATCTATTCCTCCTTTATGAATGGACTAAAGCCCTACGAATTTTTCTTTGGGGCTATTTCAGGAAGAGACGCTCTTATGGACACTGCACTTAGAACTCCAAAATCCGGATACCTGTACAGAAGGCTGGCTAATGCCCTGCAGGACTTAAAAGTAGAGTACGATGGAACAGTAAGGGACGCTTCAAGAAGCATAATACAGTTTATTTACGGGGACGATGGTTGTGACGTATCTTACCTTCACACCGGGAAGAAAGTTGCGCCTGGCGAGGCAATTGGAATTGTTACTGCCCAATCCTTTGGCGAACCTTCAACACAGATGGTCTTGAATGTTT
>MFWN01000029.1:15452-17505 GCA_001786395.1 Candidatus Pacearchaeota archaeon RBG_13_36_9
AAAAGATATTATTGTCTCGGGCATAAAAGGAGTGCATCAAGTACTTGTTGTAAAAAGGGACAAGAATTTTGTTATCCTAACTGCAGGGTCAAACCTGGAAGAGATAATGTGTCTTAAAGGCGTGAACAAAGAGCGAACAATCAGCAATGACATTCATGAAGTTTCCAGAGTGCTTGGAATAGAAGCAGCGAGAGAGACTGTAATCAGGGAGATAAAGAAAGTTATAGAGTCACAAGGGCTGGACATTAACGAAAGGCACTTGAAACTTGTTGCAGATGCAATGACTTCCACCGGGGAGATTAAGGGAGTTACAAGAATGGGGATTATCTCAGAAAAGTCTTCCATACTTGCAAAAGCTTCCTTCGAGACCCCTATAAAACAGTTTGTAAACGCCTCAATTAAGTCCTCAAAAGACGAGCTTGCTTCTGTTATCGAAAATATAATTCTTAACCAACCTGTACCAGTCGGTACCGGGCTTCCTGGATTGCTTGTCAAAGTTACAGGAAGTTTGGCCGGAGAGAAGAAAAAAGATGAAGCTGGAAAAGGGAAAAAAGAAGAGGCTAAAAAAGAAAAAGGAAAGGCAGCTAAAAAAGCTAAATAAAAATGGATAGAACTCTAGATATGAAATTTATCAGGTACATTAACCTGTTTGAAAGAATAACAAGGGTAAGAACCCAGCACTGTTTTTCTTACAATGCAGCAGTTGTTTTTCTTGTAAATAAATCAGAAATTGCGAGAGCTATAGGCGAATCTGGAAAAAATATCAAAAAGATATCCCAAATATTGGAGAAAAAAGTAAAAATAATTCCCTGCCCCTCTGGCCCGGAAGATATACATAAATTCATCTCAGACATAACTTATCCCATTAAATTTAAGAGCATCGGATTAAAAGACGACTGCTTAACTATAAATGCAGGAATGCAAAGCAGGGCGGCTTTAATTGGAAGAGACAAATTAAGGCTGAATGAGATGAAAGAAATCCTACAGCAGTATTTCGGGATAAAAGAGCTTAAAATTGCGTAGGAATATTTAAAAACCTAATTTTGTATCAATAATCGAGTTAAAATGGGCTTAATGAGCGCAAGGAAACTGAAGAAAGGAAGAAGAAAATTCAGATGGAAAGACAAGAGTTACAAAGTCAGAGCCCTCAATCTTTATGATAAATCTGATCCCTTAGAAGGGGCAAGCCAGGGAAAAGGGATAGTAGTGGAGAAAGTGCAAAAAGAGGCAAAGCAGCCAAATTCTGCGATGAGAAAATGCTGCAGAGTACAGCTGATGAAAAACGCGAGGCAAATAACTGCGTTTATTCCCGGAAATCTTGCGCAAAAATTCATTGATGAGCATGATGAAGTTGTTATCGAGAGAATTGGAGGAAAACAGGGGAGAAGCAAGGGGGACATTCCAGGAGTAAGATTCCAGGTCATAAAAGTAAATGACCAGCCTTTAAGGAGATTGTGGAAAGGCAAGATAGAAAAGGGAAGGAGATAAAATGAAAATAAATTATTTAACACGAAGAGAATTTATGGGTGTTTTTGCAGCTGTTTTAGGAGCTTGCGTTATTCCCAGTTATGCCCGTGTTAATGAAGAGGAAGTTAAATGTCCGGCAAGTGGAGATGACGATGAAAAGTTAAATAATGTTGTTGTAGAAGCATACCCCTTAATAGGTTGTAAAGAGAGAGTAAGAATATTTGAAATTTCAACTAAACTGGGGGGATGGTCAAGAGCTTCTGAAGTAAATAAGAATACTGGAGAAGAATACTGGCAATATAAAATCGGGTACTCTGCCTGTGGGAAAACGAGCGTAGAGGATGTTGAAAAACATATAGTCTGCTTACAAAGAGATTGTGTACAAATACAGGCAATGTATAATAGGAGCTTTTGGTAAAAATGGGAGAAATGAAAATATTTGGGTTATATTCGACAGAAGGGGTCGAGGTAAAAGACCCTGCACTTAAACATTATATTAATCTGGATTCCAAGCTCGTCTTAAGAACTCTTGGAAAGTCAAAGGGAAGATTCAGCAAGTCAAAAGTAAATGTGATAGAGAGGCTGG
>MFWN01000029.1:17520-19479 GCA_001786395.1 Candidatus Pacearchaeota archaeon RBG_13_36_9
TTCCGGGGCATCGTGGAAAGAAGCATAAGATAATGACCGGGCATGCGACTGGAAAATACGAGAAAACCATGAAAGTTGTGCTGAAAGCGCTGAAGATTATACAGGAAAAAACAGGGCAAAATCCCATCCAGGTTTTAGTCAAGGCAATAGAAAATGCTGCTCCAAGAGATGAAATAACAGTCATAGAATACGGCGGGGCAAGGTATCCGCAGGCAGTGGATGTCTCTCCAATGAGAAGGCTGGATATTGTACTGAGAAACCTGGTTCATGGTTCCTATGATAAATCATTCAACAAAAAAGCCAAGATAGAAGAAACACTGGCAGATGAAATAATTCTTGCTTATGAAGGAAAAATGGAAAGCCTTGCAATGACCAAGAAAAACGAGAGCGAGAAACAGGCTGATTCTGCAAGATAAACCTGATAAAAAGATAAATTTATAATCTCTTGTTAATATTTCTTAGAATGAAGAGGCCCCAGATATTTTTTGAAGAGCCTTATAAAGAGGTAAAAAAGGCGATTGCAGAGAATGTTAAAGACGGATTCAGAATTATTGACTTGGGATGCGGGGATGGAGAATTGGAAGAGGAAATAAATTCTAAGTTTAAGAAATGCGTTGTTTATTGCATTGATAAGAATAAAAAATCGCTGGAAACCCTGAAGAGCAAGAAATTTGAAAATGTTTCTGTTGAAATAATAGAACAGGATGCTAATGAGTTCTTAAATGAAACTGCTTTAAAGGATATTGATGCTATACTTATAAATACAATTCTTCACGAGATTAATGACCCTTCAAGCAAAAAATTATACCTGAAAGTTTTCTTTAAAATTTTAAAAAGAGTATTAAAAGAAGGGGGCAAAGTTATCTTGGGGGACTACTTCTATCCGCCAGAGGTTTCTGACAAAGAAGTTGAGGAGTTTATAGAGCACCAGAAAAAAGAGATAGGGCATGCAGACAAGAGAAACAAGTTTGTAGAGCCTGAAATCTTAAAAAAGACAGCTATGAAAGAAGGGTTCAAGGTAGTTTACCTTAACGATATCAGGGCTATAAAAGAAATCAACAGGAGATACTATTGCTTGGTTCTTGAAAAAAATTTAGAAGAGGAATACGAAGATACAGACTAAAAAACATAGGTAGAGTTTCTGATCTTCCTTTATGAACAAATGATATTGCTCGCTTTCAGCTAGGATTTATAGCTCAATTGACTGCGCTTGCTCCTCAATTTCGCACATTTTTCAGATATTCCAAATGTTAATTGGTGAAAAAATCGAGCGAGAGGCGAGCATTTGCATTTAAGTTGCTTAAGGAGTGTGATGGGAATGCAAGTGTGAGCAGATTTTTGAGCGGTAATATAAGCTATTTATAAAAAGATTAGGAAAAGGTTTAAAAACCTGTTTTGTTATGGAAATTTATAAAATTCTAAATTTTATTTGAATTTTAAGATGGCAGTAAAAGAAACACAAGCTGAAAAGATAAAAAGAATAAGCAAGATTAGAGAGAACATCAGGAATATCTGCACATCCGCCCATATACACCATGGAAAATGCGTAGCTGGAGATTCAAGGATTAATCTTGCAGACGGAAGCATAAAAACAGCAAGAGAGATTTTCGAAGAAATCTCTACGAATGGGGAAGTTTTCCAAGAGAATGAAGAGCATACTATTTTTTCCCCAAAAAGCAAGGTAGAAATCTTCTCCTTAAATAAAGATACAGGAAGAATTGAGAAAAAAGAAATACAGCATGCCTGGCGACTTCTTGGAGGAAAAACAATAAAGATAAAGCTAAGAAACGGCTTTGAAATTGAAACAACTCCAGAACATAAGTATATTATTTCAAAAGATGGAGATTTTGCAGATGTTGAAGCTAAGGATTTAAAGCTTGGAGATAGAATTGTTTGCCCAAGAAAACTTGAAACTACTTCTGATTTAAGCATAAAAAAAGAAATTTTAGAGAAATTATC
>MFWN01000029.1:19563-23082 GCA_001786395.1 Candidatus Pacearchaeota archaeon RBG_13_36_9
AAGATAATGTGAAAATCTCTGTAGAAGCAAAATCCTTCTACCATGGAATCTGGCAAAACAGGTACAACTTGAGCGATTTAACCAGAATATGCAGGTTATTCAATATAGATTTAGAATTAATTTATAATAACCTAGAATTTATTTTTTACAGGACAGGAAAGCAAAGAGGCGGCAACTCTTTAAAGATGAAGCTGCCTGAAAATCTTGAAGAGTTTTTTTATCTAGCTGGCTTATTTCTTGGTGATGGAAGCGAAAGAAAATTTATTGTTGGAAAAGAAGAACTTGGAAACAAATTAACAGAAATATGCAGAATATTGGGTTTAGAGGTTAAAAGAAGACAATGGGGAAACAAAACTCCTGAATTACATACAAATCTTACCCTCGCACATACTCTTGAAGCATTATTTGATTACCCTTTAAGAAAAAAATCTCACAACATAAGAATTTCGGATTTTGTTTTTAAGTCTGAAAGCAAATATATTGCAAGATTGTTAAAAGGATATTTTGATACAGATGGCTGTGTTGAAAAATCAAGAAGCGCTGTAACAATCTCTTCTGCAAGCAAAAAAATGATTGAGGACTTGCACCTTCTTCTTTTGAGATTTGGAATTGTATCTATAAAAGAAAAAGATAATACACTGAGCATTTCTGGATTGTCTGCTTTAAATTTTGAGAAAGAAATCGGATTCGGATTAAATGAAAAATCTGAAAAATTGAAAATCCTTGTCAAAAAAGTTTCTGGCAGTATAGTCTGCGATACGATTAGAGTAGGAAATCAGGCAATGCTAGTCAATAAGCTGTTGAAAAGCAAATGCAGCGAGGAATTGGCATTTATAGAGATTAAGGCAATTGAATCTGGCTTTCAAGACATGGTTTATGATTTTACAATTCCTGAAACTCATAATTTTGCTGCAGAAGGAATGATTATTCACAATACAGCCATGACTGATAATCTACTGGCAGCTTCTGGATATATGGCTGCAAAATATGCAGGAGACTTGGAGCAGGGAATGGCAACCTGGCAGCATTCTGATGAGCAAGAGAGGCTTTTGACAGTGGATGCTGCAAATGTTTCGATGGTCCACGACTTTGAGGGCGAAGAATACCTTATCAATCTTATTGATACTCCCGGGCATGTAGACTTCTCAGGAAATGTTACAAGGGCAATGAGAGCAATCGATGGCACAATAATCTTAGTATGCGCTGTAGAAGGGATAATGCCGCAAACAGAGACTGTCATAAAGCAGGCACTGAAAGAAAGAGTAAGGCCCGTTTTATTTATAAATAAATTTGACAGGCTTATTAAGGAACTAAAAATAGATGCTGATCGTATGCAGCAAAGGCTCATAAAAATAATCAATGATTTTAACAAGCTTATTGAAAGAATAGCTGAACCAGAATTCAAGGAGGAATGGCAAGTCAGCATCAATGATGGGAGCGTTGTTTTTGGAAGTGCAAGAGACAATTGGGCGCTTTCTGTTCCTTTTATGAAAAAGAAAGGAATAACGTTCAAAGATATTAGAAAACTTTATGATATGAATGAAGAGGAGCGAAAAGACTGGTGCTGGAAAAATGCCCCTCTGTATGAAGTTATCCTTGATATGGTAGTTAAGCATCTTCCTAACCCCTTAGAAGCACAAAAGTACAGAATACCAAGGATATGGCAGGGGGACTTAGATTCTCAGCTTGGAAAAGACTTAATGAGCTGCAATCCTGAAGGAAAAACTGCTTTTGTTATTACAAGAGTGGTAATTGACCCAAGAGCAGGGAAAGAGATTTGCGCAGGAAGATTATTCTCAGGAAAATTGACAGAAGGCATGGAAGTATGGCTCAACCTTGCTAAAAGAAGGCAGAGAATACAGCAGGTATTGGTATATAACGGAATAAAGCCAGAGCAAGTTCAAGAAATCGAGGCGGGAAATGTCCTTGCAATATCAGGAATCTCTGGGGATGCTGGAGAGACAGTTACTCTTGAAGAAGAGACTCCTTTCATTGAGCTTAAGCACTTATTTGAGCCTGTTGTTACAGAAAGCATAGAAGGCAAAAAATCAGCTGACCTGCCAAAATTAATTGAAATTTTAAGAACAGTACAGAAAGAAGACCCTACTATTAAAGTTGAAATCAATGAAGAGACTGGGCAGCATCTTATTTCAGGATTAGGGGAGCTGCATTTGGAAATAGTCACTAACAGAATCAGGACTGAAAAAGGACTTGATATAATCTGTTCTCCACCAATTGTCGTATATAGGGAAACAATACTTAAAGAAAGCAGGACTGCTGAAGGAAAATCCCCTAACAAGCACAACGTATTCTTCATGGAAGTAGAGCCATTAGAAGATGAGGTTTATGCAGCAATCAAAGCAGGAGAAATAGCAGAAGGAAGGATAAAAAAGAAGAATGAAGTTTTATGGAACAAATTACAGAGCCTAGGAGTTCCAAATGATGAGGCAAGGCAGTACAGGCATATATACAGAGGATGCGTTATGCAGGACAGGACAAAAGGTGAAGTACATATAGGAGAAGTTATCGATATGATTTTAGACGCATTTGAACAGGTTGTTGATGCTGGACCATTAGCCAGAGAGCCCTGCTTAAAGCTAAAGGTAAAACTTGTTGATACTAAACTTCACGAGGATGCCATACACCGGGGCCCTGCACAGGTATATCCGGCAGTAAGAGACGCCATAAGGGGGGCTATGCAGGATGCAAAAACAGTGATGCTTGAGCCAGTCCAGGTAATCCAGCTAGAGGCCCCACTAAAATACATGGGAGATATAACCAAGCTGGTACAGAGCAAAAGAGGACAGCTATTGAATGTTGAACAGGAAATGGATGCAACAACAATAAAGGCAAAAATGCCGGTTTCAGAAATGATTGGAATGGCAGGAGACTTAAGAGGGGCAACAGAAGGAAGAGGGAGCTTCTCACTTATCGACCAGGCTTTTGAAAGAATGCCATCAGAGATTCAGGAAAAAGCAATAAGGCAGATAAGAAGCAGAAGAGGGCTGGCGGAGAACGAGTAAAACGGGAAAAAGAGTTCTTGATAAGTTTTAAGATGAAAAGAAGAACGTTTATTAAATCGCTTGCAGCAGTGGTAATAGCCGGAGGAATGAGTTTAGCAGCAGTTAGAACAATAGAATATTCCGCAAGACAAAAATTAATCAGAGAAGGAAATATAAGGTCTGAAGAGGAACTAAGGGAATTAGAGAGATTGGCTCTTGAAACTCAAAAAGATATCTCCCTTCCAGATACTAATAGAACCTCTGTTAAATTAACTGGATTTTTAGGATATGAACATAGTTTTCAAATAGCAATAGGGACTCATTTTACTTATGAAAAATATTTGTTGAAATTAAAGAGAAATTTTCCTTTTGATAGGTACTTGTTTGTTGCAGATATTGGAGGAAGTGTTGGGACTGCAGCAGAAGAATTACAAAAAATTGATGGAGTAGAAGCGTTTGTAATAGATCCTTTTGAAATGAATTCTTTAAAAGGCACTCCAGAGAAAGTAAAAGGTCT
>MFWN01000029.1:23088-31418 GCA_001786395.1 Candidatus Pacearchaeota archaeon RBG_13_36_9
AAATAGATTTTTTATAAGAAAGATAGAGGAAACTGGATTGCCAGACGAAAGCTTTCATTTTATGACTAGTTATAATTCCTATCAATATATGAAATTTCCAAAGTCTTTTACAGAACCTTATAGATTATTAAAAAAAGGCGGAGGAGCACTCATTCAGATTGCGCAATTTGGAAATCTAGATTTTTTAAAACAAGTTAATACTTTAGACTTTAGAGATAATATGCATGTTGCATTTGGTGCTCTGGAAGGAGAGCCAAAAATAGTTCCGTTTTCTGCATTTATAAAAGGCCCAGAAGCAGTGTATAAAGAGTATGGAGATAAAGCAGAAGCAATGTTGCAGATGATACTTAATCCTGCATTTATAATTGATAAAAGATAAAATAGATTTTCAAACAATAATTTTTTCTTTTTGAACTGCAGCTTCTGAAAGCTTTATATCAATTGCAAATAACGCCTTGGCTATAGGATTATTAAGATTTATTTTGTATAACTTGCTTTTTCCTATTTTTCTTGTTTCGACTATTATTTCTTGCTTGATTAATTTAGGCAAAATTTCTATTAAAGTTGTGTAAGCAACACTGCTTCCTTGCGCTATCTGCGGCATGGAAAAATCCAATGCAAAATTATCCATTAAAAAATCCAAGATTCTTATTCTTGGATGGTCACCTAAGTACTGCAAAAAAAATGATTTGTCTTTCATAGTTAACCGTATAGTTATGGCTATTTAAATCTTTTGTTTTTAGTATTTTATTTACAAAAAAAATAAAATAATTACCAAAAAGATAAAGTGTGCAAATTTATAAACCTGCCTCTTCTTAACTAGGCATTAGTTTAATTCAAAAGGGAGAATCAAAAATGCAAGACGGATATCTAAAAGCACAATTATTATTCAAATTATACAGAAGGGGCATCTGGGGAGGTAAGCATACACCACTTGGAAATCTTTCTCATTTAGTAGACAATGCAAGTATAAAGGAATCTAAAAAATCTCTTAAGGAATTAAATAATCTTGGCTGGATTTTTATAAAAATCTCGACAGGAGAAGAGCACATAAGCCTAAACCCCCATAAAAATCGAGAAATAAAAGATTTCATCTTGAAGACTTTAAATATAGACCCCACTTTATTGGGATAAATTTTGGCATTTCACAAAGAACAGGTGAGGGTGGTAAAGAACGAAAGAGAAAAAATTCACTTTTTTATTTTTCTATAAATTATATAAGAATAAACTACCGGCACTATTGCTGCTATTAAAATAGGCAAGAGAATAAAAAGCCAGAGATAGTCCTGAAAGAAAATTCCAATAAATACTGCTATTCCTGCTAGAATAAAAAGAATGGAGCCGAGGTCGTGGGTTTTTTTCCAAACCTCATCGTTGCTGATTGTCCAGGGAGTTCTTATTCCCATAAACCAGTTTCTTTTCATCTTTTTCATAAAATACCCTATTAGAATAAACAGAAAGCCCAACGCTGGAATCAAGGCATAATTCATATTAAAATTATAGCCAAAATTTGCCAGTATTGTAAGCAAAAAAATATAAAAAAAGAAAAGCAGGATTACTAATATAAGAGAATCATAATATTTCCTAAATTTTTCTATGTTCTTTTTTAGTGGGTCGATTCTTGGAATTACAAGAAAAAGCAAAAGCAATGCAAGAGAAATTATAGGCATTAAAAACAAGCCCCAGAATTTAGGCATGTAGCCATTTACTTCTCCTTCAAAATTCCAGTGAGAAGCAACTTTGTCTTCTGGAATTGAATTATACGCATAGGCTGCAATTATAAAAGACAAAACAATCATAAATGCAATTGCAATATTTATTTTTTTCATAGGTAATACACACGAATAAAGTTTATAATCTTTTCTATTTTTTCGTCGAGAAGAATAAAAATGAAAAAAATCTAAAAAAAGCAAAAGATTTATAAACCCAACTTTTCATGATAACATATAACTTATTAATCGTAAAATGGCACACGAAAAACCAAATTTTAATGTCGTGTTTGTAGGTCATGTAGACCACGGAAAGAGCACCACAGTCGGGAGGCTCATGTATGACTCTGGAATAATTCCAGAACAGGACATGAAAAAATTAAAAGAGGAAGCTGTCAAGCACGGAAAAATAGGATTTGAGTTCGCATTCGTCATGGACAAGTTCAAGGAAGAGAGAGAAAGAGGAGTTACAATAAGTTTGTCCTACCAAAAAATTATTACACAAAAATACCAGGTCACAATCATAGATGCTCCAGGGCACAAGGATTTTGTCAAGAACATGATTACAGGAGCATCCCAGGCAGATGCTGCTTTTTTAGTAGTTGCTGCAAAAGAAGGAGTTCAGCCACAGACAAAAGAGCACCTTTGGCTCTTAAGGACAATGGGCGTTGAGCAAATTGTAGTCCTTGCAAACAAGATGGATACTGTTGATTACAAGGAAGCTGCTTTCAACAAAGTAAAAGAAGATGTTTCTGCTCTTTTAAAGTCAGTAGGATATAAATTAGACAAGGTAACTTTCATTGCAGCCTCGGGATTAAAAGGAGACAACGTTGCAAAGAAATCAGAAAACATGTCTTGGTACAAGGGCCCTACGGTAATGGAACAGCTTGATAAATTTGAACCACCGAAGAAGCCAACCACACTCCCTATGAGAATGCCTATTCAGGATGTTTATGAAATAACTGGAATTGGGACTGTCCCAGTAGGGAAGATAGAAACGGGAATAATAAAAGTAGGACAAAAAGTGAAAGTCCTTCCAGGAAGAAGTGGAAAAGGCGTTGATGGAGAAATAAAAAGCATTGAGATGCATCATGAGCAGTTACAAGAAGCCCCTGCAGGAGACAATGTAGGAATCAACATAAGGGGAGTTGGAAAGAAAGATGTTGCAAGAGGAGATGTTATATGTGATGCAGCCAAGCCAGCAACAATGGCTGAAGAATTCACTGCCCAGATTGCGGTAATCAACCATCCTTCTGTAATCGCAAAAGGATACTGCCCGGTATTTCACGTTCATACAGCACAAGTGCCTTGCCAGTTTGTGGAACTAGTACAGAAATTAGATCCTAAAACAGGGCAGGTTGCACAAGAGCACCCAGACTTCATAAAGAATGGGGATGTTGCAATTGTCAAGATAAAGCCAATTGGAAACCTAGTTATAGAAAAACAGAAAGAGAATCCTCATATGGCAAGATTTGCAATAAGGGATGCTGGAGCAACAGTTGCTGCAGGCATCTGCATAGACTTAGTGGAGAAAAAGTTTAGTGGAGAAAAAGCAAAATAATTCTAAAAGCCCTTAAAACAAGGATAAAGAGTTCTGATTAGGATTTAAGATGGGAAAAGATTATCTAACCACAATAATTCAGGAAGTACGAACTAATGAAGATGAAACTACCTCTTTTCTATTGGCAATAAAATATAGAGAATCTGTAAAACTAAAATATGATGTACCATTGCCCTTGAGCAATATAGTAGAGCGCGGGGATAGAGTGGTTTTCTGCAATGGTGGAATTCCTTTAGGGCAAAGACAAGTACCGTATCAAGTAGAACACGAGCATTATGAATCTGTTGCTTTCTTTCAAGGAAGAAAAAGGAAATCTTCATTGAGCATTAGTGGAAAGAGGCTTGCTTTATTTGAAAAGGCAATCAGGGAGAACAAAGAAGGGAGAAAGCAAGATAATTACGAAAAACACGCAGAGCGAGGATCAATGGGGCGGCCGTCTATAAGAATAGAATAAAATGCTAAGTTCAAAAAATTTTCAAATACAGAGTTCTGGTGAATTTATTGAAGCTATAAAAAGAGAGAAAGATTCTGATGAAGAAGAGGAAGATTGTTCTTGAGAACAGATTTATTTTTAAGTAAATTAGTTCTGGATTGTTTATGGGAAAGAGCTTGACTGGAAGAGTTATAGATGTAGATTTTTTCCCCAGACAAGATGCTATATAGACTGAACTTGAGATTGATAAGAGAAAGGTGAAGTTTATACTGCCTCTTGCATTTAAAGTAAGAAAAGGAGACAGGATTGTTTTTTATAACTGCGCTCTACAAGAAGGGGATAAAGGATGTTTGTTTATTAACAACAGATGTTATTCTTCTCTTGAAATATACAGGAAAGGAGCAAGAAAACCTGAATTTGAGTTAGACGGAAAGGAAGCTTATAGGCGAGAAAGACATGCTTACAGAGATATGATGGCAGCTAGGAAAAATATTTTAGCTGCAAGACGCTGCGGAAAATAGGTGATTAAAAAAAAAGAAAAAGAAAAAAACCAGATCTTATTCTACTTCGAAAAAAATATCATCGTCATCGCCGTCAAGCTTTGATAGGAAATCTTCGTCGCCTTCTACGTCCACCTCATTTTTAAATCTAGTGTCTCTCATTTTAACTAACATTCTACTAACTTTAGTTTTCCAAAATACTATATAAATGTTTTGTATATATAACAAAATATGGAAAACTTTATAAAGCTGGCTTATTAGTAAATTTTATCATTAAGCATCAAAAAAACCCTCTTGTTTTTTGTGGGGTTTTTAGGATGCTCGAAAACGGAAAGGTTTTCGACATAAGGAAAAGATATCACCTTATTAATCACCATCAATTTACATTTATCAACTTCGTTTGATATTTATTTTGTTGATAATAATAATAATAATAATAATCAAAGTGAAAGTAGACAGGCTATCTTTTTCTGTGAATTAAATTTAGGAGGACAAAAATGGCAAAAATAAGCCCAGTTTCAATTAAATACATCATTCATGCGAAATTCGAGGCAGAAGGCACCTTAGACAAGCCAGATGTAATCGGGGCTTTGTTCGGGCAGACAGAAGGGTTGCTTGGGCAGGACCTGGAATTAAGAGAGCTTCAGAAAGAAGGAAAAATAGGCAGGATTGATGTGGACCTAAGGAACGAAAATGGCAAGACTCTTGGAGACATTGAAATACCAAGCTCAATTGACAAGGCAGAAACTACAATTATAGCCGCCGCACTTGAAACAATCGAAAGGATAGGGCCGAGCGACTCAAAAATAATCATCGAAAGGATAGAGGACGTAAGAGGAAGCAAGAGAGAGTATATTATAGAGAGAGCAAAAAGACTTCTTGAAGGAATAGAAGGAGTTTCTGATTCCAGGGAGATGGAAGAGGCAGTTAAAGTATCCTCAAGAATGTCCAAACTTCAGGAGTATGGCAGAGATAACCTTCCTTCCGGGGACTTATCTGGAGAAGATATAATAGTAGTAGAGGGAAGGGCAGATGTAATAACGCTGCTAAAGGCAAATGTTGCAAATGTCATTGCAATGAACGGCACTATCCTGCCTGAGACTATCAAAGAACTCAGCCTGGATAAAGAAGTCACCTTATTTGTAGATGGAGACAGGGGAGGAAAGCTTATAGCAAGAAATGCTATAGACAACGCACGCATAGACTTTGTGGCAGTTGCACCAGACGGAAAAGAAGTTGAAGAACTTACGCCAAAGGAGATTCTTTCCTCTTTAAGGAAGAAAGTAAAAGCGCAGGAATTCCTTGCAAGCCGGGAAGCAGAAAACGGCAGACATTATAGGGGCAGGGGAAGACGGGAAGAAAGGAGAGAAGATGACAGGAGAAGCCAGGGGCACAGAGAGGACAGCCGGGAAGAAAGGCCAAGAGAAGAAGAAAGTGAAGAACCAAGAGAAATACGCAAGTTATCAGATGCAGAGATGAACAAGCTAAGAGAACTAATGGATGATCTAACTGGAACAAGGGGGGCGGTTTTACTTAACCCGGAATTAGAAGTAATTAAAAAAGCCCCGATAAGCCAGCTGTACAGCTTAAGGTTCAGAAACGTCTTTGCAATTGTTATAGACGGCACTGCAACCTCTAATATAGTAAGGTCGGCTGAAAAACTTGGATGCCAGCATCTTGTTGCAAGGAACTTCGTATATACTGAAACTAGCATGGATTTAGTCAGCATTTAATTTTTCTTTTTTTATTGTTATTGAATAAATCCCGGCGGGGGCCCTACACCATCTTGGCAGAGGGAGGGGATTACTTTGTCTACATTATTTAATTTTGTCTACAAATTTGTCTACACAGAGTAAAAGATATTCCATCATAAGTTTTTTAAAGCACCCATACATTAGTATAGCATGGTAAAAGGGGGCAGTAAAAAAAGGGTAGTTGAAATCATGCTACTTTTCGCGATATTTGTAGTTCTGCTTCTGCTGATTTATTTTGTTGTTTACGAAGATATTTTTCTCATTTTCACTGAAGAATGCCGGGATTCTGATTGTTTCAATAAAAACCTAGCTGGCTGCAAGAGAGCGAGATTTATAAATGAGGAGCCAGAGGCCACCTGGATAGAGACTATAAAGGGAAAAGCAGAAGGGGCTTGCGAAGTAGAAGTCGAACTGGCAGTTGTCAAAGAAGGAAAAATAGATTTGAGGACAATAGAAGGCGAGAAAATGTTATGTTACCAGCCTCTTAATGCAGTGTCGTTTCCAGGGCAGGATTTGACAAAATGCACTGGCAAGCTAAAAGAGGGCATGCAGGATTTGATTATAAAAAAGATGCATTCTTATATTCTTGAAAACTTGGGGCAGATTAACGAAGAGTTAAGCAAAGTGCTGTAAGATGGTTTTCTGATTAGATTTAAATAATACATGCGGCTAATTCCCGTATGGAAATAGTTTTGTCTCGCCATGCTAAAAAGAGGTTGCTTGAAAGGGGAATCAAAATTCAGGAGGTCCAAGAGGCTATTGAACTACCAGAGTATACAATATCCCGAGGAGCTAAAAAAGAGGCTTATAAAAAAATAGGCGACAAAACATTAAAAGTTGTGTATGCTGAAGAAGATAAATATATAAATGTAATAACCCTGATAAAAAAATGAAAGTAGAATATGATAAGGATGCTGATGCAGCCTACATTTATTTTAAAGAAATAGAAGAAGGAGAAGTAGTCCAGACTATATCTCTAAACGATGCGGTAAACATAGATTTGGATAAAGAAGGCAAAACATTAGGAATTGAAATCCTTGATGCCAGCATAAATCTACCTGCAAATGCAATCAAGTCGACTGTAAGTATTAGTTAGTTTAAGATGCCAAAAGAAAAAATGAAAGAAAGAGTGAAAGAAAGAAAAGGAATATCTAAAGGGCCTATATTGGGAATTGTTGGGATAGTTTTGTCTGTAATTTTCTTTACCCCATTAGGAAGTTTCTTAGTGGGGGGATTTTTAACAATTGTAATATGTTCGGCTATAGGGCTTGGTTTGTCTGTAAAAGATAGGAAGAATAAGAAAAAAGGCGCTTTATTTGGAATAATATTAAACACGATCATTTTATTGATGTGGGTTTTAATAGTAATATGGATCTTTTTAGCATTTGTTATTTTTCATGGAGTTCATGGAGATCCTTTTCCAAGAGGAGACTGTTTCAAAGCAATAGACCAAATTGAAATAGACACTTCTTCGCAATACACTTGCTATTATCTTGAAAATGAGCATGTTATTTTGAACGTAAGCGTTAAAAGAGGCTCAGAGCCATTGCAGTTGCAAGGATTTGTAATTACCGCCTTTGGCGAAGGAAAAAGCGAGAAATTTGAAATAAGCAATGTTCCAGAAAGAAGAAAAATGACAACTTATTCACTTACTACTAATTTAACTGAATTAACTTCTGTTGAAATTGCGCCTGTGGTAGAAGGGAACATCTTTTGTGATGCAGCTGACAGGAAAGTTATTGAAAAATGTGGTTAAAATAAAATGGTTAAAAAGAGGGTGGAAAAAGGAACATCAAAAGGATTGATATTGGGAATTGTTGGGATAATATGCTTTGTACTTATGTTTCTCGTTTTTTCTATAGCCAGTTATTTATTCTTAATAATGGTTGTATGCTCAATAGCTGGTTTAGTTTACTCCATAAAAGACAAGAAAAAAGGCAAAAAGTATACTTTATTTGGAATAATATTAAACATTACTGTTTTATTGATATGGGCTTTAATGGTCTTATGGATAGTTTTGCTTATTATTTTCAATCTTGGGGATCCTGTTGGTCCTTGCGCTGGGGTAAAGGTTATAATAGTAAATGCAAGGTCTTCAGATAATTCAATTACAATAAATAGGCTGGCTGGAGGGCCTGAAGTTAATGTTGTAGATACAAAAGTGGCAGTTAATGGAGCACTCGTAAAAATAACTTCTCCAGAAGATAAAAGCTTAAGAGAATTAGAAACAAAAACTTACATTGTTGATTATGACATAGAAACAGGAGATTTGATAGATATTGCACCGGTTATTGAAAATGAAGAAGGACAGCAATTTACTTGCTCGATTAGCGATAGAACAAAGTGGTTTAAGATATAGTTAAGTTATCGTGA
>MFWN01000030.1:0-7282 GCA_001786395.1 Candidatus Pacearchaeota archaeon RBG_13_36_9
AGTTTGTTAAATGCAATAGAGAAGATATTCAGAAAGTTGTTGGTTTAATAGAAAAGCAAGATTATGCTGCTGAAACAAAGAGAGGAATAAGAATATCAATAAAGAAATTCTTTAAATGGATGAGAAAGATAGATGACAAGGGAGTTTATCCTGATGAGGTTAAGTGGATGTCTACAACTAGCAAAAATGGTAGCCACAGGCTTCCAGAAGAGCTGTTAACAGAGCAAGATATAGTAAATATGATTAATGTATCTGGAAATGAAAGAAACAAGGCATTTATCTCGGTTCTTTATGAATCAGGAGCAAGAATTACTGAAGTTATGACAATTAAAATAAAAAATATTTCTTTTGATGATTTGGGAGCCAGGATTAATGTTTTTGGAAAAACAGGCTCAAGAAGAATAAGATTAGTTTCATCTGTTGTTTATTTGCAAGAATGGTTAAATGAACACCCTGATAAAAATAATCCTGATTCATTTGTTTGGATTAAAACAAATGGGGAGTTGATAGGTTATGCAAGAATAGGAGTTTTATTAAAGAAAATAGCTAAAAGAGCAGGAGTTAAGAAAAGAGTTAATCCTCATAGTTTTAGGCATGCAAGGGCAACTTATCTGGCTAATTTCTTGACAGAAGCCCAGTTAAAAGAGGTTTTTGGATGGACTCAAGGAAGTAAGATGTCTGCGATTTATGTTCATTTATCAAGCAGAGATACAGATGAAGCAATTTTGAAAGTTTATGGAAAAGATATTAAAGATAAGAAAAAAGAAAAAAGCTTGTTAATGCCTAAAGAATGTTTAAGGTGCAAAACTCAAAATGAAGCTACAAATAAATTCTGTAAGTTATGCGGGTTTGTCTTGGATAAGCAGGAAGCAGATAAAATCATCCAAACAGAATCAGAAAGGCAAAATATGGACGAGTTAATGAATAGGCTTGTAAGTAATAAAGATGTTTTGAAAATGTTAATTGAGAAGATGGCGGAGATGAATAAATAATAGCCTAAAAACTTGGCAGAAAGATTTAAATAGTACAATAATGTACTAAAATTGTACCATGGACAATTTAATAAGAACAATTTTAGCTGAATGGAAAGGAAAAAATATTCCAGTACCAATTCCCAGAGAAGTTAATCTTTTACCTTACTTGAATATGAAGGTAAATAAGATTATTGTATTAAACGGGTTTAGAAGAGTTGGAAAAACTTATATTTTGTATTGGTTGGTTAATGAGCTACTTAAGTCAAATTCCCGCGAAGAAGTGGTTCATATTAATTTTGAAGATGAAAGAATTCCCCTAAAAACTGAATTTTTAAGTAACTTGCTTCCAACAGCAGAGGAACTATTCAATAAAAAGATAAAATACTTATTTTTAGATGAACCTCATAATATTCCCAATTGGAGCAAATGGGTAAGAAGGACATATGACAATAAAGACATGAAAATTTTTATTTCTGGTTCTTCATCAAAAATGTCTGAAGAAGAGATTCCCACTGAATTAAGGGGGAGATTTTTAGAAATAAGAGTATTTCCTTTGTCATTTAAAGAGTTCTTAAATTTTAAAAAAATAAGCCCCGACTTAAAAACTTTGGAGTTTTCTTCGGATGAAAAGCCAATTATTCTTAAAGAGCTTACAGAGTATATTACATACGGGGGCTTGCCAGAAGTTGTGCTCGAAGATGAAAATAAAAAATTAGAATTAGCTCAGTCTTATTATTCAACAGTTATAAAAAAGGATATTGCTGAAAGGTACAAGGTTAAAAATGAGGAATCTTTGAGAGCTTTGTTAAGGCTACTCCTTGATTCAAAAGAGTATTCTATAAGTAAGACATACAATACTCTTAAAAGTTTGGGCTTTGAAGTTGGCAAATCCACTGTACAAAAATATTTATCCTATATAGAGAACTCGTATTTCATGTTTAGTCTGCCTATTTTTTCTTATAAGATTAAGGACCAAATACAATACCCCAAAAAAATTTATTTTATAGACAATGTTTTTATAAACTCTATCTCTACAAAATTTACTAATAACTTTGGAAGGCTTTATGAAAATATTACTGCAATTGAGCTGAAAAGAAGAGGAAAAGAGTGTTACTATTGGAAAAATGCAGAGAAAGAAGAAGTTGACTTTGTTATAAAAGAAGGAACAAAAATAAAGCATTTAATGCAAATATGTTATGATGTCTCTGATCCTGATACAAAAAAGCGAGAAATAAGATCTCTGTTAAAGGCAAGTAAGGAGCTAAAATGCGACAGCCTTATAATCATGTCACGGGACTATTCTGGTGAAGAAGATGCAGAATGGTTTGGTATAAAGAGAAGAGTTAAGTTTATGCCATTATGGAAATGGTTGCTGAAAGATGAAAGTAAATAATCTCAATTTTGGAAGCATATCAGATTTAAAGAGGATTCTTTAGATAGTTTAAGAGATAAATTTTTCCCAATAAATAAAGAAGAATTTAAAGGACTTGACAATATAATCTTTCGTAATCCAGATAAAGATTATAAGCAACGTACGGCCGCCAATATTTGGGCACAAATAGTTAGAAAAGAGAACAACCTCCCGTTAAGAGACTGTTTTTTTGATGGTGGTTTTTATAGGGTAAAAGAAGGCAAAAAAATATCTATTCCTATAAGAGAAATTTGTCAAACCATCAAATAAAAATCTAGTATAATTTCTATACCATAGCCCTCTGATTGTGCCAGAAAGGTATAGGTTTCTGGCGGGGCTATGCCCTAATTTGTGATTTTAGAGGGCATCCGTTTTTTAGGATGCATGTATCATTAATTTTATTGAATGTCCGTGATAGAAGGAGTTTATAAAATTTGTCATCAGCAACGAGAATTAGACCTTAGAGCAATTTTTAGCAGATTCAGAGTTTTTTCTTCTTTGTAACTGATAGAAATTTAAAGAGATCTTATTCAAAACTTGGAGAAACAACAGACAAAAGAAATATTAAATATAAAATCCATCGGATATTTAAGAATTCTCAAAAATAGGCAAATCTGCCATCAATGAATCGGGGTGTCATGTAGGTGTGCTCGTCGATAAATTCTCCAAAAAATCTCAATTTGGCACTACCAAATATAGAGTCTTTGGCACTAGCTTGAGAGGTGGCAAATTAATACATTTGATAGAAGAAAGAATAAAAAGCTGTAAAAATTGAGGCTATAATGCAATTAAATGAAAATATTTATCAAAATCTCTGTTCAGAGAATAATCTTCTTCTTGCATTTAATAAAGCTGGAAAAGGAAAATCTAAGAGAAGATATGTAAAGAGATTCAAAAGAAATTTAAAAAAGAATATTCTCAAATTAAGGGAAGAATTGTTAACTCAAACATATCAGCTAAACAAGTTAAAAACATTTACTTTAAGAGACCCAAAAACAAGGAAAATAAGCAAATCTGCTTTTCGTGACAGAGTTGTTTATCATGCGTTGTGTAACCTTATTATCCCAGTTTTAGAGAAGTCATTTATTTATGATTCTTACGCAAATCAAATAGGCAAGGGAACTCTTAAGGCTCTTGAAAGGTTTGATTGTTTTAAAAGAAAAGTTTCAAAAAATAATACAAGAGAGTGTTTTGTTCTGAAAGCAGATATAAAACATTATTTTCAGGAGGTAGACCATGAAGTCTTAATTGAGATAATTAAAAGAAAAATAACTGATGAAAAGGTTATTTGGTTAATAAGACAAATACTTGATAATTTTAATTCAGGATTAAATACTAATGGCATGCCTCTAGGAAACTTAACAAGCCAATTTTTTGCTAATGTTTATTTAAACGAATTAGACCAATTTGTAAAACACAAGTTAAGGGCAAAATACTACATAAGATATGTTGACGATTTTGTTATATTACATGAATCAAAAAAACAGCTTGAAGAGTGGAAGATTAAAATTAATACTTTTTTAAAAGAAAAACTAAAGATAGTACTGCATCCGAGCAAGTCACATGTTTTAAGATTGAATAGTGGAATCAATTTCTTGGGGTTTAGAGTTTTTTATCATCATAAGTTGATAAGGGCAAGCAATTTAAAAAATTTTGAAAGAAGATTTAATAATCTAAGAATTGTATTTGACGAGGGAATTATTAGCATGGAACAGGCACTTGAATCTTTAGAAGGGTGGTTAGCATACTGTTCCTATGCAGACACGTTTAAGTACAGGAAGCACATAGTCAGAAATTTCAATAAATATTTTTCTCATGGGAATAAATTATTTATTCAAAATAAAAAGAAGTATCTAAATTATATTAAGAGAGTTGATGAAAGCGGATTACAATTTTCAGTTCAAAAGACTCTTTTTAATTTTAAGAAAGGGCTTAGCATAAAAGAAATTGCAATCAAAGAAGGAATAAAAGAATCAACTGTTTTGGGGCATTTAATTAATCTTATTGAATATGGACAATTATCTGTGTGGAAAGTTCTGCCAAGAGAGAAAATATATAAAATTTTAAATAAAATTTATAGCCACAAAGAAAGGCTAAGAGATATTAAAAAGAGATTAAAAGATGAAACTATCACTTATGATGATATCGCCTGCGTTATGTCAAGTATAAAATCTAAGAAACGATGGAAAAAGAATAAAAAATGTCCTGTTACCGAGTAGTGAGTTATTCCGGCGAAACGCCCATTGTCATTATCAAGATTGTTCCTGCCATTGGCATTAGACCTATTCTCGAGCCTGTTGACATACCACGCCCCAGAGCATAGCTCTTCCACTTATTTTTCTTCACCGCCATTTCACATTCAGAGATTGAAAATCTCTGACTCTCAAATTCTTGCGAATTTAAGACATTAGGTGTTATGGTTGTATTTTATGACAACGTAGTTGCCGTTGTGGAAGTGCGTATAACCCAGCTTCTCATATCTCTACGGTTGCCAGGACAAAAATAGGAGACTAATGATGTTTATAATGCTTTCTCCTACAATTATTTTTTTTGACCTGCGCCTCTGGCGCTAATACCGGCGAAACGCCCATAGTCATTATCAAGATAGTTCCAGCCAATGGCATCAGACCTATACTCGAGCATGTTGACAAACCACTCCCTTAAATGAGGAACATCTTTTGGGCTTGCAAGATAGACTCCCATTAATTTTTTTTCTTTTGCAAATCTTGAGCCATAAGCTGAATAAACCCAGTTAATATACTCCTCATGCAGTCCTGGAACTGCAAATTCTGCTGCAACTTCATCAGGATGCCTAAGAAGCATTTTCCATAACTTGCTGTCTTTTGCTTGTACTTTTGTTAATCCATCCTCTAATACTTTAGCAAGTTCGCTTCTGGTTGTAGAAATAACTCCATCGCCGTCTACATCTGAATATAATCCTGAAATATTGACTCCACCATTAACTAAAGTTTGAGCAGGATTTATCATTTCAAGGCATGTTTTTCCAGCAGGAGTTAAATTGTACTTAGCATCATAAGCTAAAACAATCTTAATGTCCTCTGAATGATCTTTGTCATTATATAGAATTAAGTCAGAAACATCAAACCATTTATCAACCCATAAGCCAATGTCTTTCTTACTTTTAGCGCTTATTCTATTTTGAGCAATATAAAAGAAAGGTGCAATAATTTTGCCTGCATTTAATATTTCTGGAGCTTTATCTACATTTCTACCATCATAAATTTTAACTTCTCCAGGAACAATTGCATTCTGTGATGGTGTAGATGGTTTTTTTGGAGTTGTTGGTGGTTTCCCTGTGTTTCTCTGCTCATTTTTCTTTCTTTCTTCTTCTCTTTCATGTTCGATTATCTGTTCCGGAGTCATTAAGACTTGGTCTAGGCTTAATATTCTAAATTTGCTTTTTCCAGAGCCTATAATGTTTATTTCGTTTATCATGCTTGTTCACTCCTGATTTCCAGATTTTTCTTCTTTTAATTGTGATATGACTTTGGGTGCAAAATCCCAAGGAACTGTTCCAGAAGACTCGTACTTTGGCTCTATTAATTGCAAGGAAGGATGTAATTTTGAGTCTTTGGATTCAGGATTTAACGCTTCTGGTGGAATTTCTTCAGATAACAATCTCTCTCCTGTTTTTGTATTTTTTAAAACAGAATATCTGCTTCCAAATTTATTGATACCCTCAAGTTCTGCGATAAGAAGGTCTCCATGTACCTTAAATTCATCTTTCAATAAGGCAGTAACTTGGGCAATCATCTTTTCATTAGAGCTGTAATAATTTGCTGCCAATATTCCTTGATTTAGAACCCCTTCTTGTAATCCCGAACAAAGCTCAAAAGCTAAAAAAGCAATGTCTTGAGGATCATAATCTAATTCTCTTCCAGCATCCCTTGCTTTTAGTTTTAAAACATAATCTAGCGCAGAAGTATATCTTCTTGCATTAGCGAGTGTTCTTCCATTTTCTGTGTTAACTAAGCTGCATAATGAATTTTTACTTCCTTTTTTTGCAGAATTGCAATCTACACAGCTTTTTGCCCATTGAGGCAGGAGAGATTTTTTTCTCATAGCAATATTTGTATTTCCATTTTTTCCTGGGCAAATATTTGCACCCTGTGAAAGAAAATAAAATACTGCTTCTGCTTCTGATCCCAAATCTGAACTTGTAGAGCAAATCTGCTGATAGGATTCTATTATTTTATCTGTTAAATCATGAGGTTTGCAGTAGAGAACGCTTGTTGTTGAGGGTTTTATTTTAGTTTTTAATGAATCATCTTCTGTTCCAGCAATCCCAAATCTATCTGAACCAAGGTCTAAAGCTAATGGAAATCGGTTTAACATTGAGCCATCCCAATCATAAGTTCCTCTATTTTCTTTTTTTCTAGGGTCATTGCCAGCTGCAATAGCCAGAAAATAGCCGTCTCTTCCAAGCTTTACATTAAATAATCCTCTGTGGTAAACTCCGTTTCCAAAATCTGAGAATTCATTTGCAACCATTGGATGAGCTCTTGTAATTTCATCTAGCCCCATAAAGCATGCTTTATGCAAGCCAGTTAGCTCTAATTCTGTAGGCTTATCAGGATTTCTTTTTTCAATTATTGTTGCGATTCTAAAATCATTATTCGCAGTTTGAATTACCGAATTTCCTCCATTTCTTAGGTCCCCATTAAAATAAGCATTAGCGATATCATGAATTAATTGTGATTTTCCAGAACCTGCATCGGACATTAAGAAGCCATTAACTCCTCCAAGAATTTCTGCAATAACCAAATCAGTAGTTGTCAGAGTAGTTCCGTCTCTTGTTCTATAAACCTCTTTTCGATTCAAGAAAGTTGGAAGGTTTTCAGCATTCCATCTTCTAACAGCATCAATTCCAGATTCT
>MFWN01000030.1:7349-7440 GCA_001786395.1 Candidatus Pacearchaeota archaeon RBG_13_36_9
TATAAACATCAAGTGCTTTTTCTCCTAATTTTAAATCTTCATACCTTAATTCCTTTGCTTGTGTTTCAACCATTTTACATTATGTGTATTT
>MFWN01000031.1:0-1809 GCA_001786395.1 Candidatus Pacearchaeota archaeon RBG_13_36_9
GAAAAATTGCTTTGTTTGGAGGAAGCTTTAACCCAATCCACAACGAACATATAAAGATAATAAAAGAGCTGCTCCGGAAAGGCTTAGTGAATGAAGTTTGGATTATGCCATGCAAAAAACATGCCTTCAACAAAGAGCTTGCAAGTGGAAAAAATAGGGTAGAGATGATTAAACTCGCTGTTAAAAATATAAAAAAAGTGAGGATATGCCATATAGAGCTAAAATCAACAGGGAAAAATTACACAATAAACACCTTAAGAAAACTAAGAGCAAAATATCGCGATGAGTTTATTCTAATGGTAGGGGCAGATATTCTCCATGAAATAAAAAAATGGCACAATTACAAAAGACTCCTGGAAGAAACAAAATTTATTATCTTTGGCAGAAAAAGCTATGCTATTAAAAAAGTTAAGGGATTGAAAGTATTTTACCTAATAAAACAAGAAACAAAAAACATCTCTTCAACTGAAATAAGAAACAAGGCAAAAAAAAATCAATCGCTGAAAAATCTTGTTCCAAGCTCTGTTGAAAGGTTCATTAAAAAACAGCACCTGTATGCAAGATAGACTTTTCTCCAGCCAAAATCATGTTAGTAGAAGGATATTCCTGCTCAACAAGTTTTTTCCCCTTCAGTGAATAAAGATCCACTTTCCCCTTGTATATCTTTTCAATTATATAACTGCTTTTAAATTCCTTGGAACCCTCCACTACCTCAAGCCCTATCTTATTCAATTCCTCTTTCCACTGTTTAAAACTCCAAAATCCAAATTCTTCATGCATCTCACTTTGCCAGTTCTCAAAATAATTCATTTTGCTCATATACTCATATGCATCCACAAGCGCAATTTTAACTAGCTCTTTTCCATCTAAATTGACTTTTTCAAATTTTATTCTTCGCGGCTTGAAATCCTCAGCAAATCTTAAAAAACGGGAGTAAGTTGAAAGTTCTCCTATTTTGCCTTCGGATTTTCCATCATCTTTATTAAGCCGCATATAGACTGCCTTTTTAGGGGTGTCTGGGCCAACAACATCCCTTATTACAATTCTGCCGCCATTAACCAGCTGATTATAAGTGTTTTTAAGAACTCTTATTAAAGCCTTTTTGCCAATATAAGAATAGATCTCATGCAGGATAGAAGAATATACAAACGTGTCTATTGTATTTTCCTTAAAATTCTGGTTTATAATGTTTCTCCTGTAAAAGAAAACAAACGGATTAGCATACTCCTGCAATTTGCAGAGCTCATAAAATTTACGGGTGGCTTCAATGCCGATTATATCTGACTCCTGAAACTCTTTTGCTAACAATCTTATTAATGCTCCTGTGCCGCATCCTGCATCGACAATTTTCCCCTGCAAGACAAAAGGCTTTATATCTTCAAACTTAAACTGGACATTCTTATCCATACCCACCGCATAGACATTATAGTCCCTTGTATCAGTTATATCTGCATCCTCATTAATAAGGGAGTCATTAAAGAGTTCTATTATTAATCCCCCCAGGTTATATTCCAAATATACATTCTGTGTTGCTTCAGAAGCGTGTTCTTTCCACTTTACATCGCGTCTCCACTCCTTTCCAGCTTTAACAAGCAAATCGATAACTTCATAGGGTCTTAGGGCAGAATATTTCTCTTTTTTTGCATCAACCAACTCAACAGGCAGTACAGAAAAACCCAGTTTCTTGAACAAAACTGCAACTTCTTTGGTAGAACACGCCACGATTGTATTCTTAGGCGTAAGCTTTTCTCCACTCTGATAAAATATCTGGCTAAGGATATAACTGGCAAATTTATCTGATTTTTTTAG
>MFWN01000031.1:1834-5413 GCA_001786395.1 Candidatus Pacearchaeota archaeon RBG_13_36_9
TCACAAGGCAAGTCACGAGAAAACTGAGTTATTCCCATTGTCCTTAAATACAAAGACACTGGATTTCTTCTTGTATTATCATGATTGGAAGAAGTAACAGCAAATACAATTCTCCTGACTTCTTCACCCTTGATCCTCTCTTCTATAAGATTTCTAAGATACTGGTGTTGAAATTTAGTAAGCAGGTGGTGCCTGCCAGGAAATAAGATGGTAACCATCCTCCCTCCAATTAAATAAACTTTAAATACCTTATTGTTTTATTAACACTATGAAAGAAGAATTTCCAACACCTTCTGTGGCAGTAGATATAATTACCTTCTCTATCAAAGAGAACAGCCTAAAAGTTTTGCTTATAAAAAGGGGAGTTGAACCATTTAAGGATAAGTGGGCAATACCAGGCGGATTTGTGAGAATTAAAGAAAGCTTAGAAGAAGCTGCAAAACGCGAATTAGAAGAAGAAACCGGTGTAAAAGAGGTCTATCTTGAGCAGCTCTATACTTTTGGAGAGCCAAGCCGGGATCCAAGAGGGAGGGTAATAACTGTTTCCTACTTTGCCCTTATAAACGATGAGAAATCAGAACAAGAACTAAAAGCAACAGCTGATGCCTCTGAAGCAAAATGGTTTTCTGTAAAAGAACTGCCGGAACTTGCATTTGACCATGCTAGAATATTAAAATATGCCATGAAAAGGCTCAGGTGGAAATTTGAGTATACCACTCTGGCTTTCTCACTGCTGCCAAAAAAGTTTACCCTGACTCAGCTGCAAAAACTCTACGAAATCGTATTCGACAGAAAATTTGACAAAAGGAATTTCAGGAAGAAGATTCGGTCTCTGGACCTGATAACCCCCACAAAAGAAATCCAAAAAGATGTTTCTAACCGCCCGCCTAAGCTCTATTCTTTCAAAAAAAGAATAGGTGAAATTGTTGAGATTCTCCCGCCTAATAAATAGAGAAATTGGCTTAAAAATAGTTTTATAAAGTTGTTCTGACAAGTCCAATTATGAGATATGAGCCAAAACCTGATTTTAAAGAAAAAATAGACTCTCTTTTAAAAGACGGGGAAGATGCTGAAGAATTTTGGAAAACAATAGAAACCCCGCTTCCAAAAACAATGAGATGCAACACTTTAAAAATTTCTCCAGATAAGCTCAAAGAGAGATTGGAGAATAAAGGATGGAAAATTTCCCAGCCTTATAATAACAAGGAAATAATTGTCCTTGAAGGAAGCTTAAATCCCGGAGAGCTTGGAAAGTCAATAGAGCATCTTCTTGGCTATTACTATATTCAGGAAATTTCATCAATGATGCCCATTCTTGCCCTGCAGCCAAAAGAAAATGACCTTCTTTTAGACCTATGCGCCTCTCCTGGCTCAAAAACCACGCAGGCTGCAGCCTTAATGGATAACAAAGGAACAATAATAGCCAATGATGTTAATATCGGCAGAATTGCAATTCTGGCTGCCAACACCGAAAGAGTTGGGGCCACTAATATAATAATCACGAGGCACGATGCAGTACAGCTATGCCAAAAATTAAAAAAAATAAATTTTTATTTTGATAAGATTCTTTTAGATGTACCGTGCTCTGGAGAAGGAAATATAAGGAGCAATCCTGCTACCTTTAAAATGTGGAATAAAAAAGTAATTGAAAAACTTTCAAGAATGCAAAGGAAAATAGCAGAGTCTGCAATCCCTTTGCTAAAAGAAGGCGGAGAACTAATTTACTCTACCTGCACTCACTCTCCAGAAGAAAACGAGCTAAATATCCAGTATTTAATAGAAAACTTTGATTTAAAAATAGAAGAATCCCAACTGCCAATAAAAACACGTCCAGGCTTAGTAGAATGGCAGGGGGAAAAATTAAATGAAAAAATGAAATATGCACACAGAATCTATCCCCAGGACAACAACACAGAAGGATTTTTCCTGTGCAAAATGAAGAAAATAAGTTAAAATGAAAATCCTAAGATCAAGCGAAAAAAAGAGAATCTTGAAACAATTAAACGAACAGTTTGGCATAGAAAAAATGCTACATCTTCTCCTTAGATTTGGAAAGGAAAAAATAAGGGCATTTTCAGGAAGCTTGTCTGCAGATGAGCTAATTACTCTTGATACTTATCTAAGGGTAGAGTCTGCAGGAGTTTATATAGCAAAACAGCAGGAAGACGGAATCAGGCTGACAGTAGATGGAGTCTCTCTATTCAAAGAACAAATAACAAAAAATATCCTTGAACTTACAGAAGAGCAGGCACAAGAATGGTTTAAAGGCCAGGATTTACTAATCCAGCTAGACAAGAACTTCAAAATTCTAAAATATAAAGATGAATTAATAGGGTGCGGCAAGTCCACCGGAGAAAGAATAGTTAACTTCATGCCGAAAGAAAGAAGGATAAAAAGTTAGTTATTTTGATTTTTTCTTTTTTCTTTCTTTCTTCCTTCCAGAAGGGCTAGATAAAATTTTATCTCTTTCTGCATCTGCCTCTTTCTTAACTGCTTCAATAGCTCTTTTTGCTAGTAATTCAGGTACTGTAAGAGGCACTCCATCTGGAATATGCAAGAATCTCCTGGCTATACCTACTTCTCTCTTAACCCAACCAATTTCATGAACATCAACCCTGGTATAGAAAAAATAATCTCTATTTTTTACTTCTTCATCGCCTGGCGGGTAATCTCTATTTTTTACTTCTTCATCGCCTGGCGGGTAATCTCTATTTTGTACTTCTTCATCGCCTGGCGGAAAAACATCTACCCTATATGGTTCATATTTAAGAAGATGAACAAATTTTTCATTTCCCTCACCGTCACAAATAGTTGTTTGTACTTCTATCCTACTAGAGTCTCTAAAAAGTTTTTTTAAATCATGTATATATCCTGGAGAATCTGGAGGAGATTTAATAACTCTAAAATAAGGTCTTCCCACGATAGGCTTATTAGAATCATCAAAATGAAATTTTTTCCTAAAACCTTCAGTTGATGCAACAATTCTCCCAGAATCAGCCACCACAACATAACTTAATTCTTCATCTTCTATTGCCCTCGCAACATACACTCCTTCTGCTATTTCAAGAGCCCTATTAACATTTCCTTTCAACTTAGAACGAAGGTTTCTTATAAGATCTCCTCTTAAATCACATAGTTTACCCAAATCAGATTGAGAGATCTCCCTTTCACCCCCATCATTCCTGCCCATAATGCTTCATATTTTTATTATTTTTAAAGATTTATATACTCTCAATCTCCATCCAAAGGGGCATCATCAACATCTGTATCAAAAAAATCTGACCCCAACGGCTCATCTGTATCAGAATCCTCTTCTGACTTATATCCTGCAAGTAAGTTATCTTTTTCAGTCCAAAAATCGCCTACTTTTTTTATTACTTCATATAACATCTCCACATATACAGCGTCATAATTTTCAGGATCATCAGCTAAAGGGATTTTAGAATCTTCTAGGCATAAAAAAACCTGGTAAACCAGCCTTTGTGCAGAGGCAGATTCCTTCACTAAAACAAGTCTCCCCCCATCAGATAATTTTTTTGATTCAAGTTCTCCTGGAAGCTTTTCTCTTCTTGCTGTATT
>MFWN01000032.1:0-5238 GCA_001786395.1 Candidatus Pacearchaeota archaeon RBG_13_36_9
CAGTTATTTGTAGGGATTATTGTTATGGTTATTGGTATCTTAGTTTATTTTGTATTTCTTAAAAAAAGGCCGGACGAAGAAGAATTCTAGAAAAATGATTTTTATGCCTTAACTAACTGATATTCTGGATTGCCCATGCCTAATTTTTCTGCTGCTTTTACCTGCCTCAATCCGCTTTTTTGGTTAAATTTTAAGAATACGTCTTTTCCTTCCTGCTTAGAAATAGCATCGTAGCAGGCTTTGTCAACTGCGACAGGGTCTTCTCCTGCAAAATAGCCGGTGTCTTCTGCAATTACTTCTTTAGAATTTATTGCGCAGTCGCATATTTTTGTAATTTTTTTTGCCACATTTATATAATAATCTTTTTTAAATTGCGAGCGCGCAGCATTTGCGCCATCTGCGAGCAGAGAGTCAAACAACGCCACTTTTGGCTTCATTGCTTTGTTGGGGCATTTTATTATGCAGTTAGAACACCCGTAGCAGTCAAGAAAAACATGCTTGTTGTTTACTATCTTTAAGAATCCCCAATTACAGGCTTTTTCGCAGGCTTTACAGGCATTGCAGTTATCCAGTATTTCCGGCTTTCCGCCTTCATGTATTTCCTGTTTTGTTTTTTTTGTCAAAGCGCCCATGCCTAAATTTTTAATAGCTCCTCCAAACCCGGAACAGTCATGTCCTTTAAAATGGCTTATAACTAAAACCGCATCTGAATCAACTAGGGGCTTGCATACTTCATAGTCCATATGCTTTCCGTTTACTAAGATAAATGAATCGTCTGTAACTATTGGTCCTAACTCGTCAAATCCTTTTTCAACTGCATGTTCTTTATGAGTTTTTGGATTATCCCTTACCCCCTCGTAAGATGTTGAAGAGTCGAATAGGAAATATTCAAAACCATTTTCCTTTAAAATATCTGTAAATGGTTTTATGTCTTCTGGAATAAAAGCAGTTTTGTTGCCTTTTTCTCCAAAGTGCAATTTAACTGCTATTTTTTTACAGCCATTGAACTTTTGCTTTATGTTCTCTTCCAGAACTTTAAGGTATTTTTCATTGAGTTCTTTTGAAAAATAAACTTCAGACATAAATGTAAGAAAATTAGAGAGTATTTAAGATTATGCAAATATAAACCTCAGTATAAGTATTATTCCTAAAACAAGGTTATAGATTCCAAACAGGTAGAATTTGTCATGCCTGACAATTCTTACAAGCAGCATAATAGTCAGCAAACTGGTAAGAAGAGTTATTGTAAATCCAGTCAGCAGCACATAGAACGGGAGTGTCATGGCAGATATTTCTGCAGACTCTAAGATTGCTGCTCCGAATATGATGGGGATAGCCAGAATAAAAGAGAATTTTATAGCTTCTTCTTTTTTTAATCCTAAAATCAAGCCGGACCCGGTTGCCATGCCGCTTCTGGATATACCTGGAAATATCGCTAGTACCTGGGAAAAGCCAATGTAAAGAGAGTCTGAAATTGAAGGCTTGGTTTTTCTTTCTTTTGCATATTTTGTGGAATAGATAAAAACCCCGCAAACAACGAAGAAAACTCCTATGAAGAACAGGTTGTTGAAAGTGTCTTCCACATATTTTTTAAGGAAAATGCCTGCAATTGCAATAGGTATTAATGAAATGACTACTCTTGCTATATATTTAATGTCCTTGCCTGTAAAAAGATTGATAATGTCTTTCCAAAAGTAAATTACCACTCCAAGGGCACTTGCAAAATGAAGATAAACCGCAAACCCCAAAAAGCCCTCTGGATCCACATTAAGAATTTCTTTGAATATGGCGAGATGACCTGAACTGCTTATTGCAAACCATTCGGTTATTCCTTCAATAAAACTTAGGATTATTGCCTGTATAAAAGTTACCATTAGAATTAAATAGAAAAAGTCGGTTTAAAAAGTTTAATATCTATTTGAAGAGAGTAACAAAAGGGGCATAGCTAATATGTTTTGCAAATACAGAAGTTTATATAGTACCTAATATTAAATGTTAGATGGCTAAGGGAGAATTAGAGCAACGACACTCGCAAAAAGGCTGTTATGGAACAACTGAATGGTCAGAAAATTCCGGCATTTGCCGCAGATGCGAGTGGAAGAATGATTGCGGCAAGATTGAAAAGATTAGAATGTCAAAAATGTAACTTAATGTATTCTATCAAGCTGCTTTATAGTGTTTTTTGAGAATCATTTAGAAATTCATCTTTTTTTCTTGATTTTTCTCCTCTTTCTTTTTCTTTTTCCTGCCTGGATTCTTCTAATTTCGCTTCTTTTTTCTCCCAGCAGCCTTTACAGAAATAATTGCCATTATCCATATATGAATCCCAAAATCTTATTTTCTTTCTACAAATACTGCAGGAATTCATTTTTTCTTTCACTTTTTCCATAACTGGATTATTGAGCTGCTCCTGCCAGCAATCAAAATGAAAACAGATAAACTCTATAATTTTGCCTTTTTTCTTTATTATCATCATGACGTATAAGTCTTCTCCTTCTTCATTTATCGGCTTGTCACATTTAAGGCATATTTTCATTTTATTTATAAGGCAACAGTAAGATTTAAACTTTATGTTCCTTTTCTTAAATAGGCTATAGTTAAGTTTAAATCTGCTGAATTAATGATTAAGCAGAGGAATAAACATGGGAAAACAAAGAAGAAGAAGGGCAGGAAAAGGGTATAAAACGAAAAGATAAAGAAAATTTTCTTAATAATATGAATCCCAAGGAAGTTATAGAAGTGTTAAACAGCCTGAAAGACCCGTTTAACACAATGCTTAATTCGGAAGTGTGCGATAAGCATGGCAGGCTATTAAAGGATGGAAGCAGGCCGATACTTCGTTTCAGGGACGGAGAATTCGGCAAAATAAGGTCATCAATAGACTTTATAAGAAAAACTTATAGTGGAGAAGGAGAAGACCCTAGTTTTAATTGGAGGTGTCGTGGCATGAAAAACTCCCGCGGCAGCACTTATTGCGCGTTTAGTCTTGTTGATGCAATAGGTTATTCGCTTAGAAGGTCCTGCCAGGCAAGTGGCGGCGGCAGATACAATCCAGTTACAGGGGAGTTGCTTCCGGAATATCGCTGGGACTTTCCTTTCCTTATTGCTATTGACATAAGGAAATATCTTAAGAGACACAGTATGAACTTCACTTCGGAAAGGCCAGAGGAAATAACTATCGGTGAGCCAGTCCTCTTAAGGGATATTGCTTTGCTTTTTGGCCCAAAACTCCATCCTTATGACCCCTGGAACAAATCAATAATGGCTAATCACCTGGCTTCAGTAAATGGGTCTCATAGAAATCAGTCTTATATAGAACTTCTACAAAGGCAATACGATGCAAGCCTGGAAGATGCAGTTGTAGAGCCTCCCGAGCTAATAAGGACAGACTAAGATAGCTTTATAACCTTCTTTTTTTTAATAAATTATGGCAAATATATTCTTTACATGCTCTATGCGCGGAGGATTCAGCCAGATCAACCAGGATGAGCTTAGAAAAATACCTGATGTTCTGCAAATCTGTTTCCCATAATTTACCAACAAAATTCATAAGTTTTTAAACCTTTCTATTTTGTTACTACTTTATAGATATAACTATAGTAAGATTTAAATAGTCTCATTTTTTATTGAAATTATGAAAATTTTAGCTTTTAGTGATGTGCAAGGGGATATTGAGACACTGGAAAGACTGGGGGAGCGTGCTGACGGGATTGCAGATTTAGAGGCAACAGTATGCACAGGAAATTTTCTTGGAAAATGTCTGGATGAGAAGCAGGCAGAAATTATGGAACAGTCTCTTGGCTATATTGCCCAGCGTGTTTCTTTTGGAAATGTAAATTTAGGAGATGCCTTGACTTTTATTGCTTCGGGAAATCCTGACCAGCAGGGAAGGACTCTGGGCAAGGACCTTCAAGAGGCGGCACAGAAATATTTAGCAGTTGAAAAGAAATTTATGGAAACTTCTGATGAAACATACAGCCAGATGTGGGAGGTTGTAAGAAAGTTCCGCCCTAACCCGGATTCTGTAATAATTGTTCCGGGCTATACTGACGGGACAAACATAAATGGCTATTTTTCTCACTTTAACCTTCACCCTACGCAAAGGAATAATGGCAAAGTGGAAATAGCCGACCTGACATTTGCAGGAGTTGGCGGAAGCGATAAGCACTCATCTTTTGTCCCTCAGACATTAAGGATGCCTTTTGAAAGGGCAGCTGCTTTTGAATATCTTAGTAAGAGGGATGCTGATGTGGCAGTAATTTCACCTAGCATTTATTCAGCTGAAGCAATCAGATATATTGATGACTCCAGGCCTGATTTGGTACTGTACGGGGATTCTAATTACAGCATAGCAACGATAATGAATAGTGGCACTATTGCAGTATGCCCTGGCAGGCTTGGAAAAACAGAAGATAACCCTGTACCAGGTTTTGCAGTAATTGATGGAAAAGTAGTTGATGACAGACTAAAGGTAGAAGATGTTAAGTTTTGCGAGCTTTAAAGTTGAGGGCTATAAATCGTGGAACTTTGCTTTTTTAGGTTATTAGACAAAAAGTTTTACGCCCTACGTGCGTTTCATTCTTAAGAATACAAAAAGAAAGCTAAATGAAACGCCCGTGCCTAGCGGTTAGGAATTGTTTGACGCCCTTATTTAGCTTTTATATTCTTTTGATATATTCCATAGTTTAAAAAGATAGTTGGTTACTGGAAGGTAGAGGCAGTCTCTTACTTTTTTACTCCGAACTTTCAAAGTAAGCTTCCCTTTTAATCGGGTCGAAGACAAATTTTAGTTTGTTTTCCACTATAAAATCTACACCAAGAATAGTCGGTTGTCTGCATTCTGTAATTTCGTCTACTGGGATTTGGACGGCCATTATGCATTCAAAGTGCTCCCCAAACTTAAGCTTTGCATCTCTTAAAATTTTAGTCTTAAGTTGCCCACCACCATAGGCATGTGGTTCTTTTCTGCTTTCTAAGTCCCTTAGTTGTAGTTGTGATACCCTCATTCTTTTCATGTCGGGTATTCCCAAAATGGTTGTTGGACTTCCAGTATCGACTACGGCTTCGACAGAACCAAAAATATGCGGTTCTTTCGATTGAATTAAAAATTGAGTCATTGCTCTTAATCCGCCTGCGAAATCACGAACTTGAAGAGGTATTTTCATGTTTATAGGAGAAGAGTAAATCCTTTTGGATAAACAAATTCTATAAATACATAAGCAGGATTTTTACCTTCTT
>MFWN01000032.1:5356-6223 GCA_001786395.1 Candidatus Pacearchaeota archaeon RBG_13_36_9
TTTCGCACTCTTTTTTTAGTTATATTAGTCGTATTAAGAAAGTTAGATTTATAAATCTTTTTGAAACTTCGTTTAATGCATTCTTAATATTAACTTTAGATACTTAAATGCAATTAAACGCCCGTGCCGGAATATGGGAAGAAAAGTTCGACTCCCCTAAGAAGTTTAACAATTTGATATCAAAATGATAACTAAGAAATTCACTCTTTAAGCATAAGCTTCTTCTTCAACGCCCTTGATAAGATTCCAATCTAATTTCAATAACATTCTAACCGCAGGATTTTTTGTATTGAGCTTGTATAAATCTGACTTTCCAATTCTTCTTGTTTTTATGACTATTTTGTTCTTTTCAAGCTTATCCCAAAAGGTTTGCAGAGTAGAATAGCTTACTCCAGAATTTCTCGCTATTTCTGTAAGAGGATAGTCAAATAACTGGAAGGTTATAAGAAAGTCCAAGACTTTTATAATTGGATTGTTCCCAAATACCTCCATAAAAACTGTTTCATTTTCCATGTAACAGTGTTATTATTACCGCTTATAAATGTTTCTATTAATGTTATTATATTTCAAATATCGAAATATTTAAATATTATTATTGCTTAGAAAGATTATGGAGCTTAGTGATAATGACATAAAAGCAACTATTTTGTATCATTTAAGAAGAAAAAGGATAATTGGAGCAAAACACGCCCCCTTTGATACCTTAAAAATGGGGTTTCCATCGCATTTAGGGAAAGATGTTAAGAAGATTGCAGAGCAATTAATTAAGCAAGGATATATTATTCCAAAACCGACTAATTATGGTCTGCAAGTTTCCTTAAATACACTAATTCTTAATTAATACCTCTTTAATAATTATATACAACT
>MFWN01000033.1:0-101 GCA_001786395.1 Candidatus Pacearchaeota archaeon RBG_13_36_9
GGAAACTATGAAAGGTTATTTGATATAAAGCGTTACCAGGTTCGGTAAAAAAACAGAAGGCGAAAAGTTTATAACCCATCTCTCTCTTTGAAAGATATGAA
>MFWN01000033.1:110-2794 GCA_001786395.1 Candidatus Pacearchaeota archaeon RBG_13_36_9
AGCTATCTGCGCAAGCAGCATTCTTTTAGCTTTAGCTCTTATTCTCATATAAGGGGTTTCTTCTAATTTTACTTAAGAGGAAACTAACATGACTTCTAATGTGAGTTATCACTGCATTGAAAGAGAACCCAAGAACATCAGGATAATGGACACGACCTTGCGGGATGGAGAACAAAACCCGCTTTGCACAATGTATCCGAGTGAGAAGTTGAAGATTGCAAAAATTCTTGAAGAAATGAGGGTGGATGTTATAGAAACAGGATTTGCTGCATCTCACGGCGATGATGAAGTGATGCGGGAAATAGCCCATAGAACTAAGGGACCGTATCTTTGCGGACTGGCACGGGCAGTAAAAGAAGACATTGACAAGACTTTCGAGGCATATAGAGACTACGATAGGAAGATGGTTCACATTTTTGTTCCAACCTCTAAAGTCCAGGTTGATGCAAAAATGAAAAAATCTGAAGACGAATTAATTGAAATGGCTGCTTCTGCAGTCCGTTATGCCCGAAAATATTTTCCTGTTGTAGAATTTACTGCTGAAGACTCAGTAAGAAGCGAGTTTGGGCTGCTGGAAAAAATTTATGGGGTAGTATTAAACGAAGGAGCCCGGGTGATTAATGTTGCTGACACAGTAGGCTGCGCTTCGCCGAAAGAATTTGGAGAGCTAGTCTATAAAGTCAACAAATTTGTGAAAGGGATAAAAAAAGATGTGCAAGTAAGTGTTCACTGCCATAATGATTTAGGCATGGCTACTGCAAACACCCTTAGTGCAATAGAAAATGGGGCAGAACAGGTTGAGTGCACAATCTGCGGAATTGGAGAGCGATCTGGAAACTGTGCTATAGAGCAGATTGTAGCATGGAGTTTGTATAAAGAAGAGTTTGGAACAAATATCGATTCTTCCAAACTGTATGAAGCAGCAAAGCTGGTTGAAAGAGCAACTAAATTTAGGAATAACATGGCACCAATAGTGGGGGAATCTGCATTTTCCCACAAGTCGGGCATACACCAGCACGGAGTAATTAACAATAGAAACGCGTATGAAGTCATAGATCCTGCGCTTTTTGGAAGAAAATCTGAAATAATCATTGGCCCCCATTCAGGGTATCATGGATTAGTCCAGAAAGCTGAAGAACTGGGATATAAAATAGATAAAGAGCAGGCAGCATATGTAATAGATTGTATCTCTGGCTTGGTGAGAAACGAAATTAAAAAGAACTTTTCAGATAGGGATATAATTGGCTTTATTAAGAGAATTGTTAGACGAGCCTTAAGCCCGCTTTAAAAAATAGCGAGGACAGCTTCATGGTTTCCCCTTGAGAGAGTATTCCACGAACATAGTCTGCTTAACTTTCGAGTTCGAGATGGGATCGAGTGTTTCCGGACTATTATGGCTGTCTTCAAAAAACACAGAATATTTAGGTTTTTAAACCTTACTGCCCTTACCCTTACTTACCTTACCTACTTAACTCCAATGGGATAAAATGATAAAGCTAAATAAAAATGAAGCAAAAGAGAGAATTGAAGATTTTTTTAAGGATATTAAAGATAAAAGCCCTGAAGCAGTAAGAAAAATGAAGAAAATAGCCATGCACTACAATATCAAGCTTGGAGAGAAAAGAAAAAAATTCTGCAAAAAATGCTATTCTGTCAATTTAAAGGTGAAAAGCGTAAAAAACAAGGTAAAAACAGTTAAATGTAGTAATTGTGGAAGTTTAATGAGGTGGAAGATAAAATGAAAATTTTTATAATACACGGAAGTTATGGAAATCCTCAGGAAAATTGGTTTCCATGGCTAAAACAAGAATTAGAAAAATTGGGGCATACTGCTTTTGTTCCTGGATTTCCTACTCCAAAAAATCAATCATTAGAAAACTGGGAAAGGGTATTTGAAGAATATATTGAAAAAGTGGATGGGAACACAATTTTTGTAGGGCATAGTTTAGGGCCTGCATTTATTCTTTCTGTTCTTGAAAATTTAGAGAATCCAAAACCCGTTAAGGCTTGTTTTTTTGTTGCCGGTTTTATTGGATTATTAAATAATTCCGAGTTTGATGGGCTAAATAGGGCATTCAGTGTAAGGGAATTCAATTGGAGTAAGATAAAGGAAAATTGTCAAAGATTTTATTTGTATCATTCAGATAATGACCCCTATGTTCCATTAGAAAAAGCCAAGGAACTCTCAAAAAAATTAAATTGTGAATTAAAAATTATTAAAGGGGCGGGGCATTTTAATAAAAAAGCAGGCTATACTGAGTTTAAACTTCTTTTAGAAGACATAAAGAAGGAATTAAAATGAAAAAATACATTTATGTTATTGTTTTGCTGATTGTGGTAGTTAGTATTTTTCTGCTTTTTAGAACAAAAGAACAGGAGGTTTACAAGGTTATGGGGAATACACTAGCCTACTCTGAAGATAGAGGAAAAACTGATTATGAAGTGATTAAAAAATGGGAAAATGATTCTGTGGAAATAAGCGAAATAAAATTTAAAAGCAGGCCTTTTCAGGAGCAGGAAATTTATATTTATGGATATTTGTTTCTGCCTAAGGGCAAAGAGGATGTGCCTGGATTTGTTTTTCTTCCTGCAGGAGAAGCTACAAAAGAGTCCAGAGAAAAATTGCTTATAAAACTTGCAAAAGAAGGCTATGCTTCTCTGGCAATTGACCAGAGAGGAGTTGG
>MFWN01000033.1:2808-4471 GCA_001786395.1 Candidatus Pacearchaeota archaeon RBG_13_36_9
CATTTTTATGGATTGACCAGGATTATCAGATTTTTAAACAAGGAGACGAGCCTTTACAGCATTTGACAGTCTACGATGCACTAAGAAGTTTTGATGTTTTAAGGGAAACTAAAGAGGTTGATGAAAAGAAAATAGGATTTGCAGGAGAGAGCATGGGGGGGAGATATGCAATGATTGCCGCTTCAATGGAAAAACGAAGTAAGGGCATAGTAGTTATTAGTTCTGCAGGATTCAATATGCCATTAAACCCGGTGCAACAAGCAAACGACTATCTTTTATCAATAGACCCTGACCACTATGTTTCTGAAATTTCTCCTCGCTACTTAGCCATGCTGCATGGAACAAACGATACAGTTGTTCCATTAAAAAATGCGCAAATTACCTTTAACAAGGCAAAAGAGCCCAAGAAGTTTTACATTGCAGAGGGATGCGAGCACGGATATTGTGAAAAAATGTGGGATGAGCTTGTTAAAGATTTGGGGATTATGCTTGAAAAATAGAAGATTAAAAATACTTCACTCAATTTTTTAGTAAAGAACAAATTTTATCAATTACTTCATTAACTTGTTCTTGCTTTAATGAGCCTGCTTTAATAACCTCTGAAAATTTATTTCTGATTAATTTTATTCAGAGAATTTCTTGCCAAATTCAAGAATATCTTTGGTCTGGCCTACCAGCACCAAAACATCCCCCTCTAAAATAAACTCTTCAGAAGAGGGAATTATTATGTTTTCATTGCCCCTCTTTAAGGCAATAATTAGTATATGGTGCTTGCTCCTCAATTCAAGCTCTGCTAGTTTCTTCTCTACAAATTTTTTAGGGGCATCTATCTCTGCAACCTGATAATCAGGAGAGATTTCTATGTACTCCAAAATATCTGAAGAAATAAGCTGGTTGGCGAGCCTTATTGCACTCTCTTTTTCAGGATAAACAACTTTTACAGCCCCTATTTTTCCAAGGATTTTTCCTTCTGAATCTGTCTCTGCATTTGAGATTATTGTTTTTATTCCAAGTTCTTTAAGATTCAAGACAGTTAAAAAATTGTCTTCTGCACTCTCTCCCATGCACACAATTACTGTATCGCAGGCAGAAATTCCGCTGTTCTCAAGTGCTTTAAGGTCTGTTGAATCCAGAATCTGGGCGCAAGTCACAAAGTCTTTCACGCTCTCTACTTCTTTTTCGTCCCTGTCAAAAGCCATTACCGACTGCCCCAGCTTTTCCAGCGTAACTGCCATGTTGTATCCAAATTTTCCAAGGCCTATAATTCCAAAGTTCTTCTTCATGTTATGCAGAACAAAATCTTGTTTATAAATTTATTCAACCGACTGAAACAGGCTCTTCTAAAAAGCTTATTTTTCCCCTTTTTTTCTTGGTTAAGATGGCAATAAGAGCCAGAGGAGTAAGCCTTCCGATAAACATAAGCAGCACTATGCATATTTTAGAAGCAGCTGAAAGATAGGGGGTTATTCCCATTGTCAGGCCAACTGTCCCAAATGCAGAAAAACACTCAAACATAACCTTATGAAATTCAAAACTATCAAAAATGCTGACCAAGAATATTATAATGAACACGCTGACCATTGAAGAAAAGAAAAGAACAAACGCCTTGTTTAAAGTCTCATGGCTTATTCTTCTTTTAAATGCTTCAGGGTGCTCTCTGTTT
>MFWN01000033.1:4487-4629 GCA_001786395.1 Candidatus Pacearchaeota archaeon RBG_13_36_9
GCCAAAGGATTAAAATGGCAAAAGTGGTTGTCTTGATTCCGCTTCCCGTACTTCCTGGAGAGGCTCCAATAAACATAAGCACGCAGAGTATAAGAACACTTGGAATCGAAATTCCTGATAAATTAATTGTGTTAAAGCCTGC
>MFWN01000033.1:4647-4954 GCA_001786395.1 Candidatus Pacearchaeota archaeon RBG_13_36_9
ATGAAATAAAGAGATAATACCCTTGTCTAAAAGACTGTGGCCTGCCATGGAATTGCCTGATTCGAAAACATAAAAACCAATTGCTCCAATTAAAATCAAAATCAAAGAAGTTGTTAACACTATCTTGCTATGCAGACCAAGGCTTCTTTTCTTCTTTCTTATTACTTGCAAAAGGTCAGAAATTACAATAAACCCTATTCCCCCGAAGAAAATCAGCCCCATTATTGTGAAGTTTACAAGAGGGTTAGATGCGTATTCAGTTAAGCTTCTGAAATTACCCATTAAATCAAAGCCGGCATTATTAAAG
>MFWN01000033.1:4972-5211 GCA_001786395.1 Candidatus Pacearchaeota archaeon RBG_13_36_9
ATCCCGTACCAAATTGATGACGGCTTGCCAGAAAAGGCAAGGGTAAGAAGGACAATCCCTACAACTTCAAAAACAATGATTGTAAGGAAAACTTTCTTTGCTACCTTGAATATGTCTCCCATGGAAGGCAGATTAAGGGATTCTTTCATAAACACTGCATATTTTATTCCGAGAACATCGCTGGAGAGAAGGAAAAAAGTTATAATGCTCATGTAGCCCAGGCCGCCGAAGTTTATCAA
>MFWN01000033.1:5266-8164 GCA_001786395.1 Candidatus Pacearchaeota archaeon RBG_13_36_9
TTTTCCTCTTTTTGCAAAAATCCCAGGCTAAGATTCATAGTCTACTAAATAATCCGCAGTTTTTAAAATATGACATTGCACTTAGAGCTTAATAGACCTGACTTTCTGAAAATTGTTTATAAACACTTTCAAATTCGACGTTTCACTTAGATTCTTAGCTACCTTTGCTCGGGGCTCGCAAACTACGCACCCCTCTATTTGGAAATAATTGTAACAATAAGATAGAAGCAGCGCATTTTCAGGTAAGTAAAAGCAGAAATGCAGACTATATTAGCCGTAAATATTATTGAGCATTTTTTATCAATCACTCATGAGGCATTTAAAAAGGAAATTCAGAAAAACTCTGCCATTTAGAGAAAGTTTTAAAAAGAAAAAGGCATTACAAAGTTGGCTGGAAATTATTAAAGATAAATTTCTTAAATTATCATGAAAGTAGCTTTATTGGAAATAAAGAATCCCGGGGATAGCAAAGATTTTAATGGCGGTTTTGGAACTACATTTGAAATCGGAAGATCGTATAAATCCAAGATTCTGGCATTTGTAAGAAGAAACCTTGAAAAAAATCCTACACTATCATATGCGTATATCTCTGCAATTTTTAAAAAATACGGGCATAAAGTGGATTATTACGAAAATAAACTGCCAAATTTAAAAGGATATGACCTCTGTTTGATGCATGTTTCATTAATCAGGCATAATGAAGAAACTAAGTTAATATCTGCCTTGAAAGAAAAAAAGCAGTGTAGAATCGGAGTTTATGGCCCGCTTGCTACAGTTCAGCCTGAATTGTTTTACAGGTCTGATTTGGTTATCATCGGGGAGCCTGAAGAGGCTATAATTAATATGGCAAAATCAGGCATAATCAAAAGAGGCAGAATTAACTCTCAACCAATAAATGATTTAGACCAATTGCCATTCCCGGATTGGAGCATATTTTTATTAAAGGATTTTTCCTTATCGCCATTAATCAGCGCAAAACCCGCAATTTTTGTTCATGCAAGCCGAGGGTGCCCTTATGGATGCAATTATTGCCCGTACAAGGTTTTTGGCACCTATCGCCAAAGAAAGCCAGAGAATGTAGTCAAGGAATTGAAACACTTAAAAGAAAAATATCATATTAAATCCTTTTACTTTCGTGACCCCACTTTCTCTATCGGAGAAAAAAGGATAGAAGAGCTGGCAAATTTGATTATTAAAGAAAAATTAAACCTGAAATGGGGCTGTGAAACTCGTGTCGATTTATTAACGGCCCCTTTATTAAAATTACTATACAGTTCTGGGCTACGCTGCGTAAAATTGGGTGTAGAATCCACTGATCACCAGCTGCTAAACAGCTACGGGCGCAAGCCTCCTCAGATTAAAAAACAGGAGGAGATAGTAAAATTCTGCAAAAAGACGGGCATTAAAGTTGTGGCTTTTTATATAATCGGCATTCCAAACGATACGCGCGAATCTATTCTTTCAACTATTAAATACTCCCATAAATTAAATACCAGTTTTGCGAACTTTACAATCTGCACTCCGATTCCTGGAACTTACTTTTACAATAATATCAAGGGCAAGATTTTTGAAAAAAACCTTAACAAATTTGATAATTTTCATGTGGTTTTTAATCACAAACATTTGTCTAAAGAGGAGATCTATTCACTGCAAGAAAAAGCAATTACTAGCTATTATTTCAGGGTGAGATATATTGGTAGGTATCTGCTGGATAAGCTGGCTGAAAGAGAATGAGCAAAAAAATTTTAGTTACAGGCGCTGATGGGGATTTGGGCAAGGTTATAGTGGGTGCTCTCAAGAAAGATAATTTTGTTCTTGAGATGGTATTGGATAAAAAAACAGCAGACCAAATCCAAGGCAATCTTCTGAATCCTGGTTCGCTTGAAGAGGCTACAAAGAACATTGATGTTGTAGTGCATTGCGCAGCACTAATTGAAGGCAAAAAAAAGAATATCTGGCGTACTAATGCTCTTGGAACCCAAAATCTAATTCAGGCATGCAAAAAGAATAAGGTTAAAAAAATTATTTTTATCAGTTCTTATGACATCCGGTTTGACAGCGTCTATGGGCGGTCTAAACTAAGGGGCGAAGAAATAATAAAAGAATCAAAATTGGACTATGTAATACTCAGACCCACTGTGATTTACGGGAAAAATTTTAAGAGAAATCTGGCGTCTTTGGCTAATATGGTAAAAAAATACCCCCTAATCCCGGTAATCGGTGATGGAAATAATCTCTACCAGCCAGTCTCTGCTATGGATATTGCGAGAATCATAGAGAAAATAATTTTCCAGGACAGATTTAATAATTCTGCCTATTATCTCGCAGGGCCCACTAGCATTTCAATGAACTCTTTAATAAGTCTTATTTCAAAAAAAATGAACAAGCGGATAATAAAATTTCACCTGCCAAAATCTCTTGCAATAATTATATTTGGGAAAAAATTTACAGACAAAACCGTGGGGATTAAAGATTTAAACACTTCCAGGAAAGAACTAGGTATTGAATTTACAAGCATAGAACAGGGGATTAATGACCTTATTTAACAGGAAAAATTAAAATTTCTTGAATTTGCTGGCTAATGGCAGCAAATCAACATGCCCCAAGAAAACAGCCCGGCAGCAGTATCTCTCCAGGCCAAGCTCGTCTAGCACTTTTTTTGCATTTTCTCCGCTTTCTACCCTCTTCTTAAACTCCTCATAAAGATGCCCAACCGGGCGGCCACATGAAAAACAACGAATTGGAATTATAATCTTAGCCTTCTTGAATCATAAAATTCATAACATTTAATAAATATCTATTAAAGACAGAGTTTATAAAGGTTTTTATTTGTCGTACCTGGTAACGCTTTATATCAAATAACCTTTCATAGTTTCCAATAGTGGTTTTCCTTGTTTC
>MFWN01000034.1:0-162 GCA_001786395.1 Candidatus Pacearchaeota archaeon RBG_13_36_9
ATCAATCACCTAAAATTAAAATTCGTGATAGATAAAAAATTCGATAAAAAGATTGCGAAAATAATGGCTGGGTTGGGAGGATATAGTAAAAAAGATATAGGCTCTATTGATACCCAATACAAAGAATCTTTAGGTGCTTTAAAATTCACACAAAAATTATAT
>MFWN01000034.1:216-5574 GCA_001786395.1 Candidatus Pacearchaeota archaeon RBG_13_36_9
ACCAGCTATAACTGGACTTTCAAAAAATACGAATGTGTCCTTTCTGTTATTTGTCCTGGCTGGATAGATTATGAAGGCTCAAAATCAAACAGGATATTAAGATGGTGGAAAGACAACCCTTTATTCATGAGAAGAATTACTGCCCATGAATTAATCGAAGGGCATTTCTTTCAGATTTATAGAAGAAAATTTCTGAATAAAAATCTTACAGAAGGGCAGATTTGGGCTCTTTCTGAAGTTGTGGCATATACATTGACTTCGGTGCCAAAAGAAGCAAAGAGATTTTGGCCCTGGGGAACAAATTATATGGGTAGCTATTATGCACATACAGGATATTCGCAATTGGAAGAGTTGAGAAAGAAGCTAAAAAATGTGTTTTTAAAAAGAAAAAGTTTTGATGATTATATTAAAAAAAGCATAGCAATTGTTAAAAGATATCCAAGAATAAACTAATCAGCCTTTCATAACAACAACCGGTTTTACTTTCACTACTAAGTCTCCAATTCCAGCTTTATGGCTTGTTTTTACAACCTCATCAATGTCCTTGTAAACTTGCGGAGCTTCTTCTGCCAATCCTTTCCAGCTCCCTGCCAGGACTTCTATTCCTTTTTCATTGAGCTGTTTTTTAATTTCTTCCCCTCTTAAAGTTCTTAAAGCAGCGCTTCTTGAGCTAACTCTCCCTGCTCCGTGGGCAGTTGAGCCGAAAGAGATTTCCTCTGCTTTTTTTGTGCCAACTAAAACATAAGAAGCTGTTCCCATGCTCCCCGGAAGAATAACCGGCTGCCCAACTGCTCTGTAATCTTGCGGAATTTCTTTTCTTCCTGGCCCAAAGCTTCTTGTTGCTCCTTTTCTCATAACTAAAACTTCCTTTTCTTTCCCGTCAATAATATGTTTCTCAAACTTGGCAATGTTATGGCAGACATCATATACAACCTCTGCCTCAAATTTAGGAAAAATCCTTTTCATTGTTTCTCTTACCCAGTGGGTTATAAGCTGCTTGTTTGCAAAAGAGAAATTAGCTGCAGCAGCCATTGCGCCAAAATATTTTTTTCCAAGCTCTGACTTTATAGGGGCGTTTACAAGCTCTCTGTCCTGCTCTGGCCAGCCATACTTATCTTCCATCTCCCTGATATAGTCAGAAGCTACCTGATGCCCTAATCCTCTTGAGCCGCAATGAATCATTATTGTTATCATTCCTTTTTCCAGGCCAAACACTTTGGCAATTTTCTCATCAAAAACTTCATCAACTATCTGAACTTCTAAAAAATGATTTCCAGCTCCAAGGCTTCCTAGCTGCGGAATCCCTCTTGCCATAGCCCTTTGGGATACATAAGAGGGATTTGCCTCTTTCATGCATCCTTCTTCTTCTGTATGTTTCCAGTCAGCTTCAACTCCATAACCTTTTTTAACAGCCCATTGCGTCCCTTCTCTTAAAACCCCGTCCAGCTCTTCTTTGCTTAATTTAATTCTTCCTTTCTCTCCAACACCCGACGGAACATCCCTGTAAAGCATGTCAACAATCTGTTTTTTCTTTCCTTCTATGTCTTCTAGCTTAAGGTTTGTACGAAGAAGGCGGACGCTGCAGTTTGAAACAACAAATCCATTAGCGATAAAATTGTGGTTATCGTTGTCCATTGTGAAGTCATAAACAAAATTGTTGTGTTCTATTTCTTTTTTGCTTTCGATTTCGTCCCAAATAAATCCTTCTTCACCATAACAATTTTTTTCAACAAATTCATTAAAGGAAATAAAACAAAAAGCGACTCTGCTTCCTGTTCTCCCGTAATCTTGATAATATATCGCTTTATCAATAAAATATTTATTGGCATATTTTGAGGATAGTGAATTAATTATTTTGCTTTTAGTAAATCCCTGTTTTTTCATTTCTCTTGCCTTTATCATTGTTTCTTCTCTAAAATTTAATATTTTCTCTTTTTGTTTTAGCCATAGAATTGCAGCATTTGCCAATTTTCTTTTCTTGGCATTATAGTCATAACCTATCTTGGAAAAAAACTTAATTAAATTTTCATAATTGGTATAAATCATTAACCTTATTCTTGTAGATTTTGAACCATTCAATTCATCAGTACGCAATTTAATAAGCACGCTTCTAACACCAAATTCTTCAAGAATAGCCGAAATTTGATTAACAAAATTTAGCCCATGAAGGGAATACCTTTTATTCATAGTATAAACAGGTCCATATAAATTAAATGCGTGCCCAGTCATAGTTTTAGGAGAACTCATCTCCGCTCCGAATAAACTTGCTAGGAACAACCTTTTGTACCATCTTACGGATTTCATAATCCATTCTGGAATATTGTAATCTTGTTCTGCTTTATTTCCATAAGGAGTCCCTAAAAGAGTAAATAAAACCGCAAGAGCGCTCGAATGGCAATGTAAGGATTCTTCAACTCTTGAGAATTCATACTCAGAATATTGGGTTTTCATTTTATGTTTTCTCTCCCTTGAGAATATATGCGAACAAAACCCTACTTTTTCCAAGTCCTTTTTTATCAATTCTAAATCCTCTTTTCTCCCATAAAGTCCTAGTTGAGAATTCTTTGCTATAGAAATACTTCCATCTCCAAAAATAAAGCCCATTAGCTTTATTAGATAAGGTATCTTAGGATTATCTGAATAAAGAGGCAGCAATCCCAAGGATTTTAATTTATTTTTTATCTGCAATTTTGAAGTAAAACTTCTATCCAACGCATCTATACCATTTTCATTAACTAGCAAGATTCTTTCGGGTTTTTCATATTCGACTCCGGTAAAGGGATAGGTCAAAACCTCTTCGCCTGTTGTTATATCCTTAACCTGTTTCATTCCATCTTTTGTGTAAACTGGGTGCTCGGCAGTAGCAAAAATTTCTTCCCCAGACTTTGTTTTTATCTTAATGATCTTTTCAGAGTTTTTTTTCAAAAATAAACTTATCTTGGAATTGCTCCCTTTTTTATTATCTTTACAGAGAATAGTTAAAGATTCATTTTCATAATTCTCCTCAAAATCCTTTATTTTTTTCCAGTATCCAAACTCGCTTAATATTTTAGAGTCTTCACTCAGGCAGTTTATGTCATATCCCACGCCGCCTGGGCTTATAATTCCTTCATCCAAATCAAAAGCAGCAACCCCCCCAATGCTAAATCCATACCCCTGGTGAGCATCCGGGCAGGCAATACTTGCCTTAAGTATGCCGGGAAGCATTGCAACATTTTTAACCTGGGTTAGGGTTATATCTTCTTTCATCTTTTCTAGAAGCTTCTCGCTTGCAAAAATCTTTCCAGGAACATTCATTGCCCCTTCCTTGGGAATTTCCCATTCATAATCGCTTATTTTCTTTAAGTTTATTTCTTCTGCCATTTTAATTATAACTCATAAACCCCTGTTTCTGTGTCCGTCACAAATACTTCGCCTTTATAAACAATTCTATGGTGAAACCTTTTGGTTGTAGGATTTCTTTCATTCAGTTCCATAGCTTCAATTTTTTCACCTGAATTTAATAATTCGAAAAAAGAGCCAGGCATTAGAGCTGTTTGAACATCCACCTTATTTAACAGGGTTGAAGCTTTTCTATAATGCCTTAAATCTAAATAGCCCCTTGCTTTTGCATAGTGGTCTAAGGATTTTTCATACAGGTTTGGAGAGTTAAGTATGATTCCTAAGGCTCTTAACAACCCGCTTTTGCTCAATTCTCTTGCGCCAATTCTGTTATCTGCCTCACTAAAAAATATTGATGCTGCATATAAAATCGGGCATAATGGCAAATGAAGCACTGCATCGAGCATCTCTTGCTTTCTTAACTCCGGGCTTAAACTTCGGCTTACACTTTCAGGAACATTAACAATGCATTTTTTATTTCCGTCTGTAAATGCCATTTCAACCATATAAACACAAGAAGAAATAGGTTTTTATAGTTTTATATATTTTGATAGCCTTTATAAATTTTAAAGGTCTTCTAATGGCATGGAAATAACTAAAACTCTCTATGTGACTAATAGAAAAGACTGGCGTTCCTGGTTGGTTGAAAACTATAATAAAGAAAAGGAAATCTGGCTGATTTATTACAAAAAATCTTCAGGAAAGCCAAGAATATCTTATAACGATGCAGTTGAAGAAGCCCTGTGCTACGGCTGGATAGACAGTACTGTAAAGAAGATTGATGAAGAAAAGTTTGCCCAGAGATTTTCTCCAAGAAATAAAGGAAGCCAGCTGTCAGAAATGAACAGGCAGCGCCTCTGCAAGCTAATCTTAGAAAAGAAAATGACAAAAGCCGGGCTTGATGCAGTTTCTCATGTATTTAACTCAGAAGAAGAAAAATTCATAATGTCAGAAAAATCTGATTTTTCTGAGCATCCTAAAAACGAGCGCCGAAAGCGCATCGTTTTTTTGATGTCAGAAGATATGCTAGAAGCGATAAAAAAAGACAAGCAAGCCTGGAAAAACTTCCAGAATTTACCAGAAAGCTATAAGCGAATAAGAATTGCGTATATAGAGCACTCAAGAAAAAGAGGAGAAAAGGAATTTAAAAAAAGGCTGAACAATTTTATCAAGCTTACTGCGAAAAACAAAAAGTTTGGATTTGTAAAAGAAATGAGATAAGTTTCTGGTCTTTGTTTTTTTATTTTATGAAACCTTGCTTATTTGTCTTCTTACCTATAGAATTCTTCTTCTAGTTCTTCCCCCAATCCGATAATTTGTTTTTATTTCACCAGAATATATCCTGTGCACAGGTCCTGCTGAGACATTTCCTATAGCTTCTCCTGTATCTATTGAAACTATCTGATATCCAGTTTACCCCCCAATTAAATACCTTGTTTCTTGGCCAGTTCTTGAATCAACAATTCTTCTACCGCTCTTCCCTCCAACAATAAATCCAGTTTCAGCAGTGTCAGGAACACCGAGCAACTTTGTCAATTTTTTCAGCTTTTTTCTTGTGCTGTTCATTATACTTGCTATTTAAGTTAATTTAAAAAGATTATTACACTTCAGAACATTTTTTCAAACATCAACAACAACCTGGCACACCCACAACCCCTTATTTTCTCCCTCTGTTTCCTGCTTCACAAACATTTGATTATAAGTTATTGCCTTAACATCATTTGTTATTTTATAATTGCCTGCTTTGTCTCCTATGACTTCAGCTTCCAGCTCTTCCTCGCTGATGCTTATTTTTTCTATTCTGCTTAATAAAAATCCTTCTGTATCAAGCAGAAACAAAAATTCTTCCAAAAAATTATACAATAAAGAGCTGCAGTCTTTTCCGCTTGCATCTATCTTCCACTTAATTTTTTCCTGAATTTTTACTCCTTTAGTTATTGTTTCCGCCAAAGCATAGGCTGCATTGGAAAATGCTTC
>MFWN01000034.1:5583-13188 GCA_001786395.1 Candidatus Pacearchaeota archaeon RBG_13_36_9
TTTTCCAAATGCCTGGAACTTGGCATCTGCTGTGTGCTCCAAAAACTTGAATTTTTCCATGAAAAGCCATAGAAACAAGATTATTTATACCTAACTTTTTATTTTCCCCATACAAAAAGCCTTACTTTCTTAGGATTATATTGGCTAAGTGTTGAAGTTATCAAAATTTCATCTGCATAAATGTCTTTTCTTTCTATTCCAGCAGGATAATTATACATCCCGCATACATCATCTACTTTGCAGATTCTAGAACTAAATTCGAGGTAGGCGGGCATCATGCCCCTTATCATACCATTCACTTGGTTCTCAATAATAGGATCAGGAGCAGCCTCATCATAAGTTAATATGAGCCTCCTCAGCGAGTCATTTTTGCTCACTTGTTCCAGAATAAAATGCTGGGTTTCATAGATATTATTCTCTGTATTTTTTGGGGCTCTTGCAACCATGACAAAAAGCACAGAAGCCACTAGCATTACGCCCATAGTGGCTTCAACAATTCTAATCCATGCTTTTTTATTTTTGTTCATCACTTTAGTTACTCCCAAACCTGTATGTTCATTATTGCAGGAATTATTCCTCCTGTATTATTTATAATTTCAATAGAAATGTCTTTAGCCATAATGTTATTTCCTTTGGGTTCTTTAATTTTTGAGTAAGCTAGATACTCATTTCTCATGTTCTTGACAAAGATATTAAAATCAGCATTTAGCTTGAGGGTATTATCTCTTAGGTTGATATAGCTTGCATAGCTAGCATCATAGTCATTTTCTAAAGCACTAAGGGAATTGTTGGATACTTTTTCATATTCATTATAGACTCCCAAGGTATAGTCTGAAGCAGGCATAGGAAGAACTCCAGCACATAACGCCCCTGGCGCTGCCCCATCAAACTCCTCTGAAAAATACAATCTATAAAACTTTTCTACTCCAACAGTCTCAAAACAAATTTGGTTGGCATTTTTCGCTCCAGGAGTAATTATTCCATCTTTTGTTTTAACAATAATATCGTTGGCTTGGAGTAAATTACCAATCTTTTCAGGAGGATTATTGTAATTAAAACACCTGCATTCTGCTGCTGCCCCGCCCGGAGGATTAACTAAGGTAATTGAAAATTCAGATAAGTTGGCTTTTAAATATTCTGTAATTGCGTTTTCAGTCATTTCAAGATAATGTGTTGTTTCTTTGTTCTTTTCAATTGGATTGACAAAAAAAAGCAGAAAGGAAACAAAAGCTAAAAAGATAAGGAAAGAAATGATAACTTCAATATGCCCTGATAATCCTTTTTTACTGTGCATTTTAACCGTAAAAAGCTTTGGCCCCTGTTGAAATAAGCCAGGCCATGCAGACAAGAATAAACGAATGTTTTATGCCTGCCTTTATGTTTCCCTCCGCTAGTTTTCCTATAGTTAATCCTACAAAAAATCCTTGGACTAGCAGCAAGTACAAGAAAGGTTTAGCCAGCTGGTCTACATCTACCCCTCCTGACAGGTTCATACCTCCAATATCCCCCATACTGGAACTTCCCCCGCTATCCATGCCTTCAAAGGCAGTAAGCATGGGGAGTATCTTGAATTGCATAACCAGCATTATAACTATAAATATCAAAAAGATTATATAGCCTTGAACTACAAGGGTGTAAATAGCTGCTTTTCTCTCCTTCTTTAGCTTGTCTGTTTGGCTGACAGATTTCGCAACGTTTTCAAGGATGTTTCCTATCTCCCCGCCAGCGCGCTCTGCTTCAATTATAAGCGTGACTGCTCTGGCTATTGTTCTGTTGTTTATATCCTTTGCAAATACCCCAAGCGCGTCCTTGACAGGTATGCCAAGAGCAATCTGGTTGGATAATTTTTCAACATGCGGCGTCAAAGAGCCGTAATCTTTTCCCTTTAAGTTAAGTATACTCTTGCTTATAGGAGTTCCAGCTTTGACAGACTCCACAAGATTCCTCGAAAATTCCAGGAACATGTTCTCTTTGTCTTTGTCTCTCTCAGTTTCGATAATTACCGTGGAAACAAAAGGTAAAATGCCGATAATCACGCAGATGCCAAGGGAGAAATAGAATATGTTTTGGTCCCTTAAAGTAAGGAGACTGAATAAAATCCCGGCTAATGAAGCGACTATTCCGATAATATGTATTTTTTTTATTTTCATAGGTTTTGCTGTCTTAGATGTAAAAATACAAGGAAGACTACATTTATAAGGGCTACTGCCAGCAGTATCAGCATGTTCATCACTGAAGGGTCGAGGCCGAAACTTAATGCAGGGCTTATGCTCATCATGACCAACAACAGGGTCAAAATCATAGGCGCTGCGATAACAACACTGATGTATATGTCCATAAACGTCTCTGCGCTTCTTATGGCCTTTTCACTTTCTGTCTTATAATCAAATATTAAAGTATCTGCCCTTTTGGCCAGGAAAGTCTCCAAATTTCCTCCAGAGGTAATTGTTGTGGCAAAGCCGCTGAACAGCTCTGAGAGCTTAGCGCTTGAAGTGAAGCCCGCGCTGGACCTTAATGCACTTACTAAGTCATATCCATAGAGGTTTATCTGGTTGAGGATTTTCTTGATTTCTTTTTTTGTGTAAGGATATTCTCGTCCCGCGGCAATTATGCTGAATATGTGGGTTGGCTCTACATTGCTTCCTGCTATGGCAGCCATGTGAATAGTGACAAACGGAAGTTCCTGGTTTATTTTCTTCTCTATCGCTTTCTTTTCAATTGAAGGATAGTAAGCAAGCACAAAAAAAGTAGCTAAGGGTATTGCTATAACTATCCAGAAAAATTTCAAAAATCTAATGAGTATGGACTCTTCTACAAGTGCGAAGAAACTTAGAGGATTCAAGCTGAAAAAAAGAAGGACTATCAGAAGCAAGAATGCAATTAGAAGAGAGATGAGAGATGTAAAAAATGCCATGGATATGTAGGTATGCGATAAAAAAGGCATATTTGCCTTTTTTAGCTCTTTAGTCAAATCCATAAAGTACCCTTTTTTAACGAGGTCTCTGGAAACTTCAGAAAATATCTTATTTGAGATTTTTGCATAAAGGCTGGGTTTCTTGAAGTGCTCTTCTTTTTTACTCTGGTCGAAAAAGTTATATTTTTTCTTGAGCTTGCTTATAGTGGTGTCTGTAAGGCTGAGCTCTTTGATAAATTTCCCTTTTTGCGATTTTCTGACTGTAACCATTGTTCGGTCAGCTGCTGTTACAGGAGAATTGTACCGGAAGCTTACTAGGTCTTGTTTCGCTTGCCCGGATTTTTTGGATGGGACTTCATTGAAGAGGGAAAGTATGCTAACCAAATCAGGAGTAGACTCGTTTATTATATTCAGCTGCGACATTAAGGACTTGACAGTGTTTTCTAGCAGTTTTCTTTCTTCCTGGTTTATTTTGTATCCTGATTTTTCCAGGTCTTGGACAGTATCCAAGTGGCCGAGTATAGAAGATAGCTCCTTTAGTATCTCCCTTTCATGCTTGACATTTTCCTTAAGCGCTTCAATATTGTTAGTTATATTTTCTTCGTTCATTTTAGTTCTTCAGAAAGTTTTTTTTGTAATTCAAGAATCGCTCTTTTCACACTCTCAAATTCTCCGCTATCTTTTTTTCTGAAAGCCTTTTCAAGCCTTAGGATGCCCTGTTCCATGCTATTCACTATCTGAGAGATATCATCCAGCTTTTCTTGACTTATCATTTTTCCTCTTTTATAGATTAATCAAATAATTATACTATATAAATATTACTTTTGGCAGAGATTACTTTATGCCAAATTTCTTGAGAACAGTTAAGGGATCTCTATAATACTCGTTTACTGTTTTTTGAACATCTTCAAAGCCAAATATCTTCCTTTTATATAGCTCATAAAGAAGTTTTGACCTTCTTGTAAACTCTTCCATTAATTCTTCCATTGTAAGCCCGTATTTAGCTGCTATTTTTTCAAAAACCTTGCTGTCTTTTTTAAAGTAGAATCGGTCATCCCGAGGATTCCATATAAACGGCTTGTTTGTCAGGGCTACTCCTTCGGGTGTTACATTAACTATCTCTACAATTTCCCTTAACCTTCTTGTTTCCTGCTTTTTAACAACCGCATGAGTCATAATGCAGACTGAATCAAGAGTATTCACGAGTGTCGGTGAAAGGTCAATTGGAGGAGTTTCCAATCTTTTAATGACTGTATCAACAGAGTCAGCATGTATGGTTGAAATGGATGCGTGCCCAGAAGCCATTCCCTGGAATAATACAAAGGCTTCTTTTCCCCTTACTTCTCCAACAATGACATAGTCCGGATTCTGCCTGAAAGAGTTTTTTAGCAGGGCAAATAAGTCGACCTCTCCTACCTGCCCCATCCCTATAGCTGTCCTGGCAACAGAAGGAAGCCAGTTTTCCCTGGATAGGTTTATCTCTCGTGTATCCTCTATGCTTACGACCCTTGACGAAGGAGGAATGAAAAAAGCAATCGCATTTAGAAGAGTAGTTTTTCCCGAAGCAGTGCCTCCTGTAATTAATATATTTGATTTGTACTGGCATAAAATCCACATGTATGCAAGCATTTCAGGGCTTAGAGTGTTAAGTGCTATCAATTGGATTGGCGTCCAGGGTATCTTTGTAAATTTCCTTATTGTGAAAGTAGGGCCTCTGCTAGTAACATCTTTGGTGTAAGTGGCATTTACCCTGCTTCCATCTGGCAAGCTTCCATCAAGAAGAGGATTTGCATAGCTGATGTATTTGCCGCATCTCTGTGCCAATTTTTCTACAAAGCTTCCAAGATAGTCAAGATCCTTATAGACTATATTAGTCTTTAAGTTTCTATAAATTCTATGAATGACATAAACAGGCGTTCCGACTCCGTTGCATTCTATATCTTCAATGAAGTAATCACGGCTTATTGGTTCTATCTCGTTTAGTCCCATAAAATCCCTGAAAAAATAATAGAACATTTTTTTGTACGTAGCTTCAGAAACCTTTAAGTCCAGCTCTGAAATAAGAAGCCTTGCTGTTTTATCTATGTATTCTATCAGCCCTTTCTTTGATTTTTCTATAAGAACATTGACATTGATTATCTCTTTCATAGCCCCTTCTATCTCGTCTAATAGCGCTTTTTCTTGCGCATCCAGCAAGGGCTCTTCTATCTCATACATAAGTTCGAGCTTTTTCTTGTCAAAATATACATGGGCAGAAGCATAAGGAGAGATAAGCATATATCTTACGTCTATCTTTGTTTTGTCCTTCGGCCTTGGAAGTGCCGGAATATTCGGAGACAAATCGATTACAATTTTTTCCTTAGGTGCTGTTGCCATATTTAAATTAATCTCCTTAATTTAAATGCTTGAAAATTTTTAATTTTCATTGTTTTTATTTTTTCCTCTTTTCTATATTTCTTCTTTTAAAAGATAATATGGTTTATAAATATTTCTTATGAAAGTTCTTCTATCACTATCCAAACCATATCATTTAAAGTTCCGTTGTTTGATAAAGATAGCTTATAAGGCACAGACGCAGCAGTAAGTGTTTTTTTATTGTGTTTATCTCCATTTGTAATGTTAATGCCCGCATAGGAGAGGCTTATGTTTATATTGTAAAACTTGCCGCTTTTCAGCTTTTCCGTATAGACGGTCATGCTTCCCTGCTCTATGTAACTTCCAGGCTCGCTGTACTCTAATCTTGTCTTTTCAAGGATGTAAGTTATTTTTTCAGCATTCCCGTCAATCTCTATCCTGCCTTTTTTAATCATCAGTTCAGGTATGATTCTTCTGTTTCCAGAGCCAGCATCTCTTACTTCTTTTATAGTGTTGTCAAAGCCATTCATTACCGATAGTGTCTGCTCCACAACCAGCTGGTCTTTATACCTGTCAATTGCAGGCGTGGATATAGCAAGTATCGCAGCTATTATGGTAAGGCCTATCAGCGTGTAGATGACTGTCTCTACCCATATCTGGCCCAATCTTTTTTTAAATAAAGCTTTCTTGTCCATTTTCATCGCCAGTGTTTTAAATACCTAACACATTTCAATAACTTGCCTGTCTGCTGCGTTGCAAAATATATTCCCCTTTATCACAGGAGAAATTTCCATTGAAGTGACTTCCCCTAGAGTGGTAGTAAGCGAGTAAGTCATCATCTCCCTTCTTTCTGGAATCTTGATATCCTGCGCTTCAGCCAATGTTGCAGCTCCGTACATTAGTATCTTTGTATCTGTTCTTATTTCCTTTTTTATTTCAAACCTTTCGTTTCTTCCTTCCCCGTAAACCATTATTATAAACTGCTCTATACCAAGTGGTTCTGCGCCTCTCTTTATGCTTACATTAACTACTGCATACTCATCTCCTGCCGCCGCCGTAGGGTCAATTATGTAGTAACAAGTATACTTTGAAGAAGTGTCTATGTCTATCTGGCCTACTGCTTTAAAGCACTCCCCCTCATCTGGGTTGAAGAGGGGAAACACAACACTGGCCACAATAGCAACTGCTGCAATTGAAATCATTATCAATAAGACTGTGGTTATTACTGGCGAAATTGCTTTTTTATTTATCATTTTGAGTATCATATGATTATTATATCTCCAGCTCTGCTCCAGGATGATTCTCGCACACGTATTTCTCCTCTACCTCTCCTCTTAATCCCCGTAAAACAGGCTTTACTACAACCCCTTCTGTTCCAGTAATTTCAAAATCCACGCTGAAATTTCCAGAGCCGCCTATTCCAAGGGATATTTCAGCTCCTGTTGCAATATTTTGTGGTATTCTTTCTATCACAGTTGTTTTTCCAGGAGTTTTTGTTTCAATGCTAAACGCATGAATATTTATATTGCCCGTGTTGGATACTATGATTTCATCTGGCGTTCCGTCATGGTTCACAGGGCTGGCTTCAAAGCTGACATCCCTGCACACATCTTCAATAGGCCTGCCATCTTTTGTTATGGCTTCTTTAAGCCAACCTCTTGCCCACAAAAGTATTATTATTGCCAATGAAATTGCAATAACTATCAGCAAAACTGTGGTTATTACCGGAGACAAACCTCTTTTGTTTATTTTCATTTTATATATTTTGTTTAGCGTGATTTAAATACTTTTCTTTAGCTGCATGATACATCCTGCCCTATAAGCGAACTTGTGCAAACCACCATTTCGTCAGATTGATTTCTTATTGCCATGACTGATATTTTACTAAGAGCGGTAAGCGTGCTGTAGCTAAATTTATAGGAGTCTTCTTTTCCAGTGCCCAAGTCATTTGGCAGTACATTAAGGTTTTCGATATTCGTTAATTTAGGTGGCGCATCATTGGGAGTTAGACCTACCGCCGCTATTACATTTGGATTATTGCTTCCTTTTACAACAAATCCTGCTATGTCAAATCTTCCTTGATTTGCAATAGTCAGTGTAACCTCATTGTTTGTATCATCGCATACAGCATTTCTTATTACAATGGAAACTCCATCAGGGCATTGCGGATTTTTACTGGGATCGTTAATCATGTGCCTCATCCATACAAAAACTGCAGTTCCAATTACAAATGCTATTAAAATTAGAAGAACATAGGAAACTATCTCGCTCAATGCCTTCTTGCCGCCTATTTTTCTCAACCTCATTTTTATTTATCTAGTTTTTTGGGAATTTAA
>MFWN01000034.1:13206-15438 GCA_001786395.1 Candidatus Pacearchaeota archaeon RBG_13_36_9
TTTGGTTATATACATCTCATTTGTTTCTGTTACATTCTTGGATATGACAAAAAAGAAGTTTTCTCCCTCGTGAAGTTCAAAGCTGTAATCTTGCCCCAGCAAATTTACCTGGACCTGGTCGAAAGGAGGGATAGGGACTGCAGAGCTTACATTTTTTGTTTTTACAGCCTCTCCAGGCACATTAAAATTTTGGCCTGTAGGGAAGACTAATTTGACCTCTCCTGTATTTTCAGAGGTGTAAGTTACAGATGTTAAATTGGTAGAGTTTCCAAAAACAAAAACTAACTCGCTGCCTCTTTCTTTCTCTTCAGAATAGGTTGCAAAATCTTCGCTCAGGCTCTCCATCAAATCTATTGTATCTGCAGAGTTGTATATCCCGTAATCAACAACCCTTGTGCCCTCTTCTTTAAACTCCTCACCAAGGTCGTAGATCTTAACGTCCTTTTTTTTGGTTACAATATAATTTGTTACACTCGCCAGTATGATTATAATTCCAATTATGATTATTGCTGCTATAAGGTAGAATTGTGCTTTTTTATTTTTGGAAGGTTTAATACTTCTGCTTTTAGGCCTTCCAAAAAGCCTGAAAATTTTCTGAAAATTTTTTTGATTCACCATTTTCCTCTTTTTGATATTTAGATATGGAATTATGAGTATATAAAATTTGCTTTATTGCAGCAGGCAAAAATATCATCTTTGTTCTTTTGTTTTTTCGTTTAATCTTAATGCCATCAGCTTGCAGGATTCTTCACCAATATCTTTAAACAGAAATTTATTTTGACATTTAAATTCTTTATACTTGATATCTTTCGCATCTTTAAATCCAAAATACTTCCTAAGAAATTTCTGTGAGTTCATGTTTGTAGCCTCAGTTATTACTTTGTTAAACTTCTTCCTTTTAGCAAGGGCTAAACTTTTAACAATTAGTTTTTTTGCAATTCCTTTACGTCTGTGTTCTTTCAGCGATCCAATCATAAAAAGATGAAACAATTCTTTCTTGGAAATTTTCTTACCCTTCAAATAAGAATTATCCAGTCTCCACAATAAGTCAAGTATAGGATTCATTTTAGAGGGCATTCCGGTTGAATTCGGTACAGCTTCTCCCATCATATCATCATTCAAAGCAAAGCCAATAACTCTATTACCGTTCTTACAAACATAAGACAATTTATCTTTAACCGCCTTTTTACAGACAGCCTCGGCAAAAACGTAAAATTCAGACTCAGACATCCCTAAAGATTTGGTCATTGGTTCATCATATAGAAATACTTTAATAACGCAACTAATTGTAGAAGAAGAATCTTTCTGTGTAAGAAGGAGGTATCTTAGCTTATCCATATTAATGCTATTCTATCAGGATTTATAGATTTATCTTTGGTGTTGTGAAAGCAATTGTGCCTCTTAATCCTTAACCTTTCTTTTTTTCAGCGCAGACTCGAGGGCTTGCTCAATTTCCCCTAAGAAGCTACCTTTATACTTTCTCAGCTTTGCTATCCTACAAGCACCTTAACTCATGTTTAGGGCTGCTCCGATCAAGGTCTGACCCATTTCGCAAGAGCAAGATCAAGCAGGACAAAGCCTCAACGTCAGCATAAAGACCTCAAAGAGGCAATATCACTCACCCTCTCGCAGCTTGCATAAAGCTCGCTTGCAAATGGCGGAGAGCTGCACCGCCAGCCTAGTCTGCAGAAATAAGATGGTTAAGAGGTTTTTAAAGATTTGCCAAGCCCAGCCAGCCCAGCCCAGAGACAGTAGATAGGAAAGTGACAAAGTGGGCAAATCTGAAAGGATTTTTAGTGTAGAAAGGCTAAATCTTTATATAATCTTAAAGTATTACTGTTTTATGAGGATAAACTGGAAAAAAGTCTTTGTAATATTGATTATTCTGCTTTTCATAGGGGTAATTATTGCTGTTGCTTTAGTAAGCATTGATAAGATAATGATACTCAATAAAACTCCTTAAATTCTAATTAAATCAACAAAGTGGGCAAAACAATCCAAATCTTGTCTTCTTGAGCTCTGAAATAACCAGATTTCAAGAAAAGCAGTGTAAATAGTTTTCAAAGGATTTTACTTCCTTATCTACATAGAGAAGAAAGAAAAGAGAATTTATAAACATTCAAAATAGAGATAAAAAGCAAAATAAATTATAATTTTGGTGATTAGTGTAAATCCGGACTAAACTGCCCCCTTACAATACATATATTCATAAGCAACTTATAAACATTTTCG
>MFWN01000035.1:0-825 GCA_001786395.1 Candidatus Pacearchaeota archaeon RBG_13_36_9
AACAATGATAGCCACGTGGAAGAAACAAGGAAAACCACTATTGGAAACTATGAAAGGTTATTTGATATAAAGCGTTACCAGGTACTATTTGGATAGCTAATTTTTTCTATATCACCATACTCCAAGACAGAATTTTTAGGGGCTTTTTTCCCGGCAATCTTTAAAGCCTCTTTTGAAATATCAATTCCTATCACCTTCTTACATTTATAGGCTATTCTTTTAGTTAAGTCTCCATTACCACAGCCAGCATCTAAAATAATATCTTGTTTATTTGGTTCAAGCAGTTCCAAAGCCCTATCGTGCCTGGATTTATGATATAATTTACTGATGTTTATATCAAAAAGCGTAAAACCTTTTTTATACCCTCCTTTTTTGAATTTTTCATTGTAATATTTTTCCAGTTCCTTATTATTTTTAAATTTCAATTTTTCTTTTTTTAAAATGTCTCCATAATCAACATTCTTATTCAGATCTAATTTAAAAAGAAAAGTTTTGTAAGACTTTCCTGCAGCAAGGTATGCTCCAATTAAGATTAATAATCCGCCTATTATAACAGGTATAGACAGCCGCTCAGTAAAAAAGAAAAAGGCTAAAATTATAGGATAAATAGCTTCCAATAACATCAAAATGCCCCCCTTATTGGCAGATATTTTCTTTAAACCATTAAATAAGAAAACAAAGTTAAACACGGCAAGAACCCCTATGGCTAAAACAATAAGGCTGCTTTTTACCCCAAATTGAGGAGAATCAATAAACAATAGCGGAATCATAAAAGGAATTGCTATTAAATTTTGCCAAAAAGTAAGGCTCACTGCATCATACTCT
>MFWN01000035.1:834-2758 GCA_001786395.1 Candidatus Pacearchaeota archaeon RBG_13_36_9
TTGGATAATACATAGATTAACCCTGCACCAATTCCCACAAAGAGCGCGCATAAAATTCCAATGATATTATTTTTATAAAACAAATCTTTTCCAATTACTGATACAAAAACTCCAAAAAAGGCGATAGCCAAAGCAACTAGACTTTTTTTGTTTATTTTTTCCTTAAGTATAATATAAGAAAATATGAGCATCCAGATTGGAAATGTATAAGTAAGAAGGGTTGCTAAAGAGATATCAATTAAAGCTATGGAAAGAAAAGATGCCAGGATAAGAAAACCATGCAAAGCCCCAAAAAATATCATTTTTTTTCTTTGATATTTAAGGGGAGTTAATTTCCTTCTAAATAAAAGGAAGAAACTTCCAAGGATAAAAACTGACAAAAAGGTCCTAAAAAAAGCTAGATTATACACGCCAAAATTGCTGCCGAATCTTACCAGTATAGGAACAAAACTGTACAAAACTCCCGCAGCGATTATCTGTAAGTACCCTATCTCCTCTTTTTTCATGTTTATTTTATCTCCCCTGCAGTTTTATAAGTCTCTTCAAACATCTTTTTCATTATTTTGGCAAAAGGGGCATCTTTAATAAGCAAAGTTACATTTGACTTAATCAGGGAAATCATAACTTCATCATCATCAATAATTGACATAGCTACTCCTTCATTCTCAATTTTCCTCATCTCTTTTTTGACTTTCAGCCATTTTTTAACCTCTTTTTCTGTTTCTTTATCATACCTTGTTAAAGTCCTACCATCAATTCCTTTTCTCTTGCTTTTTAATGCATCTCTGACAAATTCTGGCTTATATTCAGAGGTATATTTAATAGAGTAACTATACTCTTTACCTTCTTTTAATTCCTTAACTATCTTATAAAACCCTTTTCTCCCTATCTCCATCACTACTGGATTTTTTTCTTTAATCTCATAAAACTTTTTCAGCTCTTTTACTTTTTCCTTAGCTTTTTCCAATTTCTTCTGCTTTTTATCAATCAGTTCAATTAAAGCTTCTGGACTGCTAGGCACAAACTTCTTGCTTTTCTCAGGTATTACTTTTACAATCCCTTTAGAAATCAAAGAATCGAGAACATTGTAAATCTTGCTATAAGAAACTCCTGATTCCCTGCTTGTTTCTCCTGCCCCTAACTTCCCAAACCTAACAAGAGTCTTATAAACCCTAGCTTCATTTTTTGTTAATCCAATCTCCCCATAATCTTCAAATTCTTCCATAATTAAACATAACTCAAGTATTTTTAAACTTATCTATACCACCCCCTAAAAGGTGGCATAAATATAAATACCCACGCAAATAGTTTGTTACTATAAAGTAAAAACAAATTAGAGGAAAATAAAAATGGAAACACAAATAATACCACAAAGAATGTACCAAACTACACTAGAGCAAGATATAGATGGCGCAGTCATCTTTGATGGAGACGGAGACGGAACTTCTGCAGCAGCAATATGGCTTATGCAGAATCCAGGAAAGTATGTTGCAGTAACAAATACTCAAAAAAGCAAGAGAGATTTAGTTAGCGAAGCAAATAAAACAATTCCTCAAGAATATTTAATTGGAAAAAGGGTGGCAGTTCTTGATATTTCAGCAGAGCAAAACTTAGGGGATTTAGAGCAAATGGCGAGTACAGGAGCTTCAATTGATTTTATCGATCATCATACAAATCCAGATACAAAACTGCCTGAGAATATAAGAAATTATGCTAAGCCTGACTCAAGAGAGATTTCCACAGCCTCTCTTGCTTATGAGACAATAGGGAAAAACTTGCCTGTTGAAGAAGAAAGAGCCAAGGCAGCCCAGCTAGCAATTGTAGGTTTATCCAATGATGGAAAAGGAAGGGCAGCACAAAACTCATTTACAGAAGTTGTTCCAGCAGCAGATATGGATAAGCTGCTTTACTACGGGCAGGTTTT
>MFWN01000035.1:2790-5265 GCA_001786395.1 Candidatus Pacearchaeota archaeon RBG_13_36_9
ACTTCTCCCATGTTTTATCGGGATTAACAAACGCCAAAAACATTGCAGATTATCTTGAAAGATCAGAAGTAGCAGATGTTGCAAAGGAAATGGAAGCTTCTCTTTCAGGATTACAACCAAGAATAAAGTGTATAACAACAAGAAAAGCAGAAGTTTATCTGTTTCCTGCTGAAACAGAAAAGGATGTTGTTTTAGGTTTAGCAGCCTACTCTAACTATCTAAATGCACAGGCAGAAAGCTCTCCTTCACAGTATCACATAGGGGTATTAAGAACAGATGCCGGAAAGACAAGATTTGCCTTAAGAGGACCTTTTGCATTAAAGCTAGCAGAATCCCTTGCAACAAGCTATGATGCAAAGGCATTAGGCAGAGAAACTGCAGCAGGATTTGACACTTCTAGAAATGTAACTGAATCGGAATTAGCTGAAAAGCTAAATTCAGGAGCATAAAATGAAATACACTGAAAAAGACGCGCTAAGAGCTGCTCAAACAGTATTTGAAAATGCAAGTCTAGCAAGAAAAATAACCAAAGGATATTCTCATGAAATCTATGAAGTTGAAACTAATCTCTATCCAAAAAAAGTCATTGTAAGATTTTCAAACAACAGCCTGCCAGAATACAGTTTAGAAAAAGAAATAAAAATAAACAAGATTCTACAAAAACTAGGGATTCCAGTTCCAAGAATAATTTTACATGATAAAAGCAGAAAAAAAGTGCCGGTTGAATTTGTGGTGCTTTCCAAGTTAGATGGAACAGACCTGGATAAAATCTTAAGAAAGCTCTCAAAAAAAGAGCAGACAGAAATAATGGAAAAAGTAGGAAGTCTTTTAGGTAAAATACACATAATAAAATACACCGAACTCGGGATGATTATGCCCGAGGGAATTAAAGAAAAAGCTTCTTTCTCACTAAAGCAAGAAGACAAACAACTATCAATGGATCCTGGAATAAAAACAGTATTATCAGAATTTTTTGAAGACCTGGGAAATTTATCCTCTTTCGGCATAATTAATGACAAATTTATTCTAAGGCTATCAGAATATCTCCTAGAAAACAAGCAACTCGCAGAGATAAATGAAAAACCTTCGCTTATACACGGAGATTACTACGACCAGAACATAAAAATCAAGAAAATAAAAGGAAAATGGCAGATAACTGGCTTAATGGATTTTGAATATGCTGCCTCAAAAATGAGAGAATATGACTTTATAAAATTAAAAAGAAATGGATTTCTGGAAAAAGGGCATTTAAGAGATGCCTTGCTAAAGGGCTATAAGAAAAGCCAAAACATTGATGAAAATTTTGATAAAAAAGTAGATTATTTTACAATAGGACGAGATGCAGCTTTTTGTGTATATCTGCTCAAATCAGGAAATCTGGATTTTGCAACAAAAATTCTTAACAGAATAAAACAAAAAATAGGATTTAATGGAGAAGTATTTACAAACTAGTTATCTAATAAACCTCACACTGACAACTTTCCTCTTTTTTTCATCAAAAAAATGTATATCCCAATAGAGCATAAGGCAATTACTGCTTTAAAATAAAAAGGGGAGAGAATTCCCAGATAAGTCACTAACAATCCCCCTACAAGAGGACCAGCTGTGTTTGCAATTGTTCTTAAGCTATTCAGATATCCAGAAACTTTCTCTCTTAGCTCGGGTGCTGTTTTGCTCCAATAGATAGCTGTTTTTGAAGGAACCCATATTCCAGCCCCAATCCCCTCAAGAATCATTGCAACTAAAACAAAATAAAGGTTCCTGGAAAGAATAACCAAAAGAGAGCTAAGCAATAATATAACCATTCCCACAATAGAGCTCTTGAACAAGTCCATTTTATTCAAAAAATTCTTAGTCAGCAAAGTAGTTATTGTAATTGATAAATAAAGAGCGGCAAACAAAATAGCTATCCACCCAACTCCACCAGAAAAATCAGAAACTAAAAAAGTTATGACTAATGAAAAACTAGCAGCCAAACCAAGCCAATAAAGTATTTCAGACAAAAGGATTAATTTTAAGGAAAGCTCTATTTTTGGAAGCTTAACAACTTCTGTAGATTTAAAGCGAGTTTCTTCTTTTACCTTACTATAAAAGATAAATGACAAGAGCGCAAGGAAAGAAAAGACTAAAAGAGAATATACAAAACCAACTGTTTTTATTAAAATAAAAGAAAGTACCAAACCTGCAACAATCCCCGCAGAGTCAACTATCAGTTGATAAGAACTGACTGCCCTATGATTTTTTTTATTTGAATTGTGCTGCATGGTAACATCAGTAGAGATTCTAGAAATTAGTTTTCCAATGCCCAGCGAGATATTAGAGGTAACTATTCCTATAGAAGTGGGAATAATAAAAAATACAAAAGAAGTTAGAAAATAGAATATTGAAGAGACGCTTAATCCTGACTTTAATTTTATTTTTCTCTGTAATTCAGAAAATAAAATTCCCAAAACAAAACTTCCTAATGCAAGGCCT
>MFWN01000035.1:5282-14985 GCA_001786395.1 Candidatus Pacearchaeota archaeon RBG_13_36_9
TATCTCTAAAATAGTAAACCCTCTCTCTTTTAGGTAAAAAGGCAGGAAAGTATTCACCAGAACTGAAGATGCAGCAATAAAAAAATATCCAATAAACAGATAAATCAAATTTTTCTTTTTTACTTTCTCACTCTCTTTTTCCATCTTATCTCATAAACTTTATTTTCTTTATCTTCCCCTTGTTTTCATCAAACTCTATTACAGCTGCCTTGCCCTCAAGAGCAGCCCCTGTATTAATGACTGTTGTTCTTCCTATTTTAATTTTTCCCTGATTTTCATGCATATGCCCGCCAATTCCTAAAATTGGTTTATGTTGTTCAATAACTCTCCGTATTAGCTTAGAGCCATAATGCTCTCCATAAGCTTCTTTTGGAGCATTTTTATCTCTTATTTTATCAAGGCATTTGTAAGGCATGTTATGAAAAACAAAAATAACTTTCCCTTCTTTGTTTTCTTTTTTAAATTTTTTAAATAAGTTATCCAGTTTTGCCTTATATCTCTTAAAGTTCCTGCTTTTAACTCTTCCTGGAATTGTATGCCCATAACTCCCTATAAAAATTAATCCTCCAAATTTAAAATAAGAATACTCAAATCTCTTGATATTTTTGTATTTCTTAATAATTTTCGAGAAAAAATCCTGGTCATACCACTTCCATTTCTTAACATCTTTAAGATAAGTTTTATTTATATCAAAAGTATCATTTATTACGCCTTCATAATTGCCAACAATTGTAAAAACAGGAACTGGCATTTTATTTAATGCCTTTAAAACATTTTCTCCGTTTTTCCAGTCTTTTTCAACTAGCTCTTTTGTCTTAGTTTTCCCGATAACTTCCCAAACCTGCTTGCTCCTCCCCCAGGAATGCTTGAAAAATATCTTCTTAAATGAAAAACTTGGATAGTCGCCTATACTAACTATTAAATCCGGTTCTTCCTTCTTAATTTTCTTCCTTAACTTAACAGGAAATTTCCCATGAAAGTCGCCAAGAGCTAATATTTTCATTTTAAGAACTTTATTTTATTTATCTTCTTTCTTTTCTCATCAAACTCAATAATAGCTGCTTTCCCTTGCTCTGCAGAACCTATTGACACAATAATTGTTTTTCCAAGCTTCTTCTTTCCCTGATATTCATGCATGTGCCCGCATAAGAATAGTTTTGGTTTATATTTTTTAATGTATTGAGTGTAGGGTTTAAATCCTACATGTTGTCCGTTCCTTGGATTCTCTCCTTTATATTTAACAACATCAAAATGGCCATAAGGAGGGTAATGAGCTAAGAGAATATCTATATTTTTTCTTGATTTACTAAACAATTGTTTTTTTAATTTTGCGTATTCTTTTTTAAACCTTTTTATTTTTATTTCAGTATACCCTCCTTTTTTTGTTAGGACAACATCCGGAATAACGTAACCTCCAAATGCATAAACAGTCATTCCTTTAATATCTACAATTCTTTTTCTTAGGTAATTCATATTCTTCATTTTCTTCATTAAATGCGAATAATTAACTAATTTGACTCCTCCTGTTCTTTCTTTTTTTCTTCCTTCAAAATCCCAGTTCCCGTGTACTATATAAACCGGAGTTCCTACATTGTTCAAAGTTTTAATGATTTTTTTGCCAGAATTATAATCCTCCAGAATATATTCCCTGACTTTCTTTTTTTCAACAACATTCCACCATCCCTTGTAAAGATGCTTAAAAACAAGTTTTAAGAGTTTTTTACTTCCACCAAAATCTCCAATAGATAAAACCACGTCCGCTTTTTTTATTTCTCTTTCAAGTTTTTTTGGAAATTTCCCGTGAAAGTCGCCAATAGCAAGAATTTTCATAAGAGAAATAGTAAAAAGTTATTTAAAAATCTGCCTAAAAAATTTCCTGTAACTCTTCAGTGAATAGAAAGATATATATTATAAATTTATATAATTTAAAGATAGCACTTTGCTGTCAAAAACCCAAAAATCAGGAACAATGAATTTGTTAAGCAGGAGAGAAGTTTTAGAAATAGGTCTTGCTAGCGGGCTTGCAGGGCTAGTTGGAGGTTGCAACAGCGAATTCTTCAAGACAGACTTTATAACCAAAAAGGCTGACAAGATAATTAAAGCCTGGGATGAAATAATTAGGGGATACAATGAAGAAACAGGCACTATATCCCCACCGCACCCAAAAAGAGAATTTGAATCTTTTTATACTGAAAATGAAGACGGAATTACTTTATTTTACAACGTTGAGTTTGCAGGAATTGCTGACTTAGAGAAAGTCGTAAAAGAACAAGTTAAAGATTCAGTAATCAGCGCATTGCCAAACAGTAATCAGTTAATTGTTACAGTTAAAAATAAGAATCAGTTAGGTTTTCTTGAAAAGATTCTTGGAAAGGCAGATGTATTGCCCCCTCAAATATTGCTAAAATTTACTGCTTATGCTGATTTTGGAAACAAAGCACAGGATTATGCTACAGAGTTAACCATGGCCATTAGAAGCAAGGGAGAAGAAGAATTTGCTGCATTAACAGACAGTTCCCAATTTCCAGGCGCAGCAGAAATAGTTAGGGGCAGGATTAACATGGGTTCAAAATGGGGCATACAAGTCGGTACTTCTACAATAGATCTAAAGACTATGTTAGATGTTATGGCAACCGAGGGCTATGTTGAGCATCTCTTCCAAACTTATCTCCTTCTTTCCAATGGCAAAAAAGGAGGATTAAGCGGAGAAGAAAAATTGCCAATTCCTGAACAGATTCTAGCAGGTGTAACTCCTGTTGTAACCAACAAAATGGAATCTTCAAAAAGTTATTTTGAAGGAACAGCAACTATCTATAACAGCGGATACACAAACCTCGTATATAGGGCAGGAGTAGGAAGTTCAAAACGTCCTGACATCAGAAGGCCGGACTTCCAGGTGCCCGTTATTGATGAAGTGTTTAGCGATGGTATTATTGCACCAATTGGCGTACCAATCATAACAGGAGGAAAGCTCATTGACATAGAAGCAGCCATGACAAGAAGAGATGCTATTATTCCATTATTTGGAAGTAAATATCATGAAAAGCGCCGCGCCAGAGTTTATTACGAAATTATCCCATATAGAGTAGTTATCTGGGACACTTCCGCTTTAGAAGAGGCTCATTCTAAGTATACCCCTCTCAGACCAGCCCCCCCTCCTAGACCTGCTGGCCCTAATGAAAATGATGTTGAATCTGATAAGCCTTCTAAAAACTAAGCCTAATAAAAAATAAAACCCAAAAAATGATAGAATCATCAAAAATAGGTATTTTAACTATAGATTTGAAGTAGTAACTTTAAAATGACACAAAACCGAAAGGTTTAAATACTTCAAGTTTCTATGAATATTATAATCACCTCTTTTTACCCAGAAGAGGCTTAAGTGGCATCTACTTTGAAGCTATGGAAGCCTCTTCAAGGGTTTTATACCTTGTTGTCTTCTTTAGAACACAATTTTTTTTAGTCACAGAAAAGATTAAATAATTCTTTTTCTTATTCAATTAATGACTTCCTACTATGTAGATACTTGTATCTATCTAAACCTTTGGAAAAAAGAAGTTGATGAATCTGGGAATAAGTTATGGGAATCTGCCAAGAATTTCTTCGAAAAAGCTGAAAATGAAGAGGCCATAATTTACTATTCTGGTTTCCTGTTAAAAGAGCTTATATTTCTGCTGACAACTGAAGAATACTTGCAGAAAAAAGAATTGTTTGATTCTTCTCTAAATTTTAAGAAGACAATTTTATCCAAAGAAGAGTATGAACTCGCCAAGAGCATTAGCAAGGCAAACAAACAATTGAGCTTTTATGATGTCATCCATATATTACTTGCTAAAAAGACCAATTCAATTTTAGTCACTAGAGATAGAATATTAATTCAGCTATCCAAGGACTATTCAGTAGAAGCAAGAAAGCCTGAAGATTTATAAGCGGTTTATTTCATCTAAATCAGGGGTCTCTTTGGAAAGTTTTTCCCTTATTCTCTTGATTTCTTCAACAGAATTTCCTTTGTGATTGATGCTTCCAGCTTCTTTCTCCCACACAAATCTCCTAACTGCATCCCTTATAACCTCAGACCTATTAGAATAAATCCCTGATTTAACCAAAATATCAACTCTTTTAATAAGAGCTGGATTCATTCTTATTTGTAAAGTATCCATTACCATTGTAATGTAATTGTAATGTAGACTATTTAAATATTTGTATCTCTTCAAGGGTTTTATAAGTTGTCTTCTTTAAAACACGATTTTTTTACTTTACAAATTCTACATTTTCCACATTTTCAAATTCTTTATCGCCTGTTAAGAATTTCACGTTGAGGTGCTTGGCCATTATATGAGAAATACAATCAGTCATAGAAACCCCCCTGTCTTTCCAGCTCAATCTGAATTTCATCGCTTCATCAATCCACTCAGGATTTAAAGAGCTAATATGCTTAGAATATTTATTAATTATTTCCGAAGCATTCTTGTCTTTATCCTTATAGAGATTATAGCATAGTTCTGCAAAAATAAAATTGTTAATAATAACATCTGAATCTAAATATTTCTCGTAATTCTCATTACCCTCAATTATCTCCATAATTGCGTAGGTATCAAAAACATATTTAACCATAAAGCTCTTTGTCAGTTTCTTTCATTAATTGTTTAACTGACTTAGAAAATTTGTGTTTTCCAAAAGTTTCCCTCAATACGCTTCCTTTTTTTACTAATATTGCATCTATCTCTTCTCCTTCCTTCATGTTCTTTCCCCTCAATACTTCTTGAGGAATAATTATTCCATACGAATTTCCCCATTTCCTTATTTTTGTTGTAAGTTCTGCCATGTCGAAAACGGCTTATTTATGCTCGTTCCGTTTTCGAGCATCTCAAAAACTTTTGGTTTTTGATGACTCTCAAAGTTCTTTTAACTTTGAAGCAAGAAAATTTTTCTTGTTTTTATTTAAATTTTCTGTGCAGAAAATTCCCTTCCTCAGGAATTTTCATGCATCCTAAAAACCCTGACAAATAAACGAGAGGGTTTTTTTGATGTATATACCGTATAAACGAGAGTATTTATATTTTTCTATTGCCAACTTTTCTTCAAGGGTTTTATAAGTTGTCTTCTTTAGAACTACAAGCCTTTATCTTTGTTGCTTGCCTAAATTAATTGTCACCTCTTTTCCCCTAGAAGGGGCAGACTAAGGCGCTCTTCTCAAGCTCTAGAAAGCCTCTTTAAAGGCTTAAAAATCCTTCTTTATTTTTTGTAAATCTCTGTAATTTTATCTTCAGAATTATCCCATCGTAAACTTATTTAAACAAACCCGGTTCTATAAGTTTATAGTTTGCACCTAAAAGGAGAAGAACAGAAAAGGGGGTTACTTGGGACATCTTTTTCTGAGTATTCAATATGATAACCTATAAAGTAGAAACATCACCGGAGTTTCAGAAGCAGTTTTATAAATTAGATAGGGTTTTACAAGAACGAGTAAGGAAAATTCTGGACAGCCTGCCGTTTCGTAATTGGAAGCAGGATGCTTTAGCAGGCGACTTAAAAGGATTCTATTCTCATCACTTTGAAGATAACCACTATAGAATAATTTACACAGTCCAGGACTATATATTAAAAATTCTTGCTATCTGGGTAGGGAAGAGGAAAGAGAATTTTTATAAAGATTTGAGAAACTATCTAAAAAGAACTAAACAGTTAAAATAAGATTTTTTATAAATTTTTTAAAGGGATTCCTTGACCGTTAGCAATTTGTTGTAAAGATTTTTGAATTGACTTCAAAGTATTTTTATCTCCGAGAATCTCACAGGTTTCTTTCCATTTCTCTATCTCTAACTTTAATTTCTTTTCTTTTGAGGAACTTAGGCTTTTCATTTTTTATATTCCTAGATAATAAAATAAAATAATAAAGTTTATAAACATTGCGATTAATTTTAGGTTGAAATTTTTCTTGCCTTAATTTTACGAACATACTCTGGAACAAGTTTTATGCCTAGCAGGATTACAGCAATTCCAAGGATGCTATAAAAAATGTATATTGAGTTATTCCTTATGCCTCCAAAAAGTCTTGTAAACGCTCCAGTAAATCTGTTAAAACCCGGTTCTTTAATATTTTCAATAGGTTCATTGTTTTCGGTAACATTTTCTTCGGTAGATGTTATGTTTTCTCCTGGCTCCTCTAGGATCTCAGTTATTTTTGTTTTATTCTCTGTAATATTCTTCTTTAACGATGCTGAAATGTAACCGCCACCACCCCCACCACCTCCACCATCGCCACCTTTGGGAGCAGGGCAAACTCCACAGTCTTTTGAACAAGTGCTGCAGGTTTCTCCGCCATTACAAACAGCATCCCCACAATAAGTTAACTGTTCCTTAATTCCTGAGTGTGAGAGTCCTGAAATCTTGTATCTTGTTCCATTTTCTATTAATTTACAGGCATAACTGCTGGATGTTCCTGGGCAGGAAATCCATGTTTCATTTTCTCCTGTGCAAGTTTCAGATACCTCACTAATCAAGGTTATTTCTTGGTCTTTTATGCAAATTCCTGTTCCATTAAGGACTCTAGCAAGATAAGCTGTTTTAGTGTTATTTTGAGAAGTTAAATCTATTCCCTGAACAATCATGTAAGACTTATCAGACTCATTTGAATTTAAGGTTATATTTAGCATTTGTAAGTTCAATTTATTTTTACCCCCATAAGCCCAGCCACCGCCGGCTCCGGGGCTCGTAGGGATAGCGTTTGGTGCTTCATTAGTAGAAGATAAACTTAAGTTGCTAGAATTAAGAGTATAAGTAAATGTGAAATTGAACTCTAAAATAGTCTTATTATTCAAATTCAGTTTTATAGGTTTTGTTCCAATAAACCTTTCAGACATGTTTGATGAATTGTTGATAAATAATTCAAAACCATCCACCAATGAATTTCCGATTAATCCATTGTCATCAAAATCGCAGGAGTAATAAGACATTTCTTTTTCAATAGGCTTTTCATAGTTTCCTATGCAGTTATTTGAGTCTATCCAGTCTTTGAATCTTAAGTCTCCATCCTGGCATTCGCTCCAATTTTCTTCTAATGTCCAATTAGGTGTACAATCATAAATTTCTAAGCTAGATGTAGGGCCAATTGTTATCTTATTTGCTATGTCTTCTATAGTGAACCAATAAGTAATATTATATCCCTCTTTACCACTCAGATTAACTTCAAAAGAGCAATTTTTATCTACACCTGATTCGCATGGAGAATATACTGTTTCCCAATAATCTTCTCCTTCCTGTAGAAAACAATCTTTATACTCCATCATCCCTTTATATCTCCATAAGAAATGTGCAAGGTTCAGATTAGTCCAAAAGGCAATGTCATTACTCTGCTTTGCTTTTTTTGCAGTGCTACAAAAATCTAATATCTCTGGGGCATATTTGGAATGCAAAATTATTTCTATATCAGGGTTTACTGATTCTCTTTTTTCTATATTTCCTTTAGTAATAGTATAATTCCTATCCCAATGTCGCTCTCCAGAATCGAAGTTATAAAATTTTAAAGATACTTCTGAATCTTTAGGAAGTTCTTTTACTATCGGTAGCTCTTTTGCGTATTCTGGAAAATTATCTAAGGTTATATTAGCTTGATTATTGGCTGCGAGAATGCCCTCAGGATAATTAAAAGAAGAATTTTCATTATGAAATAGAAAACTTAATCCAACATGCTTAATATTCTCTTCAGTATAACTAACAGTAAAATTAGCGAAAAGAGGCGCAACTCTTGTTATATTTGCAGGCCATTGATTATGGATTATAGGTGCTTTTGTATCAGTAAAAAAGTTTGTCCAATTATCTAAGGTGTTATTAGCGTAATCCTTAAGGGAGAAATTGATAAAGTGCTCCCCTTCAGCTAGATTAGTAAAAACTGAAAAGAGAGTATTACATTGGGAGCAACTATTTGAAAGATTATTATCAAGATAAATGATTATTTCATTAGCAATTTTATTTAAACTAAGGTTTACCGTAGATTTATTATCCAATAATATGCTACCTTTCTGATGCCAGGAAATATCTACTGCTGGTTTTAGTGTGTACTGACTCGCACAACTAGCGCTAAAGGTACAATTGCCTGCATAATCTGCATTGCCATTTCCGTCACAATATGCTTGACAGGAATATTCTCCTCCAATTCCGTAATTATTGTCTCCTGATCCAGAAGAACATTGGGTATTGGAACTGTAGATTGTTGAAGAGTTGTAATTTGAACAACTAGAATCTCCATTATTAGCATATTTGCATATTCCGCATGTATCTACTATTTTATCAATATAGGCTTCTGTAGAACTTGACCCGGTGCAAGAGTAATTTCGGTACTTAACGTAATTTGTTTCGTTAGGACCTTTTATCCCGGAAACAATATATCCATCAGATAAAATCTTAGGTTCTTTATTTTTGTCAAAAGTAATCTTTAAATTAGTATCGCAACAATTTCCGGAAGTACAACCTACGAGACTGTGAGTTTCAATCCAAAATAGCCTATAAAGTCCAGAAACCGCTTTCATTGAATGAGGGATATTCGCTTCAGAAATTTTTTTAAGGTCATTTCCCCAATCTCCATTATCATCATCCTTCAAATCGTTTTGAGAATTAATCATCAAAGATGATGAATATTCTGAATCTGACTCCCATAAATAATCATAGTTTGAACAACTAGGTCCAAAACAATACAAAGTACCAGATTGGCTACTTAATATATTATTTCCGTTTTCATCGTCGCTTGCGTAATGTTGTGTTTTTTGAGCTGTAAACCAGAATAGTTTGAATAAGTTACTAGGGTTAGATTTTACCTCTGAATTCCAATAAGGAAGATTTTCATATTGGTAAAATTCATTTTCGTAATTTCCCCCCACAAAATGTTCATAATTCGATTCAGATTCTCCCCAATAGTTCTTGTTATTGTTTAAATTAGCCATTGTATCTTCGAAAGATTCATCTCCCCCATAAACCAAAGCATGCAAATCGTTATGTACATGGGCTGGAACAGTCATGTCTACAAGAAGATGAGAAACCCTCCCCAAATAATAATAAGATTTGTCTTTATTTGAAGGGTAATTGGGGATTACATAGTTATCCCATAAATATTGGGCTCTGTTATAAGCACTACCTCTTATCTCCCAAGATTCTGTTAGTGGATTTGGAGCTCCACTAATACAACTTGAATAAGAAGGTGAATAAACTCCCAAATTATAATCGCCATCTTGGGAAATATCTGGATCCCAAAAATGTTCATGATAACTACATTTGTAATACCCAAGACATTCGCAATCTTCTTTATCCTCCTCTCCTGCACCAATTAATATACCTTCATTTAAAGAGTACCCATCAGAATCTAAGAAGTCATTATAACTATTTTTATTAATATTATTTTGTAATTCTAATGTGGACCAGATTTTTTCAGCTTGTAAAGAAACCCATTGATGTACTGGAGCAGTAGTCTCATCAACCTTGTGCATAGCACTTATTTCTCCAGAACTATTAATCTCTGTGTCCTCTCCTAAAACATAATTTAAACTAAGGACTAAGAGAAATAGTAAGAAAAAAGTTGTATTCAATATTTTTTTACTCATCTTTTTCCCCTCCAGATTAAATAAAAGAGAATTAAAAATAGGGCTATATAAAATGCAAAATGAATAGAAACTAAGCTAATATTTGAACTTTTTATTCTGAAAGGGTCGTA
>MFWN01000035.1:15460-20193 GCA_001786395.1 Candidatus Pacearchaeota archaeon RBG_13_36_9
GCTAGCTCTAATTGGTCATTATACCATAACACCGAAGTTTCTAATCCTTCTGCTCTAATCCCAGCTATTTCTGTTTTGTAAAGCCTTATTCTGTCTTCATTCCATCTTTTTTGTAATGTTGTTTCATCCCAGTATTTTTCTTCAGGAATAGCTGCAATAAGGCCTATATCCTCAGAAGCATACGTCCTGTTCCCGATAATCTTGTTATTTTCAAAGTAAGGAAGAGAAAGTTGTTTTAGCTGGTTATTGAACTGCGCACTTACTTTATTCTCATTTGGATTTCCAAGATAAATTGTTGTTACGCCTTTATCTGCAAAACTTCCTTCATTTGACTTATCGGAAGTAGCGTCTATGTTGTAAAGAAAAGAGGTAATATCATGTCTTATTTCTCCAGGTATTTGGCTAATAAATGCCTTGTATCCCATTCCAGAGCCAGGAGTTAAAAAAATATTAAGAACCGCAGCTATTACACTATCCTCAATTGCTTCTGCTAATTCTGATTCTTTTTCTTTTATCTTATCGCTCATCTCCTTCAGTTTTGAGTTAGAAGTATTAATAATATGAAGAGAAGAACGATAATTTCTACTAATCATCTTATTAGCTCTTAATGCCAGGTCGTTATTTAACTTACTTAATTCAGAGTTAATTTCATTAATCACAGGTTCGGTTTTTTCCTCAACATCATTACTTATCGCGTCTATATTTTCAGGAAGAGTTTCATCTAAATTTTCTAATTCTGTTTGAATGTCTGACTGGTCAATTGTTAACTCAACATTCGAATCAGTTATTTTCCCTATTTCTACTCTTAATAGCTCTCCATTAACACCAAAAGGAAGAGAAGTTGTTGTGCCTTTAACTAATGCTATTGGAAAACTATCTCCAACAGGAAAACCATATCTCTGCCATTTCAAATAAGCATAATTTATTCCAAGAATATTCTTTTGATAAGGTTGAACATAACCAAGTTCCTCGCTTCCACTTTTTATTGGAATCTTCTGACTATAAGAATAAGTTTCTGCAGAAGCTAAACTAGAAGATAGGATAAATATTAAGAGTAAAAGCCAAACTACTCTTTTCCCAGTAATTTTTACCACCATTTTTGATAAAGAATACAAGAACTCCGAGAATATAAACTTTACCCGTATATTTGGATAACCTCTCATCTTCTTTCTTTCCCATATATCAGTTTAGTTAGTTTTTTCTGTTAAAATTGCAAAGATTAAGCACAACATTTTTAACCCATAATTCCCAAATCCGAGTATGGGCGATGAATTAATAGACATCTGTGATGAATCCAATAATCTTATCAATGTTCAAAAGATGAAAAGTGAGGCGCATGAAAAAGGATTATGGCACAGAGCAACGCACATTTGGGTATATAATTCAAAAGGGGAAATTCTTCTTCAGTTAAGAGCCAAAGGAAAACTTCTTTTCCCGGATGTCTGGGATGTTTCAGTTGGAGGGCATGTAAGTGCCGGAGAAGATCCAATAACCTCTGGATTAAGGGAGATAGAAGAAGAGATTGGATTAAAAGCTAAAAAGGAAGATTTAGAGTTTTTTCAAATCAGAAAAATTAAAGCAGTCTATAAAAATATCAAGAACAATGAATTTTCCTATATATATTTTCTTAAATTTGATGGCGATACTAAAAAATTAAAAGTGCAGGACGAAGAAATTCAGGAAATTAAGTTTATTCCTATTAAAAAAATTGAAGAAGAGCTAAAAACAAATTCCAAGAAGTATTTGCCTCACGGAGACTATTGGTTGGAGATGATAAATGAGATTAAAAAAAGAATTAAAAACATAACTCCCTAAAATCCCAATCCTTTAAAATAGAACTCTAACCTAATCTGCTTTTTCAGCCAAAATTTTCTATTAACTGAACACCCAAAGATTATCTTTTCTTGTAAATAACATCGTGATGGTCAAAATCATCGAAGTTTATTGTATCTGTTGCTTTATCGTATTGAAAAACAAGAACAAAATGCCCAATATGAACTCTTTTAGAGTCTTTCATATTATACATTAGATTTTTGTAATGCTCAACATCGCAGCAGTTTGTAATCTCTTCAATTTTCTTAAGAAGCTGCTCATAAAGTGATTTATCTTTCCTGGATAATTTTCTCATTACTTCTTGAAGATGTTCGCTTGCCCTTGAATTATGCATCTTGCCTCTTTTAGCTAGTAGCTTTCCTTAAATCCTCAATAGAACTAAACTTAAAATACTTTCCTTTTCTTATTTTCTGGAGTTTTTCCAGATATTCTGGCCTTAATTCAGGCTCAAGAAAATTCTCTTCGTAAGTCTGAGTTATAACTGCAACAGCTTCGCTCTTGTTCTTCAAGCCGAATTTAGCTTTCACAATATTCAAAACCCTGTCTTCTCTTTCTCCTATTTCTATAATGTTTTGTACCATATCAATTACTTTTCATTACTTTAAGTTATTATTTATAACAATTAATTATATTTAAATCTTTCTTTAAACTAGAGTTAACTTTTCTTCAATATTTTTATAATCATTCTTTAATACTCTTATTAGAAATAAGTCTTATCTCCTAACTTTAACTTTTTTAACCTTCTTTTTTAGCAAAGGCTTTGCCTGTTTTTCTTCTTTCCTGGCTTTCATGGCTTTTTCTTCTTTCTCAGCTTCTTCTTGAGCTTCTTCAAATTCCCTGTTTCTGTTCTCGTCTTCTTCCTCTTCTTCTTTTCCTTCCTCTTTCTTTGCCACCCTCTTTATTTTTCTGGGCATATTCTTGAAAATGCTTATGTAGCCAGTTACAAGGATTACAACACCTACAAGTATGGCGATTATCTCAAAAATCAAGCCAAAAGGAATATTGGGCAAGGTTACCTCTCCAAGCTGCATTAAAAGTTCAAATATATCCAGGACAAAATAGATTATAACTACAGCGCCTGCTGCATTAAACAAAGGACCAGGAAGGTTGAAAGGAAAATCCAGAAGCATGAAAATTTCCCCAAGAACAACTAGTAAAAGCATAATGCCAAGAGTAAGCACGTTTTTATTAAAGAAAAGAACAATCTCTCTTATCAGGGGAAAGCCTATATAGGTAATAAAAATATTCAACAATACCAGGACAAGCAGGAAAATAATGAATCCTGCCACCCTGTTTATCAGCAGTTTTACTATCCTATCTTCCATTTTTAACCTTGTTTTATTTTACTCCTTTTAAGCTAAATTAACCTTTCTTTTTAACCCTTTGCTTTTTTGCCTTTCTTTATTTTTTCCTTCTCAACCTTAATGCCTGCTTCTTTCAGCTGCCTTTCGTCAATTTCAGCAGGCGCATCCAGCATAATGTCTTTTGCCTCTTTGTTTTTGGGAAATGCGATTACCTCTCTTATTGACACTGTCTCTGTAAGTATTTGAATTAATCTGTCCAAGCCTATTGCAAACCCTCCATGTGGGGGCGCCCCATAAGATAACGCACTTAACAAAAATCCAAATTTCCTCTGGGCGTCTTTTTCTGAAATCCCAAGCATCTTAAAAACTCTCGTCTGTATTTCAGGATTATGTATTCTTATGCTGCCTGACAAAAGTTCAGTGCCATTTAAAACTAAATCATAAGTCTTTGCCCTTACCTTCAGTGGCTCTTTCTCCATAATGTCTAAATTAGTGGGCATGCAAAAAGGATGGTGAGTTGCGTCATACTTTTTCTCTTCTTTATTATACTCAAACATTGGAAAATCAACTATCCATGTAAAAGCATATTTCTCTCCTGTTTCCTTTCTTAAATCCGGCTTATCTGAGCTGTACTTTTTCATAGAATCTTCATATTTTATTCTTCTGAACGGTATTTTTATGTCAATGTCAAGCGAATCCTTAAACGCATGTTTTAAAGCATGCTCCACAATCGAATAAATGTCTTCTTCTTCGACAAAGCTCATCTCAACATCCAACTGAGTAAACTCAGGCTGCCTGTCTGCCCGCAAATCTTCATCTCTCAAACATTTTGCAATCTGAAAATATCTGTCAAATCCAGAAACCATTAAAAGCTGCTTGTATAGTTGCGGAGACTGGGGCAAAGCATAAAATTTCCCAGGATTTACCCTCGAGGGTACAATGTAATCCCTTGCCCCTTCAGGAGTGCTTTTGCCAAGAAGTGGGGTTTCAACTTCAATAAATCCCTCTTTATCAAAGTAATCTCTTATAGCCTTGATGAACTTGTGCCTGAACATTAAGCTCTTCTGTAATGCTTCTCTTCTCAGATCTAAAAATCTGTACTTTAACCTTACATCCTCATTAACATCCTTCTCATCAAGCTCAAAAGGAAGCCTTGGGCAGCTGTTAAAAACCTCCAGATGGTCTATTAGCATTTCCACGTTCCCAGTTGAAATTTCCTTGTTTTCAGTTCCTTTTGGCCTCTTGTTGATGCTTCCTTCAAGAGAAATGCATGATTCTTTAGCCAGTGCTTTGGCTTTTTCAAAATCCTGATTCTTAGCTGTAATTACGCACTGCAATTTCCCGTATCTGTCTCTTAAATCTATAAAAAGAACTTTTCCATGCTCTCTGGTAGTATCAACCCATCCGCTAACCTTGACTTTCTTTCCATCAAGTTTCTCATTAATCTCTCCTATTTTATGAGTTCTTAACATGGCTATTTTAGAAAAAGATAATTTATAAAACTATTTATTAAATTTTTAGTCTCTGTCAACTACCACCAGTCACCGCTCGCCAATATCTGCGGCTGGCTCGCTATAGACTGGTGGCATGAGAGGG
>MFWN01000036.1 GCA_001786395.1 Candidatus Pacearchaeota archaeon RBG_13_36_9
AGATTTTTGAAAGATTTCAACTTTAAAAATGCTTCTATGAGCAATTTTTCTAGAAAAAATTGGGATGTTAAGTTTCAGGGCTTACTTAACATCTTTACAAATCCAAGCCCTCTTAAGATGAAAAATAAGCTTACTGCAACCAGTGAATAAGAAATTAGGTAGTAGTAAAACTGAAGGAAATGAGGGCAGTCTTCCAATGGAATGAAAATAGCTTTTCCTTTTTCTGTAAAAAGAAAAAAAGCAGAGAGCAGAATAGCTGCCAAACCAACAAGAAGGTGTTTTATATTGAATTCTGCAGCAGTTTCTTTTTTCTCCTGCTTCATAGTTTAATTAAGCAGCCAAACTATAAAAACCTATCTAGTTAAAGAAGAACGTACAGCAGGATTATTAGAATTACTATCTGGGTAAGCATTCCAAACATGAAATCAGCTTCTTTCTGTATCCTGCTGTGAAATTTAAGGTATCTCCTATAGTTCTTTCGATTCTTTATGCGCGTGAAATAGCAAAGGCTTACCAGGTCTGGAAGAAGAGAAAAAAAGGCTCCTAAAATGAAAAGCTTGCTGTGGAGTTCATGGTAGAATATGAATAGAAGCAACAGGGTTATAAATGCGTCAAATAATGCAAAGAAAAATATATTTTTTGTGATTTTTGCCTCGTAAAACTCCTTGAAATAATCTATGTCAAATCCGATTCCCCAATGTGGAAGCATGTCCAAAATAAAGTGGCTTATAAGTGCAGCTACTGCTATAAAGAAGATAGAATGAAAATGCGTTCCAATTATTCCCCCAAGCAAAGCGTGAATAAACCAAAACATGATTCTTGTCCCTCTCTTTTGTTTAAAACTAAAAAATAGATAGTTTTTAAACCTGTTTGTTCTTATGACTATAGCTCTATAAAATAGATTTTAAAAGATATTTTTTAAAGCTCTATAATCCTTATAAACCTGAAAGAGCTAATAATCTCATGAAAAAAAATGTGATTTATATTGCAATTGCACTGATATCTATTGTTTTTCTGGCAAGCCTTGTTTTTGCATTGTCACAAAAAGCACAGGTTTCTGGATGCAAGGCTAATTGCACCAGCATAAGCAGGAACGAAACAAAGATATGCAATGAGGACTATAAGGCATGCAGAACAGAATGCAGGGAAGAAAAAAAGGCGTGCCTGGATGAAACACAGCAGAAGTTTCATTCATGCCTTGGAAATTGCAGCAGCAGATGGTGCTCCAGAGATTGCTCTAAGCAGAGAATCATAGAAAGAAAAGAGTGCGGCAAGAGCGAGTGTTTGCTGGATTGCAGAAACATAAGAGACAACTGCACAGAGTCGGCAAAAGCGAATTTCTCCGCATGCAAGGATTTGTGTGAATTGTCCCCTTTTGAAATAAGCGAAGAAGACTGCGAAAATGCCTCTGGATTTTTTTATAAATTATGCAACGGGCCATATTTTGACATTGTCTGCAGCAAAGAAAGCTACTGCATATGCGATGGCAAGACAAATTATACCTGCCCTGAAAATTATACTTGCAATAAGGACATAGAAGAGTTCTTGCCCAGAAAAGCCCAGGCACCAGAAGTATACAAGGATTTGCTGGGAAATGATTTGGGGAACATTGGCATCTGTAAAAAAACAGGATAAAAGCAAGATTAGGGTAACCCTAGTTTGCAAAGAAAAGTATATAAAACTTAAAAAGTTTAAGACTATTTTCTATCACAATAATCCTTATTAAGATTTTTAATTTTTGATTATAATGGTAAAAGCAGAATATCATATGCTAGATGGGAGATATATTAATGGAACTTCTCTTAGTATAATCTGCGAAGAAGGGGAGTTCTTGGCTAAAACAACCAATGAGCCTGAAAATAAAGAAAATGAGTCTGAAGGTATGTTTAGAGTATTGAAAATTAATAGAAGAATAATTTTAGAACAGATAGATTGTGACTATGTTCATTGGAAAGGGGATTCTAGAGGGAGAATTAAAGAACCTGATAAAAATTGTAGGTTAAAATGCAGACATTTTGAGATATGCCCTGTTAGAGACTATATACTATTGTTAAAATCCGGATTTGAATAATAGAAAATTTATCCAAACTAATCCAAAAATATTAATCCTGTTAAGAAAAAATATTAGCAACTAAAGAACCTTATAAATTTAATGTCAAAAGCTTCAAAAATTTTAGAAGAGTCAGGGAAGAAGGAAATCGCAGCTTCCAAACTTTTATAACCCTTTCTTCACTCTTCTACTTATGGAATATGATATTATATTTGTTTTAGGCGAGAGGTATTTTGACCATCCACTTTGCGGAATTGCCATACTGAAAAGGTGGCTTGAAAAAAATGGCTATAGCGTAGGAGTTATTGAGACTCCAAACAATTCAGAAGATATAAAAAAATTAGGAAAGCCAAGATTATTTTTCGGAGTAAGCTCAGGAGCTATGGATTCTATGGTAAGAAATTACACTGCCTTGAAAAGAGAAAGAGAAAAAGATGAGTTTTTAGGATACGAGAAAAAAGCCCCCGACAGGGCAGTCACTGTTTATTGCAACTGGATAAAAGAGAAATTTAAAGATTCCTTGATTGTTATTGGCGGGACAGAAGCTACTCTAAGAAGATTTTCCCACTATGACTACTGGGACAACGAGATAAGGAAGTCTATTCTTTTTGATTCTAGGGCAGACATTCTTGTTTATGGGCCTGGAGAAAAACAAATTCTTGAGATAGCAGAAAAGGTAAAGAACAAAAAAGAACTTAGGGAGATTAAAGGAACTTGCATAAAAACGAGAGAGAAAAAAGAGGGTTTTATTGAGCTTCCAAACCATGAAGAAATATTGGAAAGCAAGGAAAAATTTTGCACAATGCAAAACTTGCTTTCTAACTGGGAGAACTTAGCTCAAAAAACAGGCAACTTTTATGTTCTTCAGTACGAGTCTCCAAGGTACACAAGCAAAGACTTAGACGAATATTATGAGCTCGGATTTACAAGAAGACTGGACAATAAGATGAAAGGCTTTGATTTTTCTGTTGTTACGCATAGGGGATGCATTGGAAACTGCAATTTCTGCTCACTTAGGCTTACAATGGGGGACAAGATCGTTTCAAGAAGCGAAGAGTCTATAATAAGAGAGATAAAAAGCTTTACAAAAATGCCTAACTTTAAAGGGGTTGTGGACGATCTTGGTGGACCAAGTGCAAATATGTATGGAATGGATTGTTTTTTATGCAAGAAAGAGTGCATAAACTGCAGCAAGCTGGACAGGAGCAACAAAAAAATGATTAGCTTATTGAAAAAAGTCAGGGAAATTCCGGGAGTAAAGAAAGTTTTTGTAAGAAGCGGAATAAGGTATGATCTTGCTAATGAAGAATATTTAAGGGAATTAAAGCACCATATTTCTGGAAAGCTGAAAATTGCTCCAGAACATGTAAACAAAAAAATTCTTCAGTTGATGAACAAAGACAAAGGAAACTTAGAGGAGTTTATAAAAAAATTCAAGGAAGCTGGAGGAGGGGATTTAGCTTTTTATTTCATGACTTGCCATCCTGGAAGCAGCATGAAAGAGGCAAAAGAATTAAAAGAAAAAATAAAACAGCTTAAAAATGCAGAATCTGTGCAGATTTTTACCCCAACTCCGATGACTGTATCAACCTGCATGTATTATACTGAACTTAATCCCGCCACAAAAGAAAAAATATATGTTCCTAAAACTTTCAGGGAGAAAAAAGAGCAGAAAAGAATTTTGGGGCTGAAAGACTACAGGAAAAAATAAAATAATTAAGTTTTGTTCCATTCACACATTTCTTTTATTTTCTCAAGATAAATATTCCTTGGGGGATGAATCTTGCATAGCTCGTTGAAATCCTGGTTTATTTTATTTAATCCCCTCTCTTCTAAATGGTTATTGTTCATAGTGTTAGAGAACTGAACAAAACAATCTGGATTTTTTAAAGCAGCCCTTCCAATCATTATTCCAATTATATTTTTTTTGTTTTTTATGCTGTCTATTATATTATTGTAATCTCTAAGGGAATTTATTCCTCCGTTAATAACAATTGGAATTTTATATTCGGCAATTTCTTTTAAAAATTCGTAGTTGTATTCTGCATAAGATGGCTCTTTTGCATGCCTGAAATGAATAACAACATGGGAGAAATTTGGATTTTGTATTTTCTCTATCTCATTCAACAAAGCAAATATTTTTCTCTGCTTGACCTCAAATTCATTTAATCCTAAACGCGTTTTTATGCTCACTTTAAAATTATCTTGGCTTAGGAGGGCGTTAAGAAGGGCAATTGTCCTAACTGTGCGCTTGATTAAAGCAGGACCCTGCCCTATCTTTATTATATTAGGTGAGGGGCAGGAAAGGTTTAATTGCACTCCAAAAACATTATTCTTTTCGCTATCAGCCAGCAGCTCTCTTTTTAATCTTGCCATAAACTCCCTGCATTCCTGCTCTTTGGATGTTGCAACCTGAATCCACTGCCTTTCCTTAGAAGTAAAAGTATCTATCTCTCTCCAGGCTTTGCTTCTTCTCACAAGATATTGCATGGAAAATATGCCTGTATATGAATCAGTAATTCCCTGGCATAGGCTTCTAAATGCCCAGCAGGTAATATTTTCCATTGATGCAAGGTGAAGTTCCATAATTAATTGGAGAAAAAGGAATATAAAAAGGTTGTTTATGGTACAACCATAACAATAAACATTAAAAACCTTGATTTTCTATTCTTTTTATAAGCCGCCATCGCATAACGGTATTGCACCGGATTGCTAAATTTTGCAGACATCCGGGCCCTTCGGGGCGCCTGGGTTCAACTCCCAGTGGCGGCGTGTATTACTTTTAATACAATTAGTAAAAGCTTAAAGAGAGGCATGAACATCAGAGAAGTCCAGCAGCTACTGGGGCACAGCAGGATAGATACAACAATGATTTACACCCATGTAAGCCCTGATGATTTGAAGAATAAGTTTAATGAGCTTTGGAAGTAATTTTACTTAAACTAGAGTTTCCGACTCTTG
>MFWN01000037.1:0-161 GCA_001786395.1 Candidatus Pacearchaeota archaeon RBG_13_36_9
CTACTTATTTGAGCACAGAAATAAATAATGCGTATAATGCAGGCATTGTAATAGTTGCATCTTCAGGAAATGAGCACTTTCTTAATGGCACAAATTATCCTGCATGTGGCACAAATGTAGTTGCAGTAGGAGCAACCCAAAGATCTTCTGATTCTTGGTAT
>MFWN01000037.1:178-2098 GCA_001786395.1 Candidatus Pacearchaeota archaeon RBG_13_36_9
TGCAACTCTTCTTGACCTACTTGCTCCGGGTCAATCTATTGTTTCTTTAGATTATCGCAATAGTGGTACTATTACGATGTCTGGAACTTCGATGGCTGCTCCTCACGTTTCTGGTGCTTTTGCCCAAATGTTAGAAAAAGACCCAAGTTTAGATCCAGATGAGTTATTAGCTCTTTTCAATGATACGGGAGTTGCAGTTGAAAGTTGGAAAAGAATCAATGTTGAAGCAGCTTTTGATTCTCTTGAGCCTCAGGGAGAATCATCTGATTGTTCTGAGCCAGGATATGAATACTGTTATTCTTATACATATGGCGGATGTGGTGCAAGTATTGCAATTAATATGTACGGTAATGTTAATGATATTGAATGGGGCCCCGTCAGCGATTCTTCTGATCCTTATGTCATTAGTAATTACATCTTTGGTTGGAAGGGAGTTGATGCCACAGATGTTTATTATGGTGATGGAGTTAACGATACTTGTGATTGGAGTGGTTGCGATTCCGATCAAATAGTCTCCAATACAGATACAGAAGTAACGGCTACTGCAACAAGCCTAGCAGATAACGAGATGATATTATCCTGGGATACTGGAGGAGGCTATGCCTGCTGGGTATATGCGCCTGCAGATACAACATTTAAACCAAATTATGGGGAAGATAATCCTATTTATGTTTTAAACTGTTTTTCTGATAGCGATTGCTCTAGCGGTTATTATTGTAATAAAACTGGGGGATGGGACGAATGGAACTGTATTTCTAAAAAGTCAAATGGTCAATCGTGTGTATTAAGCTCTGAATGCACTTCAAATTACTGCGATAATGATTGTCTTGGCTTAAGTGATGATAATCATTGTTTTGCTCCTTATAGTACTTATTTTGATGGCCAAGAAAGCAGTTATTGTGAACTATCTACCAATTATGGAGTAGAAGATTGCGATGAGAGGACTGTTGGCCAAGATCTAAATAAATGTGTTGGCATTTCTTATAGAGAAGATGAATGCAGTTCTATTTGCGGATATCAAGACATAACCAGCAGATTTGAATGCTCTGAAAGTGAATGTTCCTGTTCACAGCCATTATGCGATGGATTAACTACTGGAAATAACATTACAACTTGTTCTTCGAATTATACTTACTTTGCAGATAAATGTAATTCAATTGCAGGAGGAGAAGACAGAGGAGATAATACTTGTAGAAGTAATTCTTTTGCTTCTGGATGTACTGCCGATTCAGAATGTAATAGTATCGCTGCAGGTACAATGAGTTGTGATTCTAGCTGTAATTATATTGGCGGCGCTTCACAATTAACTGTAAGATTAATCAGTCCTAACACCAATACTTCAGTTAACAGAGGGAAGTTTTTTAACTTCACATCAGAGGTTTGCTGCTATAATGCTAGTTGCGGTCAGGTAAATGTAAGCCTTGACCCAGAAAAAAAGTTGTATTCAAATTCTTCAGAAACATATTGTAAAGAGGGAGTATGCAATCAAATAATATACTCGGGAACGCGATTTATCTATGAAGATGAGAGATGGAAAAAAATAGAAGATGCTAAAAGCCTCAAAGGAGTTTGGAGGATAGATATTAAGGAAGATCCAGACTTTCCAGTAGAGATTATAGACTTTAATTTCTCTTCGATGATTTTAGAAGTAGGCGTATCGAAAAGAATGGTAAATAAAGATTTGGATTTAATGATCTATCACAAGGATAATAAAACTCAAAAGCCAATGGATAAATTTGGCAATTTAAAGGATAAAGATCAAAAAATTATTCTAAAAAAGGAAGGGGATACAAAAAGAGTGTTTATTGATCTGTCCGACACTGATGAAAGTATTTTAAACCAGGAGATAAAATGGGGCGATAATTCTACAATTATAACCTTACAAGATGCGAATATTGAGAACATTGGAGATTCTTATGT
>MFWN01000037.1:2115-3098 GCA_001786395.1 Candidatus Pacearchaeota archaeon RBG_13_36_9
GTTCAAATTATGGTACCTCGACATCTTTATACTCTCAGGTGAGTTTTTCGGGTTATAACCAAAATATCTTTGTGAAGTTCAATCTTTCCCAAATTCCAGTAAACTCCGAAATAGTTGATGCCAGATTCGGGTTATATTTGTTCTCTAATGGATATGATACCGCCTCCGAAGGAGAGGATTTAGGAAATTATTATGTTTATAGTAATTTTAGTTGGGAAGAAAGCACAATTACTTGGAATAATATGCCAGATGAAAACTCGTCCTCTTTAATGTACGATAATGCTAACGAATTTGATGGAGACAGCCCGCTTGGATGGTATGTATGGAATGTTACTTCTTTAGCAAGGGGGGCTAATAACTTCTCAGTTTACTTAGCACCTATAGCCATGTTTGGTTATCCTAGCGATACAGACTATATTCAGTTTTATTCGAAAGAATATACTGGCGATATAACAAAAAGACCTTATCTTAATATAACATACAGCGAACCAAAAATAAAGGGGTTAGTTTCCACAACAGTCGGAGCAATACCCTTCTATACTATTACCCAAAATCCGTATACTGTTACTCTAAGTAAAGACGAATGCGCCAATGTTACATGGAATGTTAATACAACCGGAAATTTGACTGACCTGTATATTTTTTATGTATTTGCGAATAAGACCTCTAATATGAGTATTTCGAACAAGTCAGAATCAATTTTTATATCCATAAAAGAATCTTTTGATGACCTATTGGAAATTCTTTATCCAAAATCTACAAATGTGTCTAATGTTGTTGCAGGCTCAAATATCACTATAGGATTTAGATTAAATAACACTTTTGGCGGAATTGTAAACGAAAGCGTGGTTATAAATAATATTTTGATTGGAGGGATGCAGGCGTTATTTATACCCTATACTGCAAGACCTAGAGAAACATTGGGCTATTATGGATTTGAGTCTGGAAAACAGGGATGGTATTTTCCAGGGACTACGGGAGTC
>MFWN01000037.1:3161-14753 GCA_001786395.1 Candidatus Pacearchaeota archaeon RBG_13_36_9
ATAGAAGATGATACTGACTCTTCTCATTTTTCCGGAATTTTTGATTTTTCGTATAAGGACTGGATTAATTTGAGTTTTTGGTCCTATGAATCTAGTTTCGAAAGTGGAGAATATGTTCAAATATTTTGTGATGACACTGAGATTTGGAGGTTAACTCAAGGAGAACATACACCTGACCAATGGATATTTTTTAGTATTAATATTACTCCTTCAGACTGTGATTTCGATGATGTAGTCGTAATTGAATTTGAAGGTAGTCCAGGTTTAAGCACAACAGCTGATGATTGGTATGTTGATGGGATTAATTTAACTGCTTATAGTTCTCAATTTGGGCCTTGGTATACTTCTGGAATTGGGTGGAGAATTAATGTTACTGTTCCTTCTGGATTGAGCGGTCTTCAGAATTTAGAAATTAATCTTACAAATGGCACTAGTAAATATGAGTCTGTACGCATTGAGAATCAGTCTATTAATTACGTTTAATTGCAACAATAAAGCCGTTTTCCGGCTTTATTGTTGCTAATTCTGCCTGTCCTTTATAGTGCCTTGGATGATTGATAAAGATTGTTATTTACTCGAAAGCATACTGCATCTATATTAAGTTACAATTGTTTCCAAACAGAGAAGCGTATATTTGCGAGCCCCGAACAAATTTATAAGAATATCTAAATTATTTTAAAAAAATCAAGTTTTCATTAATTTTAAATAGTTACTTTTCCTTTGTTCTATAAAATGGGTGATGAAAGAAATTCTTCAATTGATTTTCTAAGAGTCCTTGCTATAGGGCTAATAATAGCCTTCCACTTTACATATTCTTATTTTCCTGATGAAAGGCTAAGATACCTTGGATTTGTTGGAATCTCCTTATTTTTCATTATAAGCGGATTTTTGCTTGCCAACAATTACCTTTCAAATGAAAAATTTTCTGTCAAATGGTTTTTGAAAAGATACATTAAAATAGCCTTTTTATACTATCCTACACTTATTGCCATTGTTTTGATTTTTGGAGAACAGGTATATTCTGGAAACCTTTCAAAAAATCTTTTGCTGCACTTTGTGTTTTTGGATTTTACCAGCCCAGAAACTTCTTTTGGGATAATCAGCACTGCCTGGTTCTTAGTTCCTTTAATGGCATTTTATCTGGCATTTCCTTATTTAAACAAGCTGATAAAAAGATACAACTACTCCATTAGCTTAATAATTGCTGCAGCAGTGTTATTCAGATTTTACAAAGGAGGATTAATCTCATTCAATCCTCTTTTCTTTTTGGGCGAGTTCTGCTTTGGAATCCTTTTTGCCCGTGATAAAAAGAATATTTTTCTCTTCTCTTCTTTGCTGATGTTTGCTTATGGGTATATATTCTTTATCCCATTTGCTGTATTTTACTGCTTTTATTTCCTGAACTTCAATTTTATTGCAAAAATACTTAGTTTTATAGGAAAAAACACCCTTCCTTTATTCTTATTCCATGAGTCAGTTATTATGGTCATTGTTGGAAGCTGGAAAGCCTATAGCCTTAACAAGCCTGCTGCAATTTTCTTGATTGCAGTAGTAAGCATATTCTTGACATATATATCTTCCAAAATAAATAAATTTATATGCAGAAAATATTTTAATGTAAAGAATCCTGCAGTACAAAAATGAGAAAAAAATCAATAAATCCTTTAGAAGTCCTGTTTGTTATATTTTCACTTCTGGTGATAGGATATTTTATCTATATTATTAATGTGCCGCCTGCAGAAGAGGCAGGCGGGCTGGCTTCATTAAGGCCCGGCTTAACTTTAACAGACAAGCCCATATTAGCTGTTTCCATAGAGTCCCAAAGCTTTAAGACAGAAAATAATGCCTGCTTTTCTATTATCAGGGGGGATGTTGAAAACCTCGGGGGTGAAATTGCAGAGGAATCAGTAATAAGATGCAAACCTTCTATTTATCCGCCTGCTGAAACAAAAACAGAAGCAAGCAAGAAAATTAGCAGCATAGCTGCAGGGCAAAAAAGTTCTTTTGAGATTGAAACAGAGATAAAGTGCAGAGACAACATAAGGTTTAACTGCATGGCTGAATGTAAAAACTGCTGAAAAGGTTCAGGAACTATTAATCTGGGAACAGGCTAATCTTATAATCGTGGAGTATAGGGAATAATTCATAGTCTATAATAAAATCCTTAAACCTGGTTCTTAACTCTATTATAATCTTTTGGAGTTTAATCAGGTCTTCTATTTCTATCTCAAATTCATAATTCCATTTTCCAAAATCTTTATGTGCAAATATAATATTTGGATTTGCCTGGGCAAAATCAAAAAAATCTTTTTCTTTTTGAGGAGAAAGATTTTTCATAAGCATCAGAAGTTTGTAAGACTGATAACCCAAGCTTAACGGGTGATAAAACAGCTTATAGCAGAGAATTATTCCGGAATCCTGCAGTTTTTTTATTCTTTGCTTTACTGTGTTTCTTGAAAGATTTAATTTTTTCCCTATTTCTGTGTTTGTCAGCTGCGCATCAGACTTTAGCTGTTTAATTATACCTAAGTCTACCTTATCTAATTTAAGGTTTTCAATTTCCCCGCCAATTATAAAAGAATCTTCTTTCTTTGTGCCTGAAATGTATTTTCTTTTGTAACCCCTGATTTCCAAAACTGTCAAAACTTCATACAGTTTAATGTAATGTTCAAATTCGCTTACTGTCCTATTTAAAAGATTGTCAAACTCTTTTGAATTTTTAGCAAAAAACTCTACCACATAATCCCATTTTCCGCCAAGTCTTGCAAACCACATAACAGAGTTATGCCTGATAAAATAATCCTGAAATTCACTAACGATTCTTTCGTCCAAAGAGTCCAGCCTGATTAAAACCCTATAAATAGTATATCCTAATTTTGCAGGATTGAAAAAAGTCTGGCTTCCTGAAATTACCTGTTTTTTTGTTAATATCTTTAATCTGTAATTAACCACCTCTCTCGAAGCCCTGACTGCCTTAGCCAGCTGAGATACTGGAATTCTTGCGTTCATATCAAGTTCTGCGATTATTTTTCTGTCCAACTTGTCTATTTTAACCATATTTTACAATATGCAATAATAACTTTATAAATATTTCCATTATGTAAAAAATTTAAAGATTAATTTTATATATAGTCTAGATTTTACTATTATAAAGTAAACAAAACTTGAAATAGGCTAAAATGACATCAATGGAGGATTTCAAAGAAGAATGCAAAATAAAGAGTAAACCAGATGAGGATTATTTAAACGCGCTTGTCAATGAAAAAGAGAATATATATCTTGGCGAGTTAGCAGAAATAACAGGCAAGCCTATAGAGTTACTTTACCAGTTTGAAAATAATAACAAGGGCAGGATGATTTGCGCAGGGGTAAGGCTAACAACAGATGTTTCATTGGGCATTCCTGCACCCTTAAAAATGAATGAACATTGTGGGAAGAAGTATCTTCCGGAATTAAGAAAGAGAATAAAAAGAGCTGCCAGTAATCCTGAAAGTATTGAGAAAGAAGACATTGAATCTATTTTTAGATTTTTTGAGTTCTATTACTTAGAAGCTGGATTAGGAGAGAATCTAAGAGCTAGTGAGTTAAGCGAATTTCTTTTAGATAGGTATTTTTTTAGTGGAGACTCTCATTTATTTGATAAAGATGAAAAATGGCTGGATGGGAGTTCAAGAGGGGGATGTGGGTTTTATAGGGTAGGAGATGTTACGTTTAACTCACTTGAAGAATTGACTCGAGAAAAGATTGCTGAAGAATTTGGCAGTGAAGTAAGAGAGTTAATACAAACTGTTAATGAGTATTCAAATGCAATTAAAGACCCGCATGTAATAGATTTGTTTGGAAAATATCAAAATTTAGGAAATGATTTGGAAACAAGGAACAAACAAATATATAGAATAATCAGAGAAATCAGGGGCAGGGTTTGTGGTATTTCAAAATTGGACTCTGACAATTTATTAAGAAGATTCTCTACTAATCCAGATGAATATGCGCCGAATTTTCCTTTGCTTTCATATCCAAACAAAGTATTTACATTAGAAGTAGCAAAAGAATATGCAGAAAGCTTGAATGAAAATGCAGTTAGAAATATTAAAGGACTGATAAGGGTAGCAAGAAATAAGGAACTTAGAAGGAATAAGGCCTATGAAGAAAGATTAGCAATAAAGGAAAAAATAAGGGAATATTTTTCCTGGGGCAGGAAAAATGAAGCATGAGATTCCCTGTGTTCGGGGTATCACGTAAAAACTGCTGAATTTTATATTAGGCTTTTGGGGAGATAGTCTATTTTATGCTCCTCAAAAATAATTATTGACTCGTACAGTTTTACAATATCTGAAAATTTTTCCTTTATATCCAGAAGAACCTCTTTAAATTCCTGCATGTTATTTACGTGAATATCCAGCATTACATTATATAAACCGATTGTATTTGTAACATAATAAATATTTTGGTGATATTTGCAAAATTCTAAGAATTCTTTTTTTCTCCTGTCAGAAGCACTTTGCAGCTGAATCAGCAATAAATGCCATTCATAACCTAATCTTCCAATATCTATCTTTGGCTTAAAGCCCTCAATAACCTCTGACTTTACAAGGTTTTTAAGATGATAACTAATAGTATGAATTGGAAGGTTTGTTTTTTTGGAGATTTCAGTTATAGGAAGGCGCGCATTTTGTGAAATAGCTTTAAGAATTTTCTTGTCATCTTCACTTAAGCTTATTGCCTCTTTTTTTTCTCCCTGCCTGACTCCATAGGCAATTTCTTTGGAGGGCAGAAACTTATAGCTTAAATGCTCTGCGCTTACTAAAGTAGTGAAAATATACTCGTGCAGGTGTTTTCCGCAAAGATTAGTCAGCTGGCTCAGGTATTTTTCAAAGGCAAGTACAGAATTTGCATTAACTCCAACAACAAAATCCCATCTTCCAACTCCGCTAACTAACCATCCCACATAATCCAGCTTTTCAATCTCTTCAGCAAGCTTTTTCTCCTGTTCTTTGTTTATATTAGAAAGCTGGATAAAAATATAATAGAAATCCAAGCCAAATTTGCTGATGTTTACTATAGTATAAAAATTAGAGATAATTTCCTTGCTGATTAAGTTTTGGATTCTGTAATTTACAACTTGTTTGCTTAATCCGACTTTCTTGGCTATTTCTGAGTCAGTTTGCCTTGAATTATTATCCAGCTCTGCAAGTATCTTTCTGTCCTTCAAATCAATTAAGTTTTTCTTTTTAGGCATAATTTACATAATGATAATTGGTATTTAAATTTTATCATTTTGTCAAAAATAAAACTAAGAAGTTTTTAATATACTATAATATTTGATACTACCAAGGAGTACGAACATGAAAGCACTATTATTTGATTTGGATGGAACTCTGGTAGATACAGAGAAGCTAGATGATCTAGTCATGCAAAGAATACTTAAAAAAAATGGCTTATCAATGAAATTTAAGGCATTTATAGGATGCACTTTAGAGGAATATGTTAGTTCTATAACTGCAGATAACAAATTAAAGCAAAAAATAAAAAGGGAATTCATTAAAGAGTATACTTCTCTTTTAAGAAAAACCGGGCTTATTTTAAATCATAGGCTATTAGAGTTGCTAAAACAAAAAAGCAATCTAAAAATTGCATTAGTTACGTCCAATACCAAGAAAATAACAACTATTATTCTGAAAAAGATTGGCCTCTTAAAATTTTTTGATACAATTATAACTTGCGAAGATGTAGAAAATCAAAAACCCCACCCAGAACCTTTTCTGAAAGCAGTAACTAAATTGGGAGTTAGCCCTAATGAATGTATTATTTTTGAAGATTCACAAGCAGGGTTACAATCAGCAAAGTTATCTGGAATAAATTATCAGAAAATAAAATTTGGGGGGGAGGTAAAATGAGATATAGAATATCCTATAGTGTGAATATTATTGATGCTTCAGAACAGCTAGCGAGAAAGAATGGGGCGGAAAGTTCCGGGATTTTTGAGTTTCCTAATCCCCTATCAAAGGGTGATGTAATCTGTATAGAGTATCAAACGCGCGCAGACCCCACAGACATCTCTACTTGGAATGGAAAAATAGAAAGTATTCAAAATATTCTCAGTAAACAAAGCAAATACACTTGGCTATTTGTTTATGATGAAGCCCCTAACCAGAATGAACTGGAGGTAAAATTGACCTCTGCAAGAAATGCTTTTACTGAATTGGAAGAGGAGAAAAGAAAATGAGTTTAAAAGAACAAATAAGGGAAAGATACGAGAAAAGAAGGTATATGAAAAGAGAAATATTAGATGCATTTGGAAAACCAAGAAACTTGGGCCAGAGGCTTTACAAAACAAGATTTTATGCTAATGTGTTTGGAGGGCCAATACTTGCTGCTGTTGGAACAGTGGCTGCTATAAGATATGCATTTCTTCCAAAATATATCTCCCCGGGCTGGGAAGCTGCTTCCTGGGTTTTTGCTACATTTATGAGCACACCTTTCCAGTTATATGCTATTCCAATGGGCCTTGGATTTGGAGTTATATCCGGAACTCAACTTGCAAAATCCAGGGCAAGAAAGAAAAGAAAAAAGTTAGAGGAAAAATTAAGCTTAAATGCGGAGACCGGGATTTGAACCCGGGTCACCTCGTTTTTGCTATGATTGGCAACGAGGTATTCTAACCACTAAACTATCTTCGCATATCAAAAATCCCTGTTTTTGGGATTTTAGGATGCTCAGAAATGCGAACACTGGTAAGCATTTCTGACATAAGAGGAGCCCCTCTTATCAACTCCCAGGCACAGAGCAAGCTCATTCTTACCTGCGCCCCACGTTTTCATAAAACCAGCAAGATTTTTAAAGGTTGTTATAAATGGAATATATGGAAAATGGATTGGTAAGGACGGTAGAGGAAGTTGAAGTTAGCAGAAGAACTCCCCGTTTTGTAAGCAGAGTTATACAGGTTTATACTGAAACAGCCAGGGATAATGAGGATACAGATACAGCAATAGAAGGAATGCCTTATAATCCGGGCCTTTTAGGAGTTTTAGTTTCATATTTCAAGAAAATTTTCTTACCTCATGTTAAGGTAGACCTTAGGATTAGTATAGCTGAGAGTAACAGAAAGGTCTATAGTTAAAAAACACAAAAAAGAAAAGGAAAAAATTTATCTTTTTCTTGCTAGGTCATAGGTTCCTACAACAACTACTGCAACCAGGAAACCTACCAATAAAAAAGGGTCAGAATAAAATCCTATATAATCTCCTTCTAAAAACAGTGGCATTGTTACAACCAAATCTAAAATAGTCCCTACAATCAGCATAACTAAACCTAAAAGAAAACCATTTGTTTTATCTTTTCCCCTATAGTAAAACCACGCACAAAAGACTCCAATCGGTATCAACAAAATATAGTGAATGACACTTCCTGTAACTCCTGTTATCTGAAGCCCAATCTGAAAAATAGAAATCTCCACAAAAATTAAAACCCAAAGCAAGATTCCAGCCAATATTACCCTTAAAATATTCATTTTGTTTAAAGTATAAGGGAGGAAGAGTTTAAAAATGTTGTTGGACTCTCATAAATACGGGCGTATCGTTCATCGGTAGGACGCTTCGTTTACACCGAAGGGAGAGAGGTCCGACTCCTCTTACGCCCATATTTTTTGAAAATGGAATTAAAATCAACTAAGATTTTAGAAGAAAAAGGGATTTCTTATAGATTAATAAAATTATCAAAGAAAGGGGTTTCTTTTGAAGATGTTATAAAATATGCTGAAGATGAAGTTAATCCTGATGAAATTTGTAAAACGATTATTGTCAAAGATAAAAAAGGGAATAAATATGCTTTTTTCTTAAAAGGTGATAAAAAAGTTGATTTCTCTAAAGCAAAGGGGATTATTGGAAGTAAGATTAGCATTGTTAGTTATGAAGATTTAGTTAAAGAAACTGGAACCGAACCAGGGGCAGTATGTCCTTTTTTATTAAAGATGCCACTTTTTGTAGACAAAGGCGTATTCGGGCTTCAAAAAATTAATTTTGGCTCAGGAGACCATCTTTATGGGCTTGAAATAGATTCTAAAGACTTAAAGAAAATTATTAACTTTAAAGAAGTTGATGTTTCACAATAATAAAATAAACAGGCGGCTCGGTTCAACTAAACTATCTTAGATAATTAGCTCTTTACAAAAGTTAACTAAAACAGCCTGCTATTCAGAAATAGTGCCATATGCTTTTGTATTCCTCTACATCTTCTCCGTCTTTTTGAAGCCTTTCTAAGTAATTATATATAGGTATATCAGTGTATAGATAATCTTCAATTAAAAACAGCATGGAATCCCATGGGTAAAACCGATAAACCCGGTTTCCATCCTTGAGTATCATAATAATTTCATGGTTCTGCCACGAACGCAGATGAGACTTCCCTAATTTTGGAACATTAAAAACCGGCTCATCAGTCCTTACAACTCCGGGAAGAAGCCTGGCTTCTTCTTTTCTCTCTTGTTCAATTCTTGCAATAGGAACCCTAAAATCTATGGTTTCTTCCTTGCCCTTAGTATTAAAAGAGTAGTAGGGGTCGATTCCAGACAACTTTAAGGTCTTTCTTAAAAAACTGGTTTTGTACCTAAAACTGTTGAAATATGTGAATACCTGCTGGTTATAGATGTTAATCCCTGCTTTTTTTATTTTTTTAACAGCATATAAGACTTCAGGAGTTATTTCTGAAGCATCTTCGAAGTGAGTCATTATGCAAATCTCTCTTTTTCCAAGTTTGTTAAATTTCCTCAGGATTTTTATTAATCCATTGTTTATTCTGAATGGGAGGGTTGCCAAAACTCTTGTGCCTATTCTTATCCTTTCAACATGGCTTATTCTGCTTATTTTCTCAAGCAGGGAATGAATGTACTTATTATCAAGGGTTAAAGGGTCTCCCCCAGTAACAAGAACTTCTGTAATGAACTTGTTTTCCTTAATCCAATTAATTGCATTTTCAATTTTATCCGGCGAAACAAACGCATCCCCGATGTTCTTTATTTCCCAATTCCTCTGGCAATATACGCATATTTGAGGGCAAGAATCAAATGGCTTTAAAATCACGATGCTAGGATATCTTCTGGTAATGCCCGAAATTGGGCTTGTTGATTTCTCGCCCATAAAGTCCATATCCTCTTTTTCTTCTTTATTAACAGAAACATTTACGCAGTATTCTTTGCTCGGAATAACCTGGGCCCTTACAAGGCGATTGTGCTTATCTCTGCCGCCCTCATTAAGCAATGTAAGGTAGTAAGGTGTTATCTGAAATGGAATCCTGTTCTTTTCAGCTTCTTTTATGCCCTGGGACTCATCTTCTTCAAGCTTTATGAGCTCTGAAAGGGTTTTATAATCTTTTATAATATGCTTTAATTGCCATTCATAATCATTCCAATCCTGATCCGTTGCAGAAAAATATTTCAGGATTTTATTTTTGAGCTTTTTCTGTTTTTTGATGCTTTCTTTATCTGTGCCTTTCCTGAAATTTTTAAAACAATCCAGCATTTGTTTAGAATAATCATCAAGAATCTTGCACCTTACTTCTGCAGTTATATTATCAGAGGATAAGATTTTGGTATCTGTAAGATGGAACTTTCCATTCATGCCCCTTATTAAGAATAAAAATTCTAATATAAACCCCTTTCCCGTCTCATCAATAGATTTTTCATCATTGTTATAAATTTTAAAAATGGTATCCAGTGCAGAAAAATTGACAATCTCTTCGTTTTCAGCCCTTATAACATTCTTTAAGATCCTTATGCATTCTTTAGAGTTATTTTTTTCGATTATATGCCTTTTTTCAGAATATTTATGGGAATAAATATTAAAAAGACTGCGCTCCGAGCTGTTCAGATAATCAAATATCTTCTGCCTTAATTCATTTAAATCAGCAGAATTTTTGAATATGCCTGTTAAAACCGCATCTTCCTTAAACAAATGCTGGATAAGTTCTGTTTTGGATAAATTTATTTCTTCTTTCATCTTTTATAACCATAACCACATTATAAATAATTTTTGTTTTATATTTTTAGCCCATGCACTCCGGATTCTTTTGAAAAAAAGTAGCTGTTGTATGCATTTGTTTACACGAAGTATATCAAAAAGGATATGCTTTCTAAATCTTTTCTAAACCTAAAATAGCTTTTTTGTGCTTCTCAAAAACCTTATCATTTATTACACCATAAACCCCTTGTAAGCTGTCTTTAAACTGCTTTGAAATTATTTTCTCTTTAACCTTTAAAAACAAATTATTAAAATCATATTTTTTTGAGATTTCTTCTTTTACCCATTCTTTGTTTTTTATGTTTGGAGCTAACATAAAAATATCTCTTATGTCTGTCAAACGACCGCTCACAAATTTCAAGACAAATAAAGCATCTAAATTTATTATTCTTAATTTTAATTCTTCTGTGATTGTTTTTCCTCTCAAGGTTATTACCTCTGAATTGTCAAATACCCAATCAGCAGAAAAAGTGGCGTTAGTTTGCCTATCTAAAACTTCTTTGATTAAAATGTCTATACTTACTTTAATATTATCTCCTAAATCTTTCTCTAATCTTAAAAAATCCCCATAGTAAGATGTTTTATCTTTATTATTTTCTTCTTTTACATAACCAAAATTTACTAGAGTTTCTTCAATCTCTTTTAATTCCTCTTTGTTTTTGACTACAATATCACAATCAACTGAAAATCTTGGAAAAGTATAAGCATTTACAGCGTATCCCCCAATAATTACAAATTTGAATTTACTCATTTTCTTTAAAGTTTCAAAAATCTCTTTTTCTCTAAGCTGTAACATTTTGATATTTCTTTTTTATGTAATTGTAAGCATACAAATACATTTCATTTAATTTTGCTAATTTGATCGTTTCTTTTAAACTTTCAACTTTATAACCTTCTTTTTCTACAAAACTTAATTTCCTAACAGGAATTAAAATAATATATTCTCCTATTGTAGTTCCTTCATTAACATAATTTGGGATATTATGGCTATTAAAGAAGTTTTTCCAGTATTTTAAATCTTTCTTTAAAACTTTAATAAAATAAGGTGATTTTTCTATTCCTCTTTGAACATAAGAATAATCGCTCCAAATCTCTACAGCAGACAAGTTAGTAAAAGCATAGTCTCTTTCAGCTTCTTTTATTATTTGAGGAACCTTAAATTCCAATAAACTTTTAATTATAATTTCTGGATTTATGCAGATATAAGTATTATCTGATTGCTTTTTGACCCAACCGGCTCTTAATAATAAAGAAAAAATCTTCTTTTTCATACTTTGCCCAACTATCCAATCTAATTCTGATTGTTTGAATCTTTCTTTATCTTTATGCTTTGCAAAAAACAAAGCGTATGCTTTTAAGCCATATTGAGGTATTTCTGTTGCCATTTTGTTGTTTTTTAGATGTTTATATGGTTACCTAATAGGTAACCATCTATTTAAAGGTTTCTATTTAATAAGCTGTTAAGTTAATTAGTCTTAATCGTTAGGTTTTTAGAGGCAATTATATTTATCACCCCTTGGTTATTATTTTTTGTAGCATACATAGATTGTTATATAAATCAACAAACAGATTGTGGATT
>MFWN01000037.1:14791-15042 GCA_001786395.1 Candidatus Pacearchaeota archaeon RBG_13_36_9
CATTGGTAGGTTTAATTTTTGGTTTCCTAATTGGCTGGGGATTCATAGTTTAATTAGAAAATTAAGAAGATAACTCAATTAAAATTAATTCTAACACTCATATTATCCCTTAAATCTTGTCTTACTAACTGGTAAAGAGATTTTATATGCAGTAAATTTATTAATGTCAGAAAAATTAAACTGCACCCCTTAGAGGCTGTGTCGCAATTAGCAAAAGTATAAATACTAGTTTCTCGTCGATAATATAACTA
>MFWN01000038.1 GCA_001786395.1 Candidatus Pacearchaeota archaeon RBG_13_36_9
GATTCTGGAAGAAGGGGACTGCCATCGGACATATGGATGGCTTAAGCTTTAGCTGTTTGATGAAATCTTTCTAAAGATTTGTATGCGGGGGGAAGGAATCGAACCTTCGCAGGCACTAAGCCACAGGATATCTCCTCCTCCAGTTTTCTCGGAGGACCTTAAGTTTGGCGCCCAGTTCCTAGTTATGTATTATAGGAATCTAAGAACCTTGGTTCTTATCTGAGTCCTGCCCGTTTGGCCTCTCCGGCACCCCCGCATAGGATTGCTAGAAAAATCCAATATAAAAACCTTGCTAGTGTGTTAATTTAACTTCCTTTCTTAACCCTGCTAATGCTCTCTTCATCTTTCAAATAAAGCTGCCTGCTGGCAGGATAACAAAAATTTTATCTGACATACGTCAAGATAAAATTTCCACTAAACATTGGAATGTTAAACAATTTAATTATTGAAAGGAGGTAAGATAAAAATGAACTATATTGGAATGGGTATACATAAGCAATTTACAGTCGCTGTTGCAAAAGATAAAGAAGGAGTGTTTTTAGCAGAAGATGATACTACTTCCCCTTTATGAAATATCTAGAAATTTCAAATATAGTCAATGGGGTTGCTGAGCAGGAGAAAGCAACCTGGCAGGGGCAATGTCAAGATATCGGGTTTGCTTAGCATAAAACCTTTTCTAGAAAAGGTTTTTATACTATTCCAGCCTTGTTTATGAAAATGGGTGTTTCAGAAGAGCTTAATGCATTGGTAATCGGGCTTCAACAGATGATAGACCTGGTGTTGGTAATTGGCATCCTTCTTCTTATTGTGGTAATCTTGAGGATAATAGAAAAAAGTTACAGGATAAGGCTGGAGATTAAGAAAAGAGACAGGAATCTTTTTTACAAGCGGGAATTAAAAAACCTTCGGGAAACAAAGGGCTCTCCGGAAAAAATTCTTGACAGGACAAATATAATAGCAAGGGGATTTTTTAAGGAAGCATTCAATTTGCCCTACAACTTGGAGTATCTGGAATTATTGGGGGAGTTCAGAAAAAGCGGAAAAACAGAATGCATAGATTTCTGCGAGCTTATTTCCGAGCTTAATTACTCAGGAAATGAAATAAGCCCTGAAAAGATAGCTCTCCTTCTTTCTCTCCTCGAGAAAATAATGCAGAATAACCGGATTCTAAGCGAAGAAGACAAAATACTTCTTAAGAAAAATGGGTCTCTTAATATTTTTAAAAGCCTGTCAGCAATTCCAAGAGAGCCAGTATCAGATACATCCCCTTCTATCCAGCCAGCATCTGCCTTAGTTCAGCCACTCCCAGATTTAGTAAAGAGGGTAGATATAAATCATATCAACTGGAAATATAAGCTGAGGATTCTCCTGTTAAGGCTGAGGGGAAGGATTCCAGAATTAAGAAAGGTAAGATCAGAATGGCAAAAGGCGGTACCTGGAGCTGATAAGAATATACTCGATAACGAAAAGAAGAATGGAAACGAGAACCAAATAGCCGGATAAGTCTATTGAAACCTTTTTCTTAGCTAGTTTTAAAATTTGGCCCATGGAGTCTAGCAAGGATTGCTTATCCTGGGCGTCGAAATAATCTCCTTCTGTATTGTAGGAAAGGGCTTTCATGGTGTCTTCGTTTAATTTAGAAATACCATAGACTGTTTCTCCGCCTTCTTTTGTACCAATTGCTATTGTGTTTATTATAATATCATTTTGGTTTGCGTATCTAATCGCATCCTCCAGTTCCCCGACATTAACCTGCCCGTCGCTTAACAGGACAATTGCCCTGCTTTCTTCTGCCACTAAAAGGTTAGAAGAAGTTACGACAGCTTCGTAAAGATCAGTGCCTTCAATAGCACTTATTTCCACGCTGTCCAGCGCATCGATAACCATATCTTTTTTGTCTGTGAGGCTTTGGTGGATGTAGGAGTTTCCTGAAAAAGAAATAACTGCGATTTTAGTTGTTGAAGGAGCGGCATTTACAAACTCCTTTGCAGTTTCTTTAGCAGCATCCAGCCTGGTGGGCAGCAAATCCCTGGCTTCCATGCTCCTTGAAACATCTATGGCTATTACAAAAGAAAAAGAACTGGCACTAGCCTGCCTATGCAGGGTGAGCCCAGAAACAGAAAGCACCAACACTAAAACTATTATGGAACTGAGGATTGTTGTGACAATGTCCCTTGAAAAAAAGCTTACTCCCTGCACTCGGGCTATGGCGTCGAAGTTAGCAAATTTCAGCGCCCTTTTCTTTATGCTTTTGAGGGTTAGAAGGTAAATAAATACAATCAGGGGGACAACAAGTAGGAGAAACAAATATTTTGGGTCAGTGAATGTAAAGTACATTTTATTGGCTGGAGGTTATATATTTTCTTTTTTCCACCCTTCCTTTTAAGAATTCAGAAAGGCTTGGAGCGAAACGTTTGTCTGTAGTCAGGTCTAAGAAGTCTATGCCTGCTTCATTTAGTATTTTTTTCACCATTTGCTCATGTTCAAGCGCGTTTCTTTCGTAGGATTTTCTTAGGATGCTCGGGTCTATAATTAGCTGTTTTTTGGTGTTGGGGTCTTGGATAACTATCTCCCCTTTCAACTTAGGCATTTCTTTGTCTAAAGGATCCCTAATCATTATAGCCATAGTTTCAAATTTATTTGAAAAAAGATTGAAGGCTGCCAGTGCAGTTTCCTTAATGTTTATGAAATCAGACACCAAAATAACAGCATTTATTGATTTGTCCAAGTAGTCCAAAAAAAAATTAAGTTTCCTCTCAACATCAGAGGGCCCGCCGTAGTTGTCAGGATTGCTCAGTTCAGCTATAAAATTATCAAATTGCCTCATTCCTTTTTTTGGGAGAGCTTGTGCAGTTATTTTTTCGCTGAATAACATAAAACCTATATTATCTCCGTAATTTAGTATCAGATGCCCCAGAGCCGAACACAACTCTGCAGCATATTCACATTTTAGCTTTTCCGTAGAACCGAACAGCATGTTATCGCTGACATCTATCAGGAACATTATTTTTAAGTCTCTTTCCTCTATATATTGTTTTATCAGGGTTTGATTTGCCTTAACGCTTGCTTTCCAGTCTATATCTCCGGCGTCATCGTCTGGAGTGTATTGCCTGTAGCTGTCGAATTCGAGGCCCTTTCCCCTGAAGATTACTCTATAAATAACCCTTTGTATGGCAAATTCTTTCATATACTCTTCAAAGTCAGTTATGCTCGTAGCAATATTCAGATTCAGTTTTTTTTCCATTTTTTTAGGGATTAAGGAACTTTAATCTTTTTTAAAAGCTCATCTACTATCTTATCGGAGGTAATTCCTTCAACCCGCGCTTTATAGGAAAGGATGATTCTGTGCCTTAAAATTTCGTAGGCGCTTTCTTTGACATCCTTGGGAACAACGAAGTTTCTTCCATTCATTAGGGCTCTTGATTTGCTGGCTATAAACAGGCCTATGGTTGCTCTTGGAGAAGCCCCCCATTCAATGTAACTCCCATGTTCTATTTCTTTAGTCCTCGTAAGCTCTATTACATTTAGGATATATTCTTTTATCTTTTTGCTTAGGTAAATTTTCTTGGTTAAATCCTGCATTTCTATTATTTTTTCAGGTGAAGTCACAGCTTCTAATTTAAAATTTTCAAATTTTTTCAGGGTGGTATTCTGCGACATTATTATCCCTTCATCTTCAATTTTGGGATAGCCCATGATTATCTTAAACAGGAACCTGTCTATTTGGGCTTCAGGCAGGGTGTAAACTCCCCCAGTCTCCAAGGGATTTTCAGTAGCCATAACAAAAAATGGCAGGGGAAGCGGGAATGTCTCTCTTCCAATTGTCACTTGCTTTTCCTGCATGGCTTCAATGAGGGCTGACTGGGTTTTCGGAGGGCTTCTATTCACCTCATCTGCAATAAGAAAGTTCGCAAAAATTGGTCCCTTGACTATTTCAAAGCCTTTTTGTGGAGTGTAGGCTGTGAGGCCTAAAATATCTGTAGGAAGCAAGTCCACTGTGAACTGTATCCTTTTTGATTCGCATCCGCTGACTTTGGCAAGTGCCTTAATAGCCAGAGTTTTGGCTATGCCTGGAACTCCCTCAAGCAGTACGTGTCCATCGCACAGGATAGCCCCGATTAAACTGTCCACCACTTTATCCTGCCCTATAATCACTCCCCCTATCTGCTTTTTCATCTCATTTATTGTCTTGGCAAATTCCTTAATTTCTCCTTCATTTGGTTTTTCTACTGCGTCTTCTTTCTCGCCTTTATAAGCAGCTTCGCTTGGTTCATCGGCTTTTTTTGAGGCGACTGGAACTTCAATTTTAGGTATTCTGTCCTTTTTTAGCCTCAAGTAATTAATTGCACTGTCTGCTTCTTCTTCAGAATATCCTGTGCTTACTATTTTCTCCTTAAGATCCTCAAGCCGGTAATCTTTATAGTGCTTCTTCAAATAGTCCAGGATTATTTTTTCTCTTACTGATTCTATTTTTTCCATTTTTTACCGCTTTTTTGTAACATTATACAGTTACTTTGTATTAAAAAACTTTCCATGACTAAGTTATCCTCTCTTTATTCTAAATCTATTGTAAAGATAGTAAATTATCAAAAGAGCAAACAAAATCAGGGATGTCGCGCTTAAATATTTATAAAGCCTTTCTTTTATAGTCTCTTCTACTCTTGGAATTGCTGGCTGGGATATTGCATATCTACAGGAGTCAATAGCTTCTCTAGCCTTAGACAACGCATTTTCATACTCTCCTTGGTAGTAAAGTGCCCAGGCTTCATCTACAACTTCCTTGATTTCAATGCATTCAGGATTCTGTGCTATGAACTCTTCTGTAAACAAGAGTTTTTCCATGACCTCTGACTTGTTTGATTCCCTCACATTAAGGTGAATTATCCCCCAGTCATTATATCTGGGGCTTTCAGATGTTGCATTAATGAGTATTTCATAACTGCCAGTATCTTGTGTATCCACCTCCACTGTAAGGGTGGTATTCTTTTTTTCTTTAATTACCAAAGAATCAAAATAGCTTTGGCTGAACTTTAGTTTAATGTCTTTCAGTGTTTCATTATTCTTTTTGAATAAAGAAGTAAGGTTAATTTTGTATAGGCTGATGCTGCCGGTATTTTCAATGGTGATTGGAATTTCTATTCGGTCTTTCTTGAACGCATTAACAGTATCTGGAAAGATTATTTTTAAGGCCACCGGGACGGTATTACTGGCTCCACCGCCGCCTCCACTGCCTCCGGTACTCGGATTCACTACTACCTCCGGGGGCATAAAGGATACTTGGAATGAATTGCTTGTGGTATTTGTTAGCTTCGACCCGTTTTCTAGGTCGCTGGCATTAATGGTTAACAATTCTGTTGCCGCCACTGCAGAGAATAAACTTAAAATCCAGTTAGAAGAGACATTCCAGGAAATGGAGCTGGGAGAAGAATTGCTCCAAACAGTAAAGTTCGCACTCTGGTTATAGCGGAAGTCAGAATAGTCAATATCTGAAAAATGAGCGCTTAGGTTTATAGTGTAAGTAAGGCCATAGGTAGCTTCTTCATCGTCTATATTATCATAAAAGTTAAGAGGGGCATTTGTATGGTTTATTGTGAGGTTCCAGGTTCTTGACACATTTATTTCAGTAAAATTAAGGGGATAAGCGATTAGGGTAATGTTTCTTTTTGCTCCATAGGTCTCATCTGTGAAATTCGGGGTGAATGCCCATGTCAGATTAGTGTTATTTCCGTAGTAGCTGACGTTATATCTTAAAATGTCCGTGCCGTTAGAATCTTCTATGTAAATTTTGTAAGTAATGTTATTTCCTACAGAATCATTCAAGGTAAAGGTAAAATTGGAGGCGTTATTTTCATAGATCTCATATTCGTAGCTTGCAGGAGGGTAATTTATACTTGGAGCATCATAAATATAAATCCAAAAGTCCTCGGTATCGCGAGAGTTCGAAGAGTCATTTACTGTTATATTTATATGGTAGCCCCCTCCCTGGCTTGAATTAAAAGTAAGGTTTATCTCTCCAGTTGTTGAATTAAAAGTTGTCTCATTAAAAATATTATTGCCTGTATTAAATGCGTAGGAAAATGTGAAATTGTTGTTTCCAGGTTGGGTGGAGTCTCCGTCTTCTGTATCAGTTGCATTAATTCTGTAATAAAAATGGGAGTTAATAGTAGTGCTGGCATTGGTTAGGTTCATTAGTATAGGGTCGTGGTCGATAGAAAGTACAGTTAAATTGAAGCTCATGGAGTAAGTTGCATTGCTTCTGTCTGTGATATTTATTGTAATATTATAACTCCCGACATCTGCTTTTTTCGGGGTAAAAGCCGCATTGTATTTGCTTAAATTTCCTATAGGGAATCCAGCTTCAAAAGAGAAATTGAACAGCGTGGTGTTAATACCCTGTATTGTAAGGCTTAAAATATGGCTTTCATTGTAGAAACTTTTCTGGTCAAAGGGAATTCTAAAATCATCATCTTGGGCCCATAGCCATATTGTCGTGACATTGTCTTCTGTACAACTTATACTATCTTGAGAGTTTAGAGAGGCGTTAATAACATCTGACGATTGGAATGGTTGCAGATAAGGTAGGTCGTTAATATTATATACTGTAAAGTTGAAGGACTTCAGGCTTTTAAGCATTCCATCGCTGGCATTGACAGTGACATTATGGAATCCTACATCTTCATCAATTGGAGTAAGGTCTATTATCCCGAGGGAAGAGAGGCTGAAAGAAGTGAAGTCATTGCTGATTGTATAGGAAAAAGTTATCGGGTTTCCTTCAGGGTCAGTAACATTTTGGGAAAAGTTAAGATAGGTGTTGTTTCCCTCATAAATTATAAAAGTATTGCTCATTGAAGAATTCCACTGAGCAGAGGTATCATTGCCAATACCAATTACAAAGGTTTTTTCATCTGAGTTGCCTCCTGTATCGCTGACATTTATTTTTACTGTATGATTGCCCCCTCCATAGGTAGCAATTGCCAAATCGTAATTTACAATTACCTTAGCAATTGTATAATTGGAGCTGCTAGAGTCAAAAGTCACAGAAATCCAGCTGGTGTTGGAGGCAAAAGTCAGCACTTCGTTCTTTATGCTTTTGTCCGGTACTAGCAGGTCATCATCACTGGCATTAATGTAAAAAGTAGAATTTTCGTAGATAGTATAATTGCCTATTGTATTTAAAATAACAGCATCTTCTACATTGTTAACCAGGAAGCTTATTATTGTAGAGTTAATTTTCGGGGCACCATAACCTGTTCCAATGTCTTTTACGCTTATGTTTACAAACCAGTTCCCGACTGCAGAATCTCCGGCTGTAAAATTAACCAGCGCAGAAGCGCTGTAGTTTGTTGAACCGTTGCACGGTTTGGTTGTAAAGTTGGTTTCAGTTCCATTAAACGTGAACCAGGAATAATTTGCTGAGAAGGTTAGGTTATAAAACTCGTCTGTATCTGTGGCATTAATCCAGCAGGTGAATTCAGAATCCTCTGTGGCACTTCTTTCATTATTGCATATATAAGCAAAGACAGGGGCTTGGTTTACATTCATGACTGTAATATTTACAATCTCGCTGGTTGTTTTGTCTCCCAGGGTGCTGTTGTCTGTCACGCTGAAATTAACTAGGTAGGAGCCAACATCATTCTTTGAAGTGTCGAAGTTTATAACAAGTATGCCTGCAACAGGGTTGAAAGTATAGCTGGAATTTGTAAACAGCGTGCAGTTAGTGCTGTTCCTGTCTGACCATTCTGCAGTAGCGCAGCTGAGGAAGGTTATATTCAGCCTAAATTCAGTGTCGTTTTCTTCGTCGCTTATATTTACTGTTTTTGTGAAAGGTTCAGTCATGTTTATGGTCCAGTTTTCTAATCCTACAAAACGAGGAGCATCATTTACTGCAGTTATTGAAACTGGAAGGGTAGAAATATCACTCCCGCCTCCATTGTCAGTAACAGTAAATTGTAAGTTTTCGCTAGAATTCTGACTCATTATAGTTTTATTTATTTCAAGCCAGCCACCAGAGCTGAATGTAAAGTTGGTTAGTGTTGTGAGTGTAGTATTTGAAGCGAATACCAAGACAGCCCTATCATTATAGTCATCTTCTGTAACTTGAGCAGAGAGATTATATGTGCAAAGAGTATCTTCAGTGCAGCTAAGGGTGTCCATATAGCCGCTTGGATTCTTAGTGATTAAAGGGGCTGTATTTTCTATTATAAAATTGTCGACTAAAGAGACATTACCAAAGTTGCTTGTGCAGTTTATATGAAAATTCAAATTCCCCTTGTAATTAAAGCTCCTGTTGTTATGCCATAAAAAAGAATTTGCATCATAATCTATCCCCAAAGGGCTTGTCCATGTTTCACTCTCATTGAACTCTATTGTGCAATTACCGTTGCCATTGGTTTCATTAATCGGATAATTTGAGGAATTCGTAAAATTAGTATAAAAATAAAAATTCCAATAAGATGCGTTTTTGGAGTATATTGTCCCATAAGTCAAATTTTGTTTAATGGCTCCAGCAGCCCATATGGTTAAATTTGCCTGTTCAGAAGAGCTAGAATTAGTAGCTAATGCTTCTGTCATTAAAAAGTAAGCTGCTAGGATTAATATTGCTAAAATTGTATTTATTTTTGTCTTCTTTGTTGATTTTTTCTTCATTTTTCTTTTTTAGCATTCTTACTTTCATTTTTAATTTTGTTCAAAAGATCATAAACTGCAATGTTGATAAACTGCTTTTTATTGGCAAATCTAATCCTGTTTTCTTCCTTGTTTATTATTTCTTCTACTTCCTTTAAAAGCGCGGGGTCTATTTTGACTACGCTTGCTTTATCTGGTTTGTTCATTTTCAAATCTTGTTTCTTATAGGTAACTTTCGGTTACCAAAAGTTACCAAATTGTCTAGCTGACCTCCATTTCAATTTCTTTTCTTAGCCGGGATATTTTGGCAATCTTTAATCCAATTATTACAAATAAGATAATAACTAGGGCTGTCAGGAAGTAACTTAAGGGAGCTCTAGCTTTCACTATCGGTTTTTCTTCATTCTCGCATAAGACATAACACGGCCCCCCGCAGTCAACCCCTTCTTCCCCCTGATTTTGCATTCCGTCATAACAGGTTGGGCACGGCTTGCACGGCCCCCCGCAATCTGTCAAAAATTCGCAGTCTCTGGAATGGCAATTTTTAATCCCATCCTCGCAGTTTGGATTCTCTGTGTAATAGCATCTTTGTAGCTTTTCCGGCATGATAAAAGAGGTGTTGCAGGAGCTTATATCTGAGCAGCCCCTTATTTGAAATCCGCAATTCTCCTCTGGCCACTTATTTGCAGCGCATCCATCCTGTATTGTTCGGTAGTCTGCATCTGATAAAATTCCTGCTCCCAGTGTCTTTTTTAAATTCTGGCACACTTTCCAGTTTTCACAGAACCATTTTTCACTGCATTCCTCTTGGCTTTTTTCACATTTTATAGAATTGACTTTGACTTTCCATTCAATCGTGTCGTTGGCTAAGCCGTCTGTAATGCGCGCCTTTACAGAATGACTGTCAGCACCGCATCCGAAAGTGTATACGAGTTGAGCAAAACCCCCGATTGAGTCTATTCCAGAGTAATATTCAACTTCTTTTTCATCAACGTACCAATAAACATCCGGAGCAGTTTTTTCAGGATCAAACATTGTTATATTAAAATAAAATTTACTTTCGCTGCTCGCCTCAAGTTCCAAATCTTTAGGATAGAAGTCAGTAATTGTCGGGGGATTATTAGTCTTGGCTATTGTCAGGCTGAAATTAGTGCATGACGTTTGGTCCCCTCCAGTCTGTCCACAAACCTCTTTTATATTTAAGTCAGGATTTTCAATTCCAGTATCGCTTGCGCATACCGTAATATTATATATTCCAAAATTGTTCTCGTTAAATACGAACTCCATTACTCCATTTGGGCTTATCCCAAACAGATCCTCTTCGCCAAAGTCTATTGTGAATTTGAGGTTGCCAGAATCTTGGTTACCATCCTCTCTATCAAAAACATTAGCGCTATAACTAAGCGCGTTCTCACCTTTCCATTTCATAACCTCCGTTTTTACTCCTATTCTATGAATTTCTGGAGCGTTGTTTATTTCTATTACTCTTATAACCGTTTTATTTAGGCTAGAGTAGCGCCCATCGTTCACTTGTATTATTCGGTTATAAGTTGCGAAGCCATTATCCACGCCGCCGGCATTCTCTTTGGTCAGCTTTTCACTGAATATTTGAAAAGTTGCATTTTTTTGACCATTCAATAGCCATTTCTGCCAAGGCAGGATATAAAATAGAGCCAGTGGTTCTATCCTTGTTTCAATCGGACCATTATTGCTCGCCTCTTCAGGGTCGCTTACTGTAAAATTGTATCCAAGCGAATCTCCTTCACAGATATAAATTGTGGAATTTAGGTAGTTTATAAGGGGGAAAGAGTCTGGAGAGGCTACAAAAAATTCAACTGTTTTATTAGCAACCTCCCCCTGTTCATCGAAGGCATGGACAATGAGCTTATTTTCCCATCTCGAGACTTCTATTTCTTTTCCAGGGGTGAAAAGAGCGTTTTTATTGATTGTATTTTCGTGCCTGGCATCAATAAGGTCATATTTCCAATCCTTAACCTCGAAGTTTGCAGAAACATCAAGGCTAATCAGGTAATGATATTTATCCCCTAAGCTATAGGTTATATTTTCAGGGCTTTGTACTTCAATGATTTTCCCGCTAATGCCAATTTTTGGAGTATCGATTGCTTTTCCGGCAGTTTTGATGTAAAATCTGGGCTCCATTAGACCTAATAAAATATTAGTGAGGATTAGAAATACTGCAAGAAATACGCATAAGAACAGCCAAACCCTCTTTTTGCCCATCATTTTTGGTTACTATAAGTTATCGATAATAACCAAAAGTAACTATTTAAATCTTTCTACTCTCCAGCTTTCTTAACCTCTCCATTTTTAGGTGTTTTAGTGAAATTATTACCACGATTAAAAGGAGCAAGATAATTAAGGCAACCATAAAATATCTAAACGGTGTTTTTGTTAGCGGTCTTTCTGCCTGGCACTGCTTGCAAGGCCCCCCGCAGTCAACCCCTTCTTCCCCCTGATTTTGCATTCCGTCAGAGCAGGTTGGGCACGGCTTGCACGGCCCCCCGCAGTCAACCAAAATTTCGCAGGACTCGTCATGACAGTTTTTAATACCATCCTCGCAATTTGGATTCTCTGTGTAATAGCAGGCTTGCATTTCAGAAGGCTTCTCTTCTGTAGAGTTGCATTTATTGGCATCCTTGCAGGTTCTTATCTGGAATCCACAGTATGTGCCAAGCCAAGAATTCATGTCGCAGTTTTCTTTTATAATAGGGTATTGATCATTTGAAAGAGCAAATCTATCTAAGCTATCTTTTGCGTTTTTGCATTCGTTCCATTGCGAGCACCCCCATTTTTCTCTGCATAAAAATCCCGGCGCTCCGCCGCCCTCTCCACCAGGAAAGGAGGTCTCAAGCACTGGAACATCGATAATAGATAGGTTCCATACAAAAGAGTCGTAAGAATTAGTTAAGTCTCCATCTGTGACATTAACCCTTATTGTGTGATTTCCTGAGCTGCTATGGCTAAATGTGTAATTTATTTCAGAAAAAGTGCCATTATCAAATCCCGATTCATATTTAAGGAGGGCGTCATCAAAATACCAATAACTGTCTAGTAGTGTCCAGTCAGGATCAAACATGGTAACATTGAAATAGACAGCTTCTCCTTCATAGGCTGCAAGGCTTAAATTAAGAGGATAGTAAGAGGTTATATAAGGCAGACGGTTTTCATTTGTTATTGTTATGCTGAAATTAACCATTGAGCTTTTATTAGTGGGGGGTTGATTGCAGTAATCTGTTATGTTGGGATGATAATTCTTTAGCCCGTCATCATAAACGTAAATCCACACTCTATAGACTCCGGTCTGATTTTCATTGGCTGTGAAGTTTATAATTCCCATGGGTGTTATGTTAAAAAGATACGCTGGCTCGTTTGTCGAATTTCTTATAATCAGCTGCAAGGTTAAATTTAAGCCGCTTACATTCCCGCTCTCTGCATCATTTGCATCCAGTTCATGATAAAAAGTGCGATTTTCTCCACTTCCCCAGACAGTCTGCACTCCTATAGGACTTACCGCCGGGGCGTTGTTTATCTCTATTACAGTTATATTTGTTTGATTATAGTCAGAATATTGCCCGTCACTCACAGAAACATTTTCTAGAAAGCTCCTTGAGCCAATATTGGCCTGCCCTAAATCGCTTTTGTCCAGTATCCCGGAGAATATTTCATAAGTTCTGACTGTGCTGTTTATCGTGCGGGAAAAGACTACATAAAAAGGACTAGAAGGAGCAGTGGGATTTATCGAAGGAGTTGCAATTTGCTCATCCAAGTCTGTAACATTGAAAAAGTAAGAAAGGTAGCTGCCTTCACAGACAAAAATGTCTGGTGAGATATAATGGATCTTAGGTGCTGAAGAAGGCACAGCAACAAAGAATTCTACGCTCTCGTTTACTATGTTGCCTGAAGAGTCATTAGCGAAAACAATTAATCCATTTTCCCGAGTGATCGCATTAAAAGTGGTGTTTGGGGAAAAAGGAACGTCCTGCGCAACAACCAGCTCGTTACCTTTGTCAATTAGAGTATACCACCAGCTATCAGCCTGAAAATTTGCAGATGCGTTCAAATTTAGGGTATAATTTAATGCGAAGCTGAAATTGTATGTTTTATTCTCTGGGCTGGAGATGTTTATCCTTTTCCAATCTTGAATATAGATTGCTACCAGGCCCATATTGTCTGCTTCTCCAGTAAACCTGGAAAGTTCTGTAGAAGAAAACCACACGAGGACTAAAATATTAATTAGGTTTAATGCTATAAAAGAAATTAATATCAGAAAAATGATGTGCTCGTTTTTGGGATGCCAAGAAAACCCTTTGGTTTTCGGGCACAGAAAATTGTTTTGTACAATTTTCTTGTGTTCAAAAATGCGAATACGAGGAAGCACTTTTGACATTATAAAAATCCATTTCTCTTTTTTCATATCAAAAATTTTTATTTATATTTAGTTGAATTTTTGAGAGGCTAAAAACCCATTAAGTGAATAAAGGGTTTTTTTCATGCATTAATAACAAAAACTAGATATAAAAAAGTTACCTTTATGTAAAAATTTGATGTTTATGCTTTTACCAGGTCAAATCTTATTTTTCCAGCATAGTCTCCATAGGGCATATCTTCTGGGATATTTATATTGATGGGTATTTTTACAGTGCTGCCAGGTTCCACAATAAATTCCTCGTCGATAGAGAGATAATCTCTGACATTAGGTGTTGCTGAAATTTTTACCTTAAGAGGGCAGCCATAGCCATTTTCTATGTTTATATCTCTTACAACTGATCCGCCAGGTATAATCCTGCCGAAATATAGCTTGTCTGCATCTACAATTATGCCTGGGGTGGAGCCAACAGAAAAATTAACTTCTAAGACTCTGGTTTCAATCGGCCTCAACCTAAAAGTCCAAATGGAAACTAGAACCAGGATAATTATCCCGGCGAGGATTAGATAACTTATTCTTTTCCTCTTTTTAGCCCCTAAATAAGCACCTGATTCACTTAATTCTTCTGTCATTTTTTTCAAATTGTTGTTTAGGAGAGGGTTTTTCATTTTTTCTCATCCTAATAAGCAAAATAACCATCGCAATTATCAGAGAGATTATTAGTATTCCTAGGAATACTCCTCCCCCGACTAACGCGTAGAGAACATAGTCTGTTTCTTTCTTGAACTTCAGCTCCACAATCTTACTGGTCTTTTCCCCCTCATAATTTATTGTTATATTTGCCTGAAAATTTTTTTCTTTTATTTCTGAAGCATCAAAAAAACCGCTAATCTGTTGCTTCTTCCAGGGGTTTAAGGTTATAGAAGGAGTCAGGAATTTAATGTCATGTCCGATAATTTGCACCTCTCCATAAACGTCTCTTATAGGGTTATTCCAGAAACTTTCTACTTCTATATCCATTTGATTGAGTTTATCTCTCTGGAATTCCTCAGTGTAGTTTGAAATTCCTACATAAAGGGTTCCTAGCCTGAATATTTGCTCTTTTGTCAGCTCTCCTGCATCATATTTAACTATAGCTTTGGCTCTGTAGTCTCCTGCCTTGTAGTTTGTTGTTTGAAGTTGTTTGCGGAATGTCTTTTCTTCCTTGGAGTCAAGATAAGCGTTTCCTATATTGACAATTTCAATAGAAGAATCTGAATCATCAAAAATTTCAACAAATGCATTTACAGTAATCCCTTCTTTGCCCAGATTATTTACTACAAGGGTAAGGTTAACAGGCTCGCCTTGGTTTGCATTATCTACATAAAACTCACTAAGTGAAGCATATTTTCCAGGATAAGGCACCTTAACAAGAATAACCCCCCTGACATTCCCTGCCATTCCAATACCTTCTCCTTCATCTGCTTTTTGCATTGCTCCTATGAATATCTTATGGTTTCCTGGTTCTTCTATATAGTCAGGAAGTTCAACTGTTGCAATAACCTGGCCTCCCCCTACTAAGGAGTCAGTGCTCAATTTCACATACTTTGCAAGGTCTCCTTCAGCATAAACAGATGCTTTAACGCCGTCATCAAACATATAGCTGAATAAGTAACTCTCTTTTAAGCCTGGCTCAAAATCGACCTCATAAATGCCCGGGCTCACTCCAACCATTGCGCTGGCTTGCCAGCTTAAAATAACAATTAATGCACTAAAAACAACTGCCTCTATTTTTTTCATGCCGAAAACGGTTTGTTTATGCTCGAGTCCGTTTTCGAGCATCTCAAAAACTTTTGGTTTTTGATGACTCTCAAAGTTCTTTGAACTTTGAAGCAAGAAAATTTTTCTTGTTTTCTTTTGAATTTTCTGTGCAGAAAATTCCTTCGAGGAATTTTCATGCATCCTAAAGTCGCAATTCTAGAGCGACTTTTTGATTTAAAAGAAAGATAAGTTTAGTTTTTATAGTTTTCTAATTTAATGGTATGGTTCTAAACAAAAAAATTAAAATAAAAGAAGGTGATTAGTGTAAATCCGGACTAAACTGCCCCCTTACAATACAT
>MFWN01000039.1 GCA_001786395.1 Candidatus Pacearchaeota archaeon RBG_13_36_9
ATATAGGTTAATTTTAGCCAGAAATCAGGAATTTGCCTTTATAGTTGCGGTTAGGTGCCTTTGTAAGTAGGGGTGCAATAATTTCGGTATACTACATTCAATTATTACTTCTGCCAGAATTCCTAGTTTAAGATGTTCCTGTAAGAGAAGGAATTTATGTAATATCTACTGATATTTATATTTATTTCTTACATCTAGTTCCTTAAAAGGAAGTGTTGTAAATAAGTTTACTTCTTTTAGAAATTGTTGCTTAGCATCTTCGTAGCTTATTCCATCTGCAAAAGGGGTATTTCTAAATAAAACTCTTCCCTTCACATTTGAAAATGAGGGGACATTCCTTCCGTAATCTTTATTTAACAATGTTAGGTAAAATCCATCTTTTTCAGAGTCTACTAAAAAGTCAGGATAACACGCTCCGTATTCTTCCCCTTCCTTGCTCAATAAGGGGGCAGCTATTCCGAAGAAAAATGGCTGTACTCTCTTTTCAGAATCTAAGCCCATACTCAAATTTCTTCCACAACCGTTTTGATTCCAGTGACAAACATGAAAGTATGTTTTGTATACTGAACTATGTTTGTCTGGAGCCAGAATCCCATAAGAATCTCTATCAAATCCTGCCCCTAGTGGTCTAATCTGGTATTCTTGAGCAAATTCTCTTATAAAATCTTGGAAGAGTTTATCTTCTTCTATTTCTCTTAATAACTTTTCAATTCCAAGCAACTCTGTAGGTGCGGCGAGTATCCTTTTCATCTTTTGATGAAATTTTCCAGTTATTGTAGCATTATTCTTAATTTGTTCTTTCATTTTTATGTTTTATTTTATCCCGTAAATTTAATCACAGAAGAGTAACAACGAGGGGCTAGAAGTATTTTTTACCAAACATGTACGGCTGGAATAAATTTCCCGAATATGATTAACTTTAAGAAAAATATGAGAGAAGATTAGGGATTAGCTTTTCTTCTGCAGCTCTTAGATGTTGATTATATGTAGAAAGTGAAAGGTTCATTAATTTTGCTAATTTTCTTAGGTTGGTTTTTCTCACACTTTTATAATACCCATTTTGAATTGCGAGTTCAATCGCTTCTTTCTGCTTACCAGTCAAATCAGGCATAAGCTTAGGAAAATAAATATTATCTATACCAATCTCCTTAAACTTAAGAAGCTTAAAGTTTTCCATTGTTTTTTCAACATTATTAATAAAATCTTCTACTTCTCTTCTCTCCCAACTTCCAATTTCCCAAGTCTCATAGCCCCGAGTATCCATAATTACTGGCCTAATAAAAATAATTTTAGGGGTATAGAATTTTACTGCTTTTTTATTTGCTTTCTCAAGCAATAAAAAGATACTGCCCCTCCTTTCTACTTTAACTACCTGTTTGTCTTTAGAGAGGTCTTTTACGAAGTTATCTAAATTCTTAGGATCCCCAGACATATAAATCATTGATAAAGTAACTATCTTTCCTTTTTCCTTAAAAACAGAATGTGCAGTTCCCTGTAAAGTTATATTAAATTTTTCACATCTGTTCCCAAGAATACAATCATGCTTAATCCTGAACTTAGCAACCCACATACGAACATGTACGGTTCATAGGTTTTTATATCTTTCTTATTCTTCTCCCATTTCATCCAGTAGCTTCTCGCCTTCTTCAGAGTCAAACTCCACAAACTCAATGCTTGGATTTTCTCCGCTTCTATCCACTTTTCTAAATTGCTTTAATCTTTCTCCTGTATAAATTTAATTGAATATTTAAGCTTTCATGTCTCCTTATTTATCCATAATAACAGGGGTATTACGTCTCGAGGGCTGAATTTTTTTATTTCTTTTAAGAACTCTTTTATTGTTCTATAGTAAATTATTCTATAAGAGAAATTAGACATTTTTTCCTTCAGCTGGGGAATGTCTTCTAAGTCATATAACCCTTCAAATTTTTTAGCAAAGGTTACCACCCTAAGTTTAAGAGAATTAAGCCGGGCATAGCTTCTTGAGCCCCTAACATTGGAAGCAGAAATATTAATGCCTCTTTCTATATCAAAGAGGTACCTGAGAATTATATCGGAGTTTTGGCTGGAAATGCCTTTGATTCTTAGCCTGTTTTCTTCAAGCCATTTGGTGTATTTTTCCTGGTGGTTGTATGGGTCTATTTTCATTCTTGTGTCAGTCCGGACCCATTCTTTTTAAGGAATGTGTCTAACCTGTGTTACAGAATGAGTGCCCACCAAACTCGACAAAATGTCTGGACGCCCGTGCCGGGAATCGAACCCGGATTGCAGCCGCGACAGGGCTGAGTGTTGAGCCGTTGCACCACACGAGCATCGTGACGATGTATCTTTATGTTCTATCTCGCGTCACGATGCGAGTAGAGCAAATTAGATACACTTTTAGGAGTTTCAATATGTTTTTAAACTTTGCTTTCCCTGATTTTATATGGAAAGCAAAAAAGGGAATGTGGTGATGTATTTTATACTTGGCATTTTATTGCTGCTTTTGGCTTTTTTGCTCTATCTTCTATACCAGTATGCTCCTTCAGAATATCAGCTGTCTAACGCCAGCATTTCTGACGCCAAGTTTGGCACTGACAATTTGTCCTATAATGTCAAGCAGTTTTATCCTAACATGAAATTTAACCATAACAGGATATCTTATAGCATAGAAGAAGCCTGCGATGCTGATAAAAAAGCGGCAATGACAGAAGCATTCAGGCTGCTTCACGAGCAAGTTGCTGAAATAGAATTTTATCCTAGCGCTGTGGAGCCGAATATAGAGATTATGTGCACTAAGAAAGTAGAGGGAACAACTGGGAGGAACTTTTTTGTGGCTGGTGAGGGAGGGGCAGAGCAGATTATACAGACAAAAAGATATAATGTGATTACTAAAGGGATAGTCTTATTGTATGGAAATCCACACGGCTCGCTTGAATGCAACTGGCCAAATGTAGAGCTGCATGAACTAATGCACGTATTTGGGTTTGAGCATTCCCAGGATGAAAACAGCCTGATGTACCCTTACTTAGAGTCCTGCGAACAGAAACTGGATGAGGCGATAATCAAGAATTTAAAGGAGATGTACACCCAAGAAAATCTTCCTGATTTGTATTTTGAAAGCGTTCAGGCTTTAAAGCACGGGCGCTATTTGAATTTTAATGCTACCATTAAAAATTCAGGGGTTATTGAGGCCAGGAATATCATGCTCGCAGTTTTTGACGATAACGAAAAAGGCGAAAGCTTTTCTTTGGACAATATAGATTTTGGTGCAGGAATAACTTTCTCTGTTTATAATGCCAAGCTCAACAACAGGAATTCTAATACTGTAAGGATAGTCTTAGATCCAGACAACCATATCAAAGAGATTGATGAACAAAACAATATTGCCATATTAGAGTTTGGCTGATATTACAGCTTATTTTTTTAAAAAAGAAACAAAAAGAACTAGAAAATTAAAAGCTTATAAGAGCCTATGAGCCTATGGCTTCTTATTCTTCATCAAAACCACTATCTTTTTCTTCTCCATCTGAGCCAAGGCCGTCTCCTTCATCTTCTGTAGGCTCTTCTTCCACTTTTGATATCTTTTTCATTTTTAGTTTTTCTCCTGAATTAAATAGCAAAAATGCTTTTTAAATTTTTGTTTTTTTGAAGTTGGCCTAATCCGGTTATCTCTATTGGGATTCCCAATATTTTAGGGGATTTCTAATCCGCTACTTTTTTGCTGGCGCTTCTGTTTGTTTCAGTTCTTCTATTACTAGATCTTCTAGCTTGCCTCTTAAATAAATGAGCCTTTTTTCTCTCCTGTCCTGTTCATTTTCAGCTTCTTTATCCAGCCTTTTTGTTATCGCAGGAGATTCCAAGTCTTTCAAAAAAATGTCTATAACTGCTCTCTTCAAATCCTGGTCGTTCAGTGGAGAAATTAGTTCCCGAATCAAATACCGCGTTTCATATTCTATAGTGTATTTAGCAGTGCACAGATATTTTTTAGGAATTCCTGATGGTCGGTAGTTGGTCGCTTCGGTCGGCTTGTTGGTTTTTCCAAATATAGCCATAGCATGACAATACAATAAGGTAACACTATTACTTATATATTTTCAATAGTGATGAAATGTGAAAATGGGTTTTTGAACTTAAAAAGGTTTAAAAACCGAGTTATCGCTCTTATTGGCAGGAGGTTATTAGGATGGAAGGCGAAAAAAGTACTGAAAATAAAGCTTGTATTTTTCCAAAATGCCCTAAATGTGGGAAAGGCTATTTGCTGCCTTTTTCATACAAAGAGGATGTTTTTGAAAAATGGAAGTGCTCTGAATGCGGGCATACTATTGAAAAAAGAGAGAGAATTTAGTTTTACTCTTTGACTTATTCTTCTAATTTTATTTTTGTTTAATTTATATTTTTAATCAGAATTATTTTTTATCTTCTTATAATAAAAATCCCATAATTTGCGACTACTCAGAGACTTCTCAATTTTTCAGATATTTCCTTACTTTTTTCTGTGTTGCCTTTATGATTGTACGCATCTCTTAGATATCTATAAACTCTGAACAGTTCGTCTCTATGCAGGGGGTTTGATTTGTCCAGCAGGCCTGCAGCTGCTTCATATTCTTGAATAGCTCTTTGATGACTTCCCTTTGGATTATATAGCTCTACCCATATGCTTTGGTAACATGAATTTGTGCTAATTCCAGCTCTAATTGTTACTGTCTATCATCAATGTCAGATTCAGCATTATCAGATTCAACTTTATCATTTCTGCAGCCAGTAAGTGCAGAAATTACTGCTGAATCTCCTGAAAAAGCTGCATAAGATAAAAAATTTCTTCGGTTCATTATTCTTTTTTATATCCTCCTCGTTCTATTCTCTCAACCTCTCTAGAAATATCTTTTCCTGCTTTTTGAGCATATGTTTTAGCTAAAATTAAACAACTCTCCATAATAGTAACCGCTCCTTCTTCAGCATATTTTTTAGCACTTTCAAGCTCTAGAGGAACTGCCTTTTTATATCCTCTTCGTTTTATTCTCTCAACCTCTCTAGAAATATCTTTTCCTGCTTTTTGAGCATATGTTTTAGCTAAAATTAAACAACTCTCCATAATAGTAACCGCTCCTTCTTCAGCATATTTTTTAGCACTTTCAAGCATTTGTTCTAATGATTCACTTTTGTCCATTTTAATTCTTCTTTAGATTCCATAGAAAACTAGAAAACAGGAGTTTTAAATCTTTCTTTTTGTTGTCATTTAGAAATAATAAAAAGCTCGCGACCCTGCGACTGTAATCTTTTTGATTTTAGTTTCGCAGAGTCGCTCGATCCCACCACCCGGACTCGAACCGGGGATCTTTCGGGATCTGTACGGCTTATAGGGTTTCATGTTATCCCTCTTGGGAAAAATCCGCCTTAGCATAAATGCTACAGCCGAACGCTCTACCACTGAGCTATGATGGGATTAGATTAGAGAATTAAATAGGCTATTTAAAGATTTTGCAAGAATCAGTATCTCCGAAAGGCAGAGCCGAGCTTGATGGCTCGGCCTATATTTTGAAAGCGAATTATTTAATGCTAGCCCCTCTTTTGAACCCC
>MFWN01000040.1:0-1210 GCA_001786395.1 Candidatus Pacearchaeota archaeon RBG_13_36_9
AGAACAACGGAGCAGCAATTGCCTTTTTTGAAAGAGAAGGCGCAGAGATGCTGGTAAAAGCGAGAATAGATTCTGGAAGAACTTATGCACCTTTGTGGAAAGTTGATGTTAATAAAATTACAATTCCGGAAAGAAGAGTGCCTGTTTTGGATGGCTTCGATGACAACTGGCTGATCCTGAGTTGCAACGGCGCTGGCGGCTACAGGGACGGTTGTGCTTCTGGGGTATACGACAGCGCCTAGGGCGCTGCGAAAAAAATTTAGAGCAAGATTTATTAATGTTTATTCTATTCTTATTATGTCTTAGCAAGGGTATCTACCAAAAAGCTAGGGCTACACGCTGATTTACTAGCACATCATTTAGATTTATTTTAAGTCATGAAATACAGAGCTTCCTCTTTCGATATTTTCAGAATCCAAAGAAAATAAATGCAGTTACTTCGAGGAAATTCAGTGGAAAACTCTCATGAGTTTTTGAATCTCGCGAACCCCTTGAATCAGGGTTGAGGCGCTAAAAATAATCCAAGATTTTTGGCGTGGTAAATCAGCTACACAACTGGTGCCCGTTTTGAATGGCTTCGATGACAACAGGCTGAACCTGAATTGCAACGACAATGGCAGCTACAGGAACGGTTGTGCTTCTGGAATAGCCCTGCTTCTAAGACTTCTTTTAAAGATGGAAGAAAGTAATATTTATTCTAAAATCTGCAATCTCTCTAATTTAATTCTTGCTTGGAGAGGGGCAAGAAAACATAAAACAAGAAAGCCAGAGGTTACTGAATTTGAAAAAGAGTCAATTAAGAACCTGTTAAAGCTTCATTACGAATTAAAAAAGCAAACTTACTCTCCCTTGCCACTTAAAACCTTCATTCTGCGAGACCCAAAAACCCGCAAAATTTCTAAATCCACTTTTCGTGACAGGGTTGTTCATCACGCTGTTGTTAGGGTTATAGAGCCAATTTTTGATAAAGCATTTATTTATGATTCCTGTGCCAATAGAAAAGGCAAGGGAAATTTATTTGCAATAAAAAGATTTGATTGCTTTAAGAGAAAAGTCACTAAAAATGGGACTAAAGGAGCCTTCTGCCTTAAAGCAGATATAAGGCATTATTTTGAAGAGGTCAAGCATGAAATTTTGATAAACATAATGAAAAGAAAGATTGAAGATGAAAAAGTCATAGGATTAATTGAAATAATCCTAAAAAATAACT
>MFWN01000040.1:1243-5955 GCA_001786395.1 Candidatus Pacearchaeota archaeon RBG_13_36_9
GAAAATTTGGAAAGAGGAGATTAACGATTTTTTGAAGAAAAGCTTAGAATTGGAATTGCATCCAGATAAATCAAGGATAATTTTTCTTTCAAGAGGCATAGATTTTGTAGGCTTCAGAAATTTTTGGCGTTATAAATTAGTTAGAAAAAGGAACATAAGAAGAATGCTAAAAACAATTGAGAGATATAAAAAAGGTGAGATTTCCAAGGAAAAAACGCTCGAAATTTTTCAAGGTTGGCAGGCTTATGCAAAATGGGCAAACACCCACGAATCAAGAAAAAAACTTAGTAGCGAGATTAACCCTCCAAGCCTAAGCGAAAGGATTAAAAATAGGGATTTCCTTAACCAATCATGAAAAAAGAAGGTATTATAATATTCCTAGGAGCATTATTAGTCTTATCAGCCTGTCTTGCTGCAGCTGCAAACGACACAAAAGTAGAAAAAGCCTACGATTGTCTTGACAATCTTGTTAAGGATAAATGCGACCAATTGTCTATTGAAGAGAAAACTTTTACTGCCATGGCCACAGGAAAATGTATCTCTGAATTAGTAGATGTATCCAAGGATGATGAGTGTTGGCCTGACTCTGGCTGCAGTTTAAGAGACACGGCACTGTCTGTTCTGGCATTAAGAAGGAATAATAAAGATACAGACAAAGCAGAGAGCTGGCTGCTTAACCGTACAGAAGTTTCTAAGGACCTAATTTGGTACCTGGAAATAGACGCTCAAGAAGAGACAAAATGCTCTATAACTTATAAAAGCAGGTCCTATGAAATAACTGTAAAAAGCGATAAAAAACTGAGTGGTTCAGCTGGCAGTTGTCTTTCTGTAGACGCAGGAAGTTACTGGTTGAAAATAGATGATAGCTGCTATACAGACAACTTTACAATATCCTGTGATAAGGATTTTATAACTGCCTTATTGTACAAGAAGAAAACCGGCGCAACGATTTATGTTTCAAGCAAGACTAATTTTGGCTCATCCCAGGGCAGAACAGAGGAAAAAGTTAATGCCCGATGCTTCGGCGCAGGATGCGACTATGAAGGAAGCCTATGGGCAACCATCGCGCTTGCAGAAACAGGGAACGATGTATCTCCGTATATTCCATATTTAATTGCAATGGCTGATGAAAATAAAAAATATTTCCCTTCAGCTTTCTTGTACATTTTAACAGAATACGACGAATTTTTTTCAGATATTATTGAGCTGCAGGCTAGTGACTACTGGAAAATAACTGACTCTCCTTACCATCAGTTTTATGACACTGCTCTTGCCATGCTTTCTTTGCAGGGAATTGACGCAGAACAGGCAACTTTAACAAAAGACTATCTCCTTGAAGTACAGGGAGAAGATGGCTGCTGGAGAAGCAATGTAAGAGATACTGCCTTTATACTTTATGCTGTCTGGCCAAAAGCAATAAGTACCCCTGACCAAGGTACAACAACAGATTATTGTGAAGATTTTGATTATTTCTGCGTTTCTTCGACAAAGTGCGAGTCTTCAGATACAGTCAATCTGCCATGCGAGGTGAGCAGGGGAATGATTTGTTGCAAAGTAGAGCCGCAAGAAGAAACCTGCGCTGAAAAAGGCGGGGAGATTTGCGAAGGAGATGAAAAATGCTCTGGCAGCTATATAGCAGCTTCAGATTCTGCATCTAAATGCTGCAAAGGCACCTGTGCTGTTCCTGTGCCAGTTGAAGACCCTGAGTGTGTAAAGGCAAATAACACCTGCAGAAGCTCCTGTTATGAAGATGAAACAGAAGTATCTTTAGACTGTGAAGAAGGCTCTTCTGATGTGTGCTGCAAATACAGCCCGCCTGGAAGAAGTTACTGGTGGATATATTTGTTAATAGGCTTAATAGTACTCGTAGCTTTGGGAATAGTTTTTAAAGATAGATTAAGGGCATTTATTTTCCAAATGCAGAACAAAATGAAACGTGGAAGAGGGGCTCCGCCTCCAGGTCCGCCTGGAAGGAGGTTCCCACCAACTTTCCCATCACAGGTCCCAGGAAGACCTATGCAGCGCATGATAATCCCAAGACAGCCTTTGCGTCCGGGACAGCAGCCTCCAAGGCCAGGGCAGCAGCAAGTTCCTCGCCCTGGACAGCCAAGCAGGCCAATGCCGCAGATTCAGTCTAGAAAGCCAGCCGGAAGGCCAGCTGGAAAACCTTCTGGAAAAACAGACAAAGAGCTCGAAGAAACCCTGAAAAAGCTTAAGGAAATGAGCAAGTAAAAATCTTTCTAAAACATACTTGCGCCATCTAGTATAATGTTTTGTCTTGTTACATACTTATCTTCAATAAGGTAAGCTACACAATTAGCAATATTTTCTGGTTCTGCTAATTTATTTATAGGTATATTTTTTATAATTTCACTGACATCCATATCATTAGGGTAATATTGTCTAAATGCTTTTGTATTAGTCGGCCCAGGAGAAACAATATTAGCCCTTATCCCATAATTTGCTAATTCTTCAGATAAACTAATCATCAGGTTTGCTAATGCAGCTTTTGTAGCTCCATAGGTTTCAGCATGAGGCGAACCTTTTGTCCATGCTGTTGAGCTAATAGAAACAAAACTTCCATTTTTTATTTGGATCATACAAGGCACTAATGCTCTAAAAAACCAATATGCACCATGATAATTTACATTCCACATTTCTTTTATTTTATCTTCGTCCTCATCTATAAACTTAAAAAAAGGATTCCATAATCCAGCGACATAAACACCGGCATCTACTCTTTTTTCTCTTCTCCAGATTCCTATAACCATTTCTTCTAATTCTCTTCTTGAATTTTCAGAATTTAAGTTTATCTTAAAAATATTTGATTTATCTAACTGTCTTTCTAATTTTTCTTTATTTTTATTACAAGTTCCATAGACATTCCAGTCTCTTTTTTTCAAGCTTTCTACTATCTTAATTCCAATATCTGCACTTGCCCCAACTATAATCGCAGTTTTTTTCATTTTAACCAGCATATCTCTCAAATTTTATTGAGTCTAAATTTGGAATTCCCCCTTGAATATTAAATACGAATGTATAAAGATTTATTTCTAGATTTTCTTCTAAAACTTTTCTTAAAAAGGTTTTACTTAATTTTGTATAAAAAGGATTTTTTGGAATTACTAAACAATAAGGAATTCTTAATTTTGAGCAGGCATTACAATGATTTTTAATTTGGGGCAGGGATTTTCTACCAAATCCTTCATATTTTATCTCTGCTCCAAGACACAGTCCTCTTCTTGAAACACCCAAAATATCTGGAAAATCATTTTCGAATGTCCCGCTTACTTTAGACTCTAAACGGTCTATAAACCCTTTTAAATCTCCAAATCTCTCAGTAAGACTCTTATACCATTCACATTCCCAATACCTGCTTTCTTTGTTAGCTTTTTCTATAACTTCTTTAGGAAGAGTTTGTTTTATTTCCCATTCTGGAATAAATCTTGTTTGTTGATTCTTACATAAATTATACGCGCTGGTATACTCATCATGTTCTGCATTCCAAAACTGTATATCTTTTTTTGGGATAGTTGCAGGCCTAACTATAAAGAAATCTATTTTTTCTTCTTCGTTCTTAGCTTTTTCCTTAGGTCTTATAACTTTATGGATAAAATACAAAATTATTTCATCATGGCCTAATTCTTGCAATACAGTTCCCATCTTAACTACTATAGAATAGTTTTTCAAAATCTTTTCAAATTTTAACCTACCATAGTAGGCTTATTTTAGAATTAGCTCTTTCATAAACCTTAAAAGCTTAATCTCAGCTTTTCTTAGATGTTCTTCAAGGGTGGGTCTAGAAATTCCACTTATTTTTGCTAGTTTATGCAGATTAGTTTTTCTTGGGAACTCATAATACCCCTGTTGCGAGGCGGTCTTAAAAGCATTATATTGCTTATCTGTTAATTCAGGCATTATTTCTGGGATAAAAATCTTCGGGGCTTTAATCTCCTTTAAAAATAAGAGCTCTCCAGAATAGTATTTTCCGATAAAATCAATTGACTTTGCTAAGTCTTCTCTTTCAAAAGAAGCAATTTCCCAAATTTCTGTACCATCTGGATAATTTATTCCTGGCTTTACATAAATCAATTTTTCGTTGTAAAGAGCCTCAAAAGCCCTTAGCTCTTTTTTTGTCCTCTTCTCCACAGCAAGAGAAATCATGAAATTTTTCCTGACTTCAATTTTTTCTATTCTTTTGTCCTTCTTAACAGCAAAAGTATATCTCTTGATATTTTTTTCTTCTCCATCTAAAATATGGTAAAGCATTAAAGCCAGTCCTTTTTTTGTTTTATAGAATCCAAGAGGATATTGGTAGTCATAAATATCGAATTGTTTACAGCGAGTTGCCCAAATGCACTCTTTATCCAGCAGCTTTATCTTTGTTACCCACATAATTTAACTAACTTATAATATTATTTAAAACCTACTATGGTCGCATGCTAATATAACTAAACCTTTATTAAAGTTTAATTAGAAGTCTCAATCCAGTTTAAGAAACACCAGTGCTTTTTCTATCTCTTTATCCATAATCTCAAATTTCTTGCTGGATAAAAAATCTTTCTTTTCTAATTCTTCCTTAAGTTTTTTCCTTAACTTCTCTTTAATATTTATTTTGTCATACTGGTTCCAATTTATTATAATGCTTTAGATTTCCACTAGTCTGTGACTAGTGGCGTAAATTCAGCAGTTTCGTTAATTATTTATTTCTC